>QJWJ01000253.1 GCA_003235365.1 Deltaproteobacteria bacterium
AGTGAGCAGCTGACACCAGAAAGCTTTGACTAAACCACCATCCGGGTGGGGGGACGACCGTCACTCGTCACCGCGACCACATCCACACTCGGGACGTACCGGCTGCCCTCGGCGAGTCCATCCACGCCCGTGAATCGGGCAAACGGCGCGTCGGAACTCGCCCGCCGCAAGCGTCGGAGCTGCTGCTCCGTGGGTGGTTCAAACTGGCACCACGCGACGAAACGAGCCGGCGGGGCACAGCGCAGCCGCAAACGGTTGCCTGCTGTGCCACCGCGAGCGGATCGACACCAAGTGAACGGTCACGAGCGCCAATGCAACACTTCACATCGCTCCAGGCGACGGCGCGCCGACATCGAATGACGAGGTGTCGCCGCGAGCGAACGGTGCTTGCAGGTAGGCCAGAGTGCTGCGTGGTCAGTCTGTGCGCCCACTGCCCTCCACGTCGTCTGAGTCCAAATGAGTCGCCAATTCCACTCTTGCTCTGACGCCAACCAATGGCACTCGAAATCCACGAATGGATCGATTTTGGATCTCCTGTGTTGCTTGGTGGACATGCGCCTCCATCACTTATGAGGTTGCCCGACACTTTCTGCAAACTCAGACTGGAAAGCCAGCTGCCGGAGGCCAACCTGAATGACGCGCAACATTCCTACACTCGCCCTACTCCCGATCGCTCTGGGCCTGTTGTCTTGTGGGGACGACAACACGACGACGGGAGAAGAAACGTCGACAGGCATGCAGTTCGTGGAAGTTTGCGGCAACGGAGTAGACTGCGGCAGCTCCTGCGTTACGGATGACAGCTGCCCGGACGGGCAGTACTGCTCTGACGAAGGCAGCTGTTACGCCGAATGCACTCCCCAAATGGGCTGTGATGGCACTTGCATGGCGGATGGCCGCTGCAGCGGCACGCGCCAAATCGTGGTCAAACCGACCGGGGGCATGGACAACGGACCACTGCTGGTCGGAGACGAACAGACGTCAAACGGCCCCGGCAATGGCGAAGGGTGCGCCGCCTCTCAAGCGCGCGGCGCGCTGACACCGGTGACCATGTACGTGATGCTCGACAACTCTCTGTCGATGGATCAGCAGCAGAAGTGGGACAACGCAACGCGGGCCGTCAATGCATTCTTTCAGGACTCCGCGACCGGCGGACTCAAGATAGCGCTGCGTTTCTTCGACAATCCGGATTCGGGCGGCGGCTGCAACGAGCAAGCCTGTACGAACGATACCGTCGCCAGTTGTGGACAACCCGAAGTACCGCTCGGCGAGCTCAGCGACCAGGCCGGCGACTCACAGGAGACTGCGCTCGTCGACGCCGTGAATCGCCACAATCCGGATGTGGCTGGCACACCGCTATTCGCGGCCCTGACGGGGGCAACCGAGTGGGCCGTTTCGCAACAAGCGGCGACTCCCAACGAACAAGTCGTGGTGCTGTTCGTGACGGACGGTGAACCCCGGCAGCAAGACTCCTGCCCGCGCGACGCCACGTCGATCGCACAAGTCGCGGCGAATGCCTACACCGAGGGCGTGCTCACCTATGCCATCGGTCTGGAGGGCTCGAACGAGCAGCTCATGAACAGCATTGCCAGCGCCGGGGGAACCGGGCGCGGCATCTTCGTCGGCTCACAGAACGCCGAGAGCGACTTGCTGGCCGCCTTGAACCAAATCCGGGGCGAAGCGGTGTCCTGTGACATCCAGCTGCCGTCGAGCGCCGACTCGGATCCCAGCGAGGCGATGGTCAAGGTGACCCTTTCGAGCGGCGAGATGGCCCTGTCGCGAGTGAATGGATCGAGTGACTGCACGAATTCGGGCGGCTGGTACTTCAACGACAATCAGGATCCGACACGCATCTTGCTGTGTGATTCCACCTGCGATTCCGTGACGAACGACTCCGCCCCGAGCATCGCCATCGAGCTCGGCTGTTTGACGACCACCGTCGACGTTCCCGGAGCGCGTTGAGTCTGATGACACCAAAAGCAGATCTCGAGATCTGCCTCTTGTCGACCGCTCACCTGTCGCATGGGTCGCCGGTCTCGAGGTTTCGAGGCCTGCTCTAACCGAGCGAGGACGATTGTCGGGCAGTTTTTCGGGCCCTGAGTCGTCGTCGCATCCCAACTGGATCCGACGCTCCACCGCGCACCACGCAGCGTGTTCGTCATCGACTGGTTGGGAACGGGCCGATCGGCCCCAATGTGCTCCGAACACACGGCTAATTTCTCGGTCCGTGGCAAGCCGAGCGCTCTTTCCACGCGCCCGTGAGAAAAATGGACTGATCGAGGGCGACATTGCGACTGCATCCCATCCACGGATCATGTCCAGCGTTCAGCTCAACCGTCGTTCGCCCCGGCTGCTTTGCCTCGTGGCCGGCCGCGAAACCAGTGACGCGGACGTCGCGCGCGCGTTGATTCTGGGCGAGGCTTGGGCGGTCAGTGAAACGTGGAACCGCCTCGCCCCGATGGTGCTCACGATGTCCGAACGCTGTATGGGGTCACGGTCCGAAGCAGAGGACATCACCCAAGAGGTGTTCTATCGGGTGTTCCGCAAAGCCTCCACCCTGCGCGATCCCAACAGTCTGCGCAGCTTCGTCTACTCGTTCGCAATTCGGGTGCTCAAGACGGAGCTGCGCCGCCGAAAGTTGCGAAGCTGGCTCTCCCTGAACCAACCGAATGAACTCGAACTGCTGCAGAGCCAAACCCCGGACCTGGAATCACGAGAACAGCTGCGTCGTTTTCACTCCCTGCTCGATCGGCTCTCCCCGCGCGATCGCCTCGTGTTCATCCTTCGACGCATGGAGGCGATGACCGTCGAAGAGATCGCTCGGCACATGAACCTCTCGGAATCGACGGTGAAGCGTTCCATGGTTCACGCCTCGACGCGCCTGGCGCGATGGATCGACGCCGATCCAGCGCTTGTCGAACTGGTCGCCGCAACGAAGAGGGAAGAATGACGCGCAGGGAAACAAGAGAGCATCCGGCGCTGGCCTCCTTGGTCGAGCTGGGACGCACAGCCGCCAGACGACCCTCAAAAGAGGAACTCGACGCGGGGCTGACCAACGTGCGCGCGCGCCTCGAGGCGCGACGCGGCCGTCGCTGGCCGGCATGGTCGGCATGGTCGGCCGCCACGTGTGCGGTGCTCTTGCTGGTGCTCGGTGTCGTACGTTGGATCAACCCACCGGTTGCGGCGCTGACCTACGACATCCGCGGAGGCACCGTGCTCGAAGGGGGCTACCTCAAAGAATCCGCGGACACCGGGATCACGTTGACCTTCAACGAAGGGACGCGTTTCGAATTGGCTCCGGGTACACGCGGGCGCCTGCGATCCGTCGATGAAGCCGGCGTCCGCCTGGGCATCGAACACGGTTTGGCATCATTCGACGTCACCCCGAGCGTAGGGCGTCGCTGGCTGGTCGAAGTCGGCCCTTTTGTCGTTGCCGTCAAAGGCACGGCGTTCACCGTCAGCTGGGACCCCGCAAACGAACAATTCGAGCTTCAGCTACGCCACGGCGAAGTGCTCGTCAGCGGTCCAGTATCCGGCGGAGAGCTCACGTTGAACACGGGCCAGCGCCTGGTCGTGAGCTTGCCGAAGTCCGAAACGCTGATCACGCAATTGCGCTCCGACGACACCCGCGACGGTTCTGCATGGAACCCAACGCCTCACACGACGAGCACCGTGCCCCCGGCACCGAGCGAGGCACCGTCGGACGTCTCCGATGACAAAGCCGAGACAGAACTGTCGACAGCCCAAGCGCCAAGCGCATCACGCGCCAAGTCCGGCACCGAACGTCGCTGGGGTGAAGAACTTGCCAAGGGGCGCTGGGACAGCATCCTGCAAGACGTGGAGCGCGTTGGGATCCAAACGACGCTCGACACGGCCTCGAGCGAAGACCTGTTCATCTTGGCGAATGCGGCGCGCTATCGGCGTCGCATCGACCTTGCGGCCAGAGCGCTACACGCCCAACGACGTCGCTTCCCGCAGTCACCACGCGCTCTGGACGCCGTCTTTCTGCTCGGTCGAGTCGAAGAGGCGCGCGGCAGCAACGTGAGTCGCGCCTTGACGTGGTATGATGACTACTTGGCGCATGCACCAACCGGAGCCTACGCCGCCGAAGCGCTTGGGCGGAAGATGACCATCGTGGGCAAGCTCTCGGGCCCAGCCGCGGCACGTTCGATCGCCAAAGACTACCTGCTTCGCTTTCCAAAGGGGAGCTATGCCGGCTCGGCGCGTGCTTTTCTTCGCGGCGACTGAGCGCGTGCGCTGGAGGTTGCACCGCGGCCTGTGCGTAGTGGCCTGGCTGCTGTGGTCGAACGCGTCGATCGCCCGCACGGTCGCGATCGTACGCGGCGAAAGTCGGACCCCGGAGCTCGTCGAGGTCGTCACACGCCTCCACGGGGAGCTTCTCGCCGTCGACCTCGAAGTCCAACTCTACGTTCGCCCCGACGAGGACTCCCCCACCGGGCGCGATTCCGCACCTACGTGGCTGCGGCAGGCGCAAGCCGAGCCGGCTGTCGACGCGGTCATCGAGATCGCCGGCGATTCGGCACCGTTCTCGATCGACGTCTGGGTCGTCGATCGACGATCGCAACGGTTCCGCGCGTCGAGCGTCCGGCTCGTCGCGCACCCCGGGGACACGCCGGAGAAGCTCGCGATTCGCACCATCGAGCTATTGCGTTCCAGTTTCCTCGAAGGCGACATGGCGAACGAGGCCCAGCCGCCGGCGCCGCCACGCGCCGTCGAGCGCCCCACTGCATCTCCACGAGTCGAGCACGATGCCGGGACGTTCGAAACGTTGGGGCTGGCAGGTGGGGCGGCTACGCTGACTGGCCTCGACGGCGTCGGACCAGCAATCATGCCCTTCGCACGTCTCGATCTCACGTTGCAGCCTTGGCTGACGCTGCATGCGGCGGCAGCGGGGTTCGGCAGTCGCCCAGTCGTAGCATCATCGACGCAGCGGGCACGCCTCGACCAGACCTACGCGCTGGCGGGCGCGCGCTACCGGTTTCGGGCAGGGCAACCCTTGCGACCATTCCTGGGCGTCTCCATCGGGACGCTCGGCACCGCCGTGGAGGGTCTTGCCGAAGCGCCGCACAGCAGCCACGACGACCATCAATGGTCGCTGCTGTTGGAGGGGAGCGTGGGGGCCGACATTCACCTGTTCGACCGCTTCTATTCGAGCATCGCTGCCCACGTTCAACTGGCCCAGCCCAGTATCGCCATTCACATTCTGGACACAGTCGCGGCAACGACCGGGCGCCCCAATTTGGCGTTGACCCTCACCATCGGAGCATGGCTGTGATGGTGGCGCGGTCGAGTCGTGCGCTTTGCGTCCTGGGTGCGGTTGTGAACGCCGGCTGCGGGCAGGTCGACATCTTCGCAGTCACTGAAGCAACCCAACCCACGGTAACCCAACCTACCGCAACCCAACCTACCGCAACCCAACCCATCGC
>QJWJ01000189.1 GCA_003235365.1 Deltaproteobacteria bacterium
TAGAGCAGCAGTCAGGTTGATTGCTGCGACAAATCAAACACCTACAGCACAGAGCTGCGCGCACAGGGAGCCGACGGTGGCCCCGAAGAGCGCCCTCAGCGATCCTCGTGCGACTTTCGGGGCAGTGCGCTGAAGGGCGAGAGCGCCCGCGGTCAGGCGGCCGCGCACGTTGCGTCGAAGTGTGTGGGGGGACAACAGCTGGCCTCAACGCTCACGTGTCCGCCAGCCCTTTGCGGCTGAGGGAAATTCGGTTGCGAGCCTGGTCGACCTGCAGCACGCGCACCCGAACGCGCTCTCCCACTCTAACCACCGTCATCGGATCCTTGACGAATCGGTCGGCGAGCTCCGAGATGTGCACCAACCCGTCCTGGTGCACACCGACGTCGACGAATGCGCCAAACGCCGTCACGTTGGTCACGAGGCCTTCCAGTTGCATGCCCGGTTTCAGATCGCTCAACTCTCTGAGCGCATCGTCGAACGTCGGGCGTTCGAAGTGCGACCGGGGATCGCGGCCGGGCTTCTCCAGCTCAGCGAGGATGTCCTGCAGAGTGAACCGTCCCACGTCGGCGTATTGGTCGACGTCGAGGCGCTGTAACAAGGCGCGATTGCCAATCAGTTGCTCGATGGTGGCCCCCTCGTCTTTCGCCATGCGGCTGACCAGCTCGTATCGTTCTGGATGAACGCCGGAAGCGTCCAGCGGATTCTTCGCCTCGCGGATGCGCAGGAACCCGGCGCACTGCTCGAACGTCTTGGGACCCAGCCCCGCAACCTTCAACAGGGCAGAACGGCTCGAGAATGCACCGTGCTCGTTGCGGTGAGCCACGATCGAGCGCGCGACTTTGGTCCCGACGCCAGCGACGTAGCTCAGCAGCTCCGCGCTTGCGGTATTGAGTTCGACACCAACTTCGTTCACGCAGCTCTCGACGACGACGGACAGTTGCTCGCCGAGCCTTCGCTGGTCGACGTCGTGTTGGTACTGACCAACACCGATACTCTTCGGTTCGACTTTGACTAGCTCTGCGAGAGGATCTTGCAGCCGCCGACCGATGCTTATCGCGCCGCGAATCGTGACGTCCAGATCTGCAAACTCCCGGCGCGCCACCTCGCTCGCGGAATAGACGCTTGCTCCTGCTTCATTGACGCTCACCACACAGGGAGGGTTGGGCGTCCGCATACCGGCGATCACTTCTGTCACGAAGCGTTCCGTCTCACGTCCATGAGTGCCGTTTCCGACCGCGACGGCGTCGGGGTTGTGCCTTTTCAATAGGCGCGCCAACGTGCGTTTCGCCTCTTCCAGTTTCGACGAGCTGGAGACGAGGTAGACGGTGTCGTGCTCCAGGGGCCTTCCAGTGGCGTCGAGTGCCACGCACTTGCACCCAGTGCGCTGACCCGGGTCGATTGCCAACACCGGTTTTCCGCCGAACGGCGGTGCCAACAGCAACTGCCGAAGATTGGTCGCAAACACGCCGATTGCCGCGGACTCCGCCCGTTCGTCGAGCCCGGAGCGCACGGCGCTCTGCGCTGCCGGTAGCAATAGCCGATGCGTTGCGTCTCGCGCCACCTCTCGCAACTGTGCGAACCACGGGGACGAGCGGTCTCGGGTGAGACGATCGAGGGCGACCGTCGCCAACTGGTCTGCGTCGGTCTCGATCTGCACTTTTAGGACGCCTTCGGCTTCGCCACGCGCAATCGCCAACGCACGATGTGAGGCTACCCGCGTCAGCGGTTCCCGGTAATCCGCGTACGCATCGAACTTGGTGCTCTTGTCCTTGAAGGCTTTGGTCTTGGTAACCTTCAGGATGCCGCGCGTCCCGACGACGTTGCGAAAGTGGTGACGGAGGTCGGCATGCTCTGCGAGTCGTTCTGCGCAGATGTCGCGGGCGCCCGCGAGGGCGGTGGCGACATCGGGCACGTCGCGGTCGAGTGCTACGAACGATTCTGCGGCGCGTTCTGGCCATCGCTGCCCTTCGCCGCGAGGGGCCGTGGCGTTCCACATCTGTTCTGCCAGTGGAGCGAGTCCTCGTTCCCGTGCGACGCTAGCTCGAGTGCGGCGTTTGGGCCGAAAAGGTAGGTACAGATCCTCGAGTTCTGCCTTGGTGGTAGCCGAGCGCAAGCGGCGTTCGAGATCAGCGTTCAGCAATCCCTGGTTGCGAACGCTATCGAGGATCGCGTCGCAGCGCGCGGTGAGTTCTTCCAAGTAGCTGGCGTGTTCACACACTCTTCGGATCTGCACTTCGTCGAGCGCTCCCGTCGCTTCCTTACGGTAGCGAGCGATGAAGGGCACCGTCGCGCCTTCCCGAGTCAATCGAAGCACGGCGGCCACCGCAGCGAGCGGGAGCTCGAGTTCCGTGCCGATGCGCGCCGCAAGTTGGCCGTCGTCGCCGGGGGCGGCCTTTGGCGAGTTGGACTTGGACGTCTCACCTCGAATGGGCTTCGTTCTCGACATCGCTGGTCTCGTACTCGAAGCGCTCGCCGCTTGCTAGCGCAGATGGACGCGTCAATACCGACCGGCCCGCGTCGAGCCCGGGAGGCTCTGCCACCGGGTGCAGCACCCGGTGCTTTCGAGACCTTCCTGGGGGACCCGGTTGCGTTTGCGGTCGCGGCATGATTCCAGGGGAGCGCTCCGGCTGGGCTCGAAAATGCAACCCGACCCGATTCTCTTGCGGCGAGTAGATCTGTGCATCGCTGCCATGAATCGGATAGCGGTCCTGGTGAAACGCCGTGGATTCGGTCGCGACTCGAGTGGGCTTGCGCACGGAGTCGATTCACGCTCTCGGGGTTGGTTCTGGGAGAACGCTTTCGCTTGCAGTGGGACAACCGTTCTGGTCGGATGCAGGTGGTGGACTCGGCGCGCGCAACAGGGGCATCGGCTGTTGCCAAGGACGACAAGTGCCGTTCAGCCGTCGCGACCTGCTGGAGGCGCGAATGAAGCGCCTGCCAGTCATGCTCCAAGCGGGCCTCGTGACGAGTCGCCGCTCGGCATTGGCGCGGCGAATACTGCTAGCCGCTCGGTGGGTGCTCGCGGCATCGATGTTCGGGGTGCCGGCGTTCGCCGAGGACGGCGAACAGCCAGTGGACGGGCCCGACCGGCCCGAGGCTGCGGAGGTCACCGAGCCGAAAGCGCTAGCCCCGCTGGCGGTGGACTATCCCGAAGGAGCTCGAGGAGACGCGGTCGTCATCGTCGAGTTGACTGTCGATGTGGATGGACGTGTCGTGGAGGCTCGGTCGGTCGCTGACGACGGCGTGTTTGGGCGCGCGGCGGTCGATGCGGCAACGCAGTGGCGCTTCTCGCCTGCGACGCGCGGCGGGGTTCCCGTCAACGCAAGGATCCGTGTCAGCGTCGAGTTTGCGCAACGGTCGCGGGCCAAGCGTGTCGAGCGTCCTACCGTGAGCGAAGGCGAGGACGCGCATCGCGGTACGCTGGACGGACCTGCGCGGGAAGCAGAGAATGCGCCGATCGAGGTCATCGTTGCGGGAGAACGTCCTCGTCCTGCAGTCACAACGCTGTCAAGAGCTGAGGTCCGTCAATTGCCGGGTGCCTTCGGCGATCCGTTTCGCGCTCTGGAAGTGCTGCCGGGTGTCACGCCGATCATCTCTGGTCTGCCGTACTTCTACCTGCGCGGCTCACCACCCGGCAACGTTGGGTACTACGTCGATGGAATTCGCGTTCCATATCTGTATCACTTTGCGCTCGGGCCTGCTGCCGTGCACCCTGGCTTGATGAGCCGCGTCGACATTCATTCCGGCGGCTACCCCGCGAGTTTCGGAGGGTACGCGGGGGGCATCGTCGCTGGTTGGACGAGTCCGCCGACCCCAGAGCTGCATGGTGAGGCCAGCTTGCGGCTGTTCGACGCCGGGGCACTCGTGGAAAGCGGATTCGCTGACGGTCGCGGTACTGTGCTGCTGGGAGGACGGTATTCGTATACCGCCGCTCTGGTCTCGTTGACCGTCCCCGACGTGATGGTCGACTACAGAGACTATCAGGCGCGAGTCAGCTACGAACTCGGACCGCGAGATCGCGTTTCGTTGTTCAGTTTCGGCTCTTACGATCTGGTTGGCGAGCGAGATAGCCTGGGCGACGTCGAGGCGAAGTTCGGAGTGGAATTCTACCGCATCGACCTGCGACACGAGCACCGGCTTTCGTCGGGGGGAGAGCTCACGACCGGGGTCACTTTCGGCTTCGACCAATCCCACGTCGCCGAAGCGGTCAATGCGCGTGACTACTCCTGGGCGGGTAGAGTCGCCCTGCAGCAACCGCTCGCTGGGGATGCGCTGTTGCGCGTCGGCGTTCAGGGCTCGCGCGATCGCTACTCTACCGTCGAGAGTGCAGGGGTCGACCCTGACGACCCGGACCCTGCGCCGACGTTTGGTGAGTTGTTCCCATCACGCGTCGACCGAGTGCTGGGCGCGTACGCCGAGCTTCAGTTTCAGCCGCGCGACAACTTCGAAGTCACGCCCGGACTGCGCGTGGATTACTACACGTCGGGAGGGGCGAATGCGGCCGCCGTCGAACCGCGATTGGCGACGCGACTGAGCGTCAGCGACACGATGCGGCTCGTTCAGGCGGTGGGAATCGCGAGTCAGCCTGCGTCGTTCGTCGTTCCCGTTGCGGGGTTGAGTCCGCCGCACGATACGCGCCTGCAGCGGACCCTACAGAACAGCTACGGCGTCGAGTTCGACGCGCCGTGGGATGTCGCCGCGTCTGCCGCGGTATTCCACCACGTGTTGCTGGATGTGACGGACGGGCTTGGGACGGGCGAAGATCTCGAATCGCTCGATACGCGCAGCCTCGGGTCGGCGGTTGGCCTCGAGCTGGCGTTGCGCCGGCCGTTCTCGAAGCAGTTCGGCGGTCTGCTGACGTACACGCTGTCGCGGTCGACGCGCAGTCGCCGTGCTGCGCACTTTCCGTCCGACTTCGACCGCACGCATGTGCTCAACGCCGTCATGGGATACGATCTGGGAAGCAATTGGCGGGTCGGTACGCGCCTCGTCTTCTATTCGGGGGCACCCAATCCAGACGTCGACGAGAAGACTGCCGTGACGAACCGCACCTCGGATCCGAAGCGAGACCCAGTTTTTTTTCGCGTTGACGCCCGGTTGGAGAAGCGGTGGGACTACGGATCGCAGCGTCATCTCTCCTTCGTGTTGGAATGGCTCAACGCGAGCTTGCAAGAAGAAACCGTCAAGGGGGAAGAGATCGGTCCGGTCACGATCCCGAGTTTGGGATTGGAGGGCGCGTTTTGAGCAAAGGTCTCGTGTTCGGCATCGCCTTCGTTGGTTCGACCACTGGCTGCCTCCCCGTCGATACCGCGCCTCCGGCCGAAGTGCTGGTGAACCTTCGCGCGAGCGCATTGTCATCGGAGATCCCCAGTTCCGAGATGGCCGATGGTTGGCAGATCGAGTTCGAGCGGTACCTGATTACCATCGGCTCCGTGTCTCTGTCCCCCGGTGGGGTGCACGAATGCAAGGACGCGACCACGACTCGCTACTCGCGTGTGTTGACGCTCCGTCAAAGCCAGCCCCAGAAGGTGGGTTTGGTGTTTGGGCGAGGCGTATGCTTGTTGGGCTACGGGATCTTCCCGATTGGAAGAACTTCGCCGGTGGTGCGCGGGGCGGGCGTGTCCGAATCCGACATGGAACTGATGCTGTCGGATGACATTTCGTACATGCGCAGGTCGGGCGTCACGACAGAGTCCGTGTCGATCACCACGTCAGCCGTGAGCGGAACCGGGCTGTACGTCGAAGGCACTGCTACCCGAGGTGCCGAGCACAAGCGCTTTCGCTGGGAGTTCCCGTACGTCACTCCAGCGGATTCCGCCGGCTGCCCATTGGATGAGTTCACGACGGTGCACCTCGATGCTGGAGCCCAGGTGACCGTCGAATTGACCGCCCGTGGCGAGGCGCTGTTCGCGCAGGACTCGCTCTCGGAAGAGTCGCTGTCGTTCGATTCGTTCGCCGCTGCAGATCGAGACGGTGACGGCTTCATCACGACGGTGGAACTTGCGACCTCTCAAGTTCGAACCGGCACGACGCTGTACGACGAAACGTTGTCCGCCCTACGAGAGAAGTTCTCGACCGTCGCCTCGGGCGCCGATTGCCGCCGGCTCGACGAGCGATAGCGGAGACGCTCGATGTCGCGCCGACGAACCGCGCTGGCCAGCGTGCGAAGCGCCGACCAGCGTTGCCCCGTGAATCGACCCACTCCCGACACCGCGCGAAACGACGCGTTTGCCCGAACGCGCGGCGAAAAGACGAAGCGACGTGGTTGGCTGTGCGCGAGCGGGTCGGTCGAGTGCAGCGGTCAGCGCAGCTCAATCTCCAGTCGCTGCAACAACCTTGGGGTGATTCTTCCAGGCGGGCATCTGACTCATGAACCGCAGGGTCTCGCGCTCCACGTCCGGGCGCGACTGGCCTGGTTTCTGGCTCATTTGCCAGCTGACCATCTTCTCGAAACGTTGCTCGAATGGTTGCAGTTCACCCGTCTCGGTAACGCAATACTGGCAGTACTGTCCAGTCTCGATGGGCATCGAACAGCTTTCACATCGGCAGGGGTCGTTCATGGGCTACTCCTTTGAGGGTGGGTGGGAAGACGTATCGTCGTCTGCATGGTCTGCGGCATGGATCAACGCTCGGGTTGCAGCGATGAGACAACGCCGATCGGATTCGGTCATCAGACTCACGGCGCGCTCGAGCAGTTCGACTGACAGCACCTGCTGGTCCTGTATCAATTGCGCGCGGCCCGCCTCGGTGAGCCAGACCAGTGCGCGCCGGCGGTCGGACTCGTCGCGGACGCGCGCCACGAGCCCGTGACCTTCGAGTTGATCCACGAGCTCGCTCACGGCCGACTGCGCGCGATCGAAGTGCTTGGCACATTCGCCGACCGTCAACGGTCCAGTACGCACCAAATGCAGCAGAACAGCGCGTGACGCTGCGCTGAGATCACGGGCCTTTCCGTCGCGCCGATGAAAGCGGAGGTACACTTCAGGGAACAACTCTGCGTACAGGCGCGCGCTCGTTTGCGCATCGGGGGTGGGCATGACGGATGGTCGTGACATGGCGTGCTTCGAACCGAGCGAGGGTGCTTACTCGACGGACCGTTGGACATTTCCCATCCATCGTCAATCCCGATGCATTTTTGGCGCGTCGCCGACTTCGGGGCGCCGTTGTGCCGGCAACCGGCGCAAGAAGTACTCGAATCGACGAGCGGATTCGCTCTATCGCGGAGCGAAGGGCGGCCACGTCGGGGCAGAAGTGTCTGGCGACGCCACGGGCTCTTGTTGGGTGCGTGCGGCCCAATCGAGTGCTGCGTCGGGGCCGCGTTCGAAGCTGAGCGACACTTCGTCAGCACTCAGCGCCGCATCGTAGATACGAAACTCGTCGAAGCTGCCGTGAAAGTCGGGGTCGTCGCCGAACAACGAGCGACCGAGTGTGTTGTATTCGTCGTTGATCGCGCTCAGCGGCAAGTACATCACGCCGTCCTTCTGGAATTCTCCGTCGACGAACAGTGTCGCTTTGCGCGAGTTGCCGTCCACGACCACGGCAACGTGTGCGGCCGTGTTCGATGGCAGCGAGTCTTCCAAGCGCACGTAGCCAGCGTTGTCACTGTCGTTGGTACTGAAACTCAACGTGAGACCCGGAGGCGTGCCGCGAGTGTGAGGTGAGAGGAAGATGTAGCTCTGCGGATCGCCCCAATCAGACAAACCTCCGAAGTCGAAAATCCGCTGCCATTCGCCGTCGCCGCTCCACGTCAGCCATGCCTCCAGGGTTGCATCTTCGAGACGAGAAACGATCCCTGCCGGCAGCTCGACGTGGTTCGCCGTGTTGTTCAGAGGGAGGATGCCGGAGCCGTCCAATTGCGTGCCGACGATGGTGCCGTCAGCTCCGCCGGCCGTGTCTGTCGCCACGCTCCCCGTTCCCGAAAAGCTGTAGCGATGAATCAAGTGTCGTCCGAAGGACGCGCACACTTGGTCTCGGGCGTCTCCACATCCGCAAGGGTCAGAGCTGTTCGACGGGTCGCTGCACTCGTCGACGCTTTCCACGGACTGCGCGCCTGCGTCCGGGTCGCTGGGGGCCCGATCGTCTGACGCATCCGCACGCGGGGGAGGCGGCGGAGCGGGGTGGTCCGAGGTGGACGCGCCTGCTTCGGCCGGTTCGGAAGCGGGTCCCCCGTCGGCACCGAGATCGCCCGACTCGGATACAGCGCCCTTTTTCGGGCGCGGGGTGTTGCTTCCCGTGCCGGGCTTGGTCGCCGTGATCGACGTATCTCCCCCGGCGTCTCGGAGTTCCGGACCTGTACCGACGAGCTCAGCGGCGTGCCGGGTGTCCGACGTCCCAGCGGGATCTGAGCCCGCCGGCGACACCCTCACCGGTGAATCACTGCCGCCAGGTCCGTCGAAACGGTTGCCCGAGCAGGCCGCCAGCAATGCGCTGGCGACGAGAGGTGCACACTTGATGAGTGTGCGGAAGTGGGACCGTCGGTATTGAGAAAGCGAATGGGTTCGGAGCATTGGGGGAGGCGACTCAGCAGTTGATACGTGACGTCAGTGGCGTCGGCATCTCGATTTTCAGACCGAGTGCCGTGTTGGGATGCGCTTTGCCGAGGCCGTACGCCCGACGTCGATCCACGCCTGTCGTCCATCTGGTGCTGTGGAATCCTTCAGCGTCACAGTTTGCTGCTGAGTCGCATGGGAACGCTGAAGGTGGCCGTCCGGGGCGTGTCGTCGTGCTTTCCGGCCGCCGAGCACAGCCTGGCTCGACGGATGCGCATGCCGTCGCCATCGCCGCGCGCGTTGGGACTTGCCCTTCCACGGGTGCCTCGCTCTGCCGTTGGTCGCATGGCGTGGGCGGTTGGGCTCTTCGGTGAACCGACGTTGAGACGTCGTAGCCGTATATCGGTGTTATCGGCCCCGTCGGTTGCATGTACTTTTGGACACTAGGCTCGACTCGTCGCGGGTGTCAGATTGGCCTGTGTTGGGATCACAGGCGAGCTATGAACACAGAAGTACTGATCGACGCGATCGTGAGGCAGACGACGGTTTTGATCGCGCAGTTGGCGACAGCCACCGGCGTACGAACCCCACTATCTCACACCGCCAACCAAGTTTTTGTCGACCTGGTACGAGAGCTCAAGGCGCAGGGAATGACCCACGCCGTGATCGCCGACATGTTTGGCCTGGCGCTGCGCACCTACCACAAGCGCATGCAGAGGCTGTCGGAGAGCGAAACCTTTCGCGGTCAATCGCTGTGGACGGCAGTGCTGAAGCACGTTCAGGAAAACGGCCCGACCCTGCGTGCGGACTTGCTCGTGCGGTTTCGCCATGACGACGACGCGACGCTGCGGGGGGTGCTCAACGACATGGTCGAGGGGGGGGTGCTGTACACGTCGGGCACTGGCGATCGAACGCTGTACCGGGCACTCGACGAGAGCGAATTGCCGGAACGTTGGTCCGGCGATCCGGAACGCTTGGCGCACATGCTGTGGGTAGCCGTCTATCGCTTTGGTCCACTCGACCTCGAAGCGCTCGAAAAGATCGTGCCTGGAGCTCCAGCGGCGCGGGCTGTGGCGCTGGAGCAGCTCGTTCGCGATGGGCGGATCACGCGCGACGACTGTGGCAACTACGGCTCGGCGTCGTGCTTCATCCCGGTCGGTTCGAGCCAGGGGTGGGAAGCGTCCGTGTTCGACCACTATCAAGCAGTCGTCACGGCGATCTGCCGCAAGCTCGAGCTGCGTGGCGAAAAGTCACCCATTGCCGAGCAGGTCGGGGGGAGCACGTATCGCTTCACCGTTTGGCCGGGACACCCCCATCAGGAGGAGGTCAGTTCGCTGCTGGGGGAGCTGCGCGCGCGCATCGTCCAGCTCCGCGAACGCGTCGAGCGCTACAACGCCGTCCACGACGCTCCCGAAAAAGACTCCTATCAGCAATTCGTCGCTTACGTCGGCACGACGCGACTGGGCGACGAGCACGAATCGTCAACACCTCGAGATTGAGGCCGTAGTAACCATGAGCCATCAAAATCCCCATCTTTTGCCGACAAGCCGCGCTCGATCGAGTCGAGGGCGGGGGCGCTTCTCATTCCTGTTGCTGGCAACCTGCGCAACCTTCGCTGGCAGCGGATGCGGCGCCAAGAGCGGTGCCGATCCGGGAAAGGTTGGCGGCGAGACCAATTGGCTGAGCGGCTGTCGGCAGGATTCCGACTGCGATCAAGGCAGCTGCAGCTGCGGGATTTGTACGCGCCGCTGTGACGTGCCGCAGGGATGCGACGAGCTGGGCGACGCGGTGTGCTCGAGCAGCGACCCGGACGCAAAGGCTGCCGCCTGTGGAGCACCGAAGCTCGACGCACCCATTTGCGTGCCCGAACTGGGCGAGGTCGACGGTGGAGGTGCCGACACGCCAACCCATCAGGAGCCGTCGCCAGAGCCGCCGTCGTCGAGCGGCAAGGATCCAGATCCGACGCCCCAGCCCGTCGAGCCAACACCCCCTGAGCCGGAGAAAGCCACGACTTGGAGCACCGTCATCAGCAGCGAAACGTTCGACGGCGTGCAATGGGACACGTTGTGGGGTAACGACGCCGGCGAACTGTGGGCGTTGGGAACCGAAGCGGTCGACCCCGATCCAGCACCGATGAACGCGATTCTGATTTGTAACGACGAGCGTTGGCGTTCGACGACCTACTTGCGCCGCTACCGCGACGGGCGATGGGATGCGGTCGAGCATCCCGCAACGACTTCCATGCTGGCGCTGTCAGGGACCGGGCCGGACGACGTGTGGATGGTCGGCACCGACGGCGCGGCGTTCCACTACGACGGCCGCACGTGGGCAGAGCATGACGTCTTCGGAGCGGAGGGGCTCGACGTCGACACGTCGGATCCTTGCCACGAACTCTCATTGCATGGCGTATTTGCGCTCAGTCCGAAGGATGTTTGGGTCGTGGGTTACACGGTCCCGACCGCGGGTGGCCCCGGCCTGGTTCTGCACTACGACGGAGAGGTCTGGCGAAGACAAGACACCGGCGCACCCGACGGGTTCTTCGCGGTTTGGGCGTCCGCACCCGACGACGTGTGGACCGTCGGTTCTTCGGGGCTGACGTACCACGATGCTGGCGAGGGATGGCAGCCGGTCGCGAATGCGAGCGACCACTACCTGACGTCGATGTACGGCACGAACTCCGGTGACGTCTGGGTCGCGGGCAACAATGGGGTCATCACGCATTACGATGGTGACGCGTGGTCGCTGACCCGGTCTCCCGTGCCGTATACCTCCAACGCCATCGTCGCCGCGGGCCCTGGCGCTCAGCGTTGGGCACTCGTGCTCTCCGATTGGAGAGAGAGCCCGCAAGAGCAGGCCCTCGTGCAGTGGGACGGAAGTGAATGGCGGACGGAGTCCGTGACCCAAGAGCCAGACGAGTTTCTGGGCGGGTTGTGGCAGACGGCCGACGGGCAACTCTGGGGGGCGGGAAAGCGGATCGTCCGCTTCCGTTGAACCGCGCAGAACGGTGTTCCACGCCGACCGACACCCGTCGTGTTCGTCCGAGCCACTGACTCGCCGCGTTGATGAGATGTCACGTACGAGCTGTCCGTCGAATTGGTTGCGATTCGTTCGACCGACTGTCGAACCGCTGGCACAGCGTTAACGAGCGGGCTGCTAACTACTGGGAAAGCTGTCCGCGTTTAACGAACGGCGATGGGACCAACAAACCGGGCGGCTACGACTGGGCGTGCGAGGGGCTGAGGTGTAGGGTGCGGGTCATGAGCTTGCTGGTGGTGTGCTGATGCTTTGGGCGTCCGATGAAGAACTGCAGGCCTTTCGCGACGGTGACCCCAAGGCTGAAGAGCGGGTCTACTGGGCTTACGTGCGTCGCGTCGACCGACAGATCCGCGCCCTACTTCGACGTTTCAATTCTTCCGAGCTGCAGCAAGCGAGTGCCATTGCCGATCTCGTCCAAGAAGTGTTCGTGAAGGCGTTCTCGGATGGTGCCCGCGCCGCCTACGACGGTCAGCGCGACTATGGTCCTTACTTGGCGGCGATCGCTCGCAACTGCGTCATCGATGCGTTGCGCCGACGTGGTCGCGAAGTGCCGACCGAGCCGACCGTGTTGGCGTCGTCTGAATTGGCTGACGAGGAGACGGGTCAACGTTATGATCCCACGGTGCTGGCAATCTTGAGGAGCTACTTGTCTGAATTGCCCCAGGCGCTCCACGACGTTTACCGTCATCGCTTCGTCCTGGGTCAATCCCAACAGCAAGCGTGTGGTGAGCTCGGTCTGTCGCGCCGCACGTTGCGCACCCGAGAAGAGCACCTGCGCAAGGGGCTGCGCAAAGCATTGATGGCAGCTGGGAGCTTCACCGTGAAGGCTGTCGGTCCGACTGCAACCATTCCCTTTCGAGCGGAGTCGTCATGAACAAGGAGGAAATCGACCTCGACGAGCTGCTCTCTGGAGGGGTGCTCAGCGGCGCACAGTACGACGAGATTGGCGCCCGCGTCTTTCAGCGCGACCTCGACGGCGCTCGACCTCGCATGCGCCTGGCGCCGGTGCTGTCTGTGGCGGCGCTCGCGGCGGCTGTAGGGGGGCTGTTTCTGATCTCGAATCGACAGCTCGACCAGGCGAGCGGACTTCGCTCGAAGGGCGCCGCGGACTCGGTGGGGGCGGCTGCGATGGTGGAGTTGGGGTGCGCCGGGTTGGTCTCCGAAGCCGGAAAGCTCCACTGTCCACTGGGTTCGACGTTGATGTTTAGCGTGCGTGCGTCGTCGACGCCCCGCCATCTGGCTGCGTTCGCAGAGTCTCAGGGTCAGACGAACCCCGAGCCAATCTGGTACTTCCCGGCGTCCGAAGGAAGTCTGGCGACCATACCCGCGAGCGAATCGACGGTAGTGCTGGATCAGGGCGTGGCGCTTGGCGCACCCCACCAGCCAGGGCGCTATCGCGTGACCGTGCGACTGCTTGACGAACCCGCCACCCGAGATGCGCTTCGGAGCATGCCCGAGGAGGCTGCGGTGTTCTTCGACTTGATCATCGAACCCTGAGCTCGGTTCGGAGCTCGTGTTGGGCTCCGGGTGCTCCGTTTGGCGAAGGGTTCGAGCTGACCATCGACGAGTGTTGGGCTGAACTCATACGACTCGGTACTCACGGAAAGCGCCTCGTTCCTCGTGGGTCACGCGAAGTCGCGGGCTTCCTGGGCGCAGACCCTCCATCATTCGCGGTGCGCCGAATCGCATGGTGGTGGCGCTTGCCGCCGGTGACGGCTCGCTCCGCGGTGCGAGTCTGGGGTCGGACTCCGGTTCCGGCTCGGGTTCGGGTTCCGGCTCGGGTTCGGGTTCCGGCTCGGGTTCGGGTTCCGGCTCGAGCATGCCGGGGCCGTCCCGAGGGGTGACTGGCGCCTCCGCCATTCCACCGTCGGCGGGGTTGTCGTCGGCAGCGCGCAGCGATTGGGCAGGTTGAAGGTAACCGATCGCTGTCAACGTTGAGGGACCGCGCCGCTACGCGCAAGCACGCGCGTTGGTCACTTGCTGTTCGTGAAATCGCTCAAAACAAAAGCGTTCGGCCGATTTGTCGGTGAGCGTTGCGCCAAAGGGCGTCATGACTGATGATCGATGCCGTCAGCTCGGGTCGCCTGGGATTAGCCGTCGGGTGCCGGTGTTGGTCATGCGGGGTGTCATGTCGAGACTGTTGGGAAGGCGCACGAGATCGTTTTGGCTGGTCTGGCGCGACCTCTCGAGGCGGAAACTGCTTTCGTTTCTGCTTGCCATCGTAGCGATCGTTTCTCTGTGTCCCGGTGCCTCTGCGGGGATGCGCGTTCACGCCCTTCTGATTGGCAACAACGCTCCGTTCCCCGACGATGAGCCGGGCGTCGAACGACAGCCCTTGCGCTACGCTGACGACGACGCTGCCGCCATGTTCGAGTTTCTTCGGGAGAGCGGCGTGAGTGCACAGTTGCTGACGTTGATGGATGCCCAGTCGCAACGCACGTTCCCCGCGCTGGCCGCCGTCGCCCGCGTCCCGACCAAAGCCCACGTCGTCGCGGCAGTGGACAGGTTGATCCGGCAGGCCGCGTCGGATCAAGCCGCAGGGCACGAAGTGTCCGTGATCATCTTCTACTCTGGCCATGGCGCGATCGCCTACGAGGGCGAGCCAGCTCTGGCCCTGCTCGATGCCGGCTTGAAACGCGACTTTCTCTACGATGAAGTGTTGGCGCGGATCCCCGCCAGCTTCGTCCATCTGTTGGTGGACGCTTGTCATGCGGAGGCCGTCGTTCGACCGCGTGACGATGGTCGTGTCGTATCCGTCACCTCGCAACAGGCGCGCGACCTGTTGATACGAACCACGCTCGATCGCTTTCCCAACGTCGGCGCCATTCTCGCGAGTACGACCGGTGCTCGCGCGCACGAGTGGGATGAGATTGGACACGGGATCTTCACGCACGAGCTACTGTCCGCATTGCGTGGGGCGGCGGATGTCAACCGAGATCATCGCTTGGAGTACAGCGAGGTTGCCGCGTTCATGTACGCCGCGAATCGAGGCATCGTGGACCCTGCAGCGCGTCTGGATGTCGTGGCTCGTCCCCCGGTCGCCCATCGCCGCGCGCCCATTCTCGAGCTGAACCCTCCGGCGAACGGCGAGCTTGCTTGGCTCACCGGCGTCAAGGGAAACAACGGACGTATGCGCGTCTTGAGCACTGATGGCCGCACGCTGGTGAGCATCAACGGCGCGGACGACTACTTTTCCGACCTGCTCCTGCCGCGGCACGCCAAGGTCACCATCGACGACGAACGCAAAGAAGCAACGTTCGTTGCAGTTGCGCAGGAACGGGTACCGTTCGACGGCTTGGAGTTTGTGCAGAGGCACACACGGTCGCGTTCTCTCGAGGAGGATTTACGGCGCGGACTGTTCGCGAGTCGCTTCGGGCCCGGGTACTATTCGGGATTCGTCGATCGCTCGCCGGAGTTCATCGCCGTTTCTCTGGCACCAATCGCGGACGCGAACATCGCAGATCTCGGAGAGCACTCCGAGTACTCGAAGGCTGCCGGAGACTATGCGCTGATAGCCGGCGCGGCCGGATCCAACGCGATCGCGCACAACGTCGGGTATGCGCTGGGCGGATTGCTCACGCTGCGCCCGACGGGTGGGAACGGCCCGTTCGCCCATGTAGAGGTTCTCTGGGTCGCTGAAGGCGGCGCAAACGAATGGACACCGACCGGGAGCGTTGGCTGGGCTTTTGGTGGTCGGCACGGGCTGCTAACCGGTTGGGGGAGCATCAGCATCGGTGGAGGCACGATAGAACAGCGCTTTGAGACGTCGTCGAGCGATGTGACACCGCCGGGCGCCGAGCCTCGTTTCGAGCGGGCTCGGTCGCCCGTGGTCGTGGGAGCGCCGGGGTTGGGTGCAGCGGTGGACGTCGCTGACAGCTTCAGTCTGTGGGCGGAAGCACAGTTGCGCGTGCGCGGCTATCGAAAGCTCGACGAGGGAGTCGCCATTGCCGTCGACCCTGCCGCCTGGCTCGGTATCGGGTTGACGTTGTGAAATGGTCCTTGCGCCGGCAGCTCGATACCAACCTAGCTACCGCCGAACCCCGTTCGTGGCTCGCCTGAAGGCGCAACTCCTGCGAGGATTCGCGGGCAATGGCGCAGGTCTTGCTCGTGCTCTCCGCTCGAGGAGTGCTCGCCCTCGAGAGGTGTCGTGAAGGGCGTACCGCGTGCACATCGAAGTGGCACGCCCAGTGCAGCGGATGTCTGCCATGAGTAACCCTGATCTGATCGGTCGGCACAGCGTCCAGTCGTTGACGTTGGAGCGACAGCTCGCGATGGACGCGTTCGCGGCCTTGCCTCGCAGTCATCCGATGGTGGCCGCCCTCGAGTTTGACGTCACCGACGCGCTCGATGCCATCGATGCGCTTCGCCGTGCTGGCCGACGAGTGTCGTTGTTTGCTTTCGTCGTGCGATCGATCGCCGTTGCCATTTCAGAACACCCTGATTTGAATCTCGTGCGTCATGGTCGGCGTCTGGCGCGTTTCGATGACGTGGACGTCAGTGTGCCCGTCGAGGTCAGCACGCCAGAAGGCAACTTCCCACGTGAGGTAGTGCTTCGGCGGGCTCAGAGTTCCAGCGCGGTGGAGCTCTTCGCGTGCCTCGAGGCGGCTCGCGGCCGTCAGCTCGTGTCGGGAGAAACCAGTGACGAGGACCGGTGGGCTCGACGCACCATGGGGGCTGTCCGCTGGCTTCCGCGCTTCCTCCGCGTGGGTTTGATCCGTTGGATCATGCGCAGCGCGTTTCGGATCAAGATGCGCGCGGGTACGACGCTCGTCACGAGCGTAGGAAAGTTCGCAGCCATACCTGGTTTCGCGTTTACCTTCGACACTGGACCCCGGGCGGCGACTTTTGTCGTGGGGGGGGTAGCGAGCAAGCCGTGGGTACACGCCGGACAGGTCGTGGTGCGCTCCGTGCTGCCGCTGTCGTTGATTGTGGATCACGATCTCGTGGATGGGGCACCCGTTGCGCGGTTTGCTCGCCGCCTGCAAGCCTTGATCGAGTCGGGCGATGGTTTGCTGTCGGAGTTGTCTGAGGCCGGTTCGATGCCATGACGCGTGGCACCAAAGCCTGAGCACCTGACGGCAGTTTCGGTCCGTGGTACATGAACACCCGTGAGAGTTGCACAGGATCCTCCGGTGGCGTTGGTCGACGAGGGCCGAGTTCGTTTTGGGACGTTCACCGGACCCATCGCCGACATCAATCTGCTCGACGCTCAACCGTGGGTCGTGCCCGTTCCGCGCGCGGTCCGCTTCGCGCGGCTCAAGGAGTGGCAGGCGTTCCAATTCAGCAATGGCCGCCACTGGGTTGCGGTTGCCCTGTTCGACGCGAAGCTGTTAGCTCTAGCGCAGATCAAGATCTACGATCATCAAACTCGTACCAAGGTCGAGTTCGAACGGCAACTTCCGAGCTGGGCGCTCGCTGCGCCACGCAATCTGATCGACAGCACTTTCGAGTGGCGTTCGAGTCGCGCGTTCATCCGGTTCGAGAACCGTCTGTGCGACGGACGATTTGCAATAGAGGTGAACATTCCCGCTGGTTTCTCGAATCCGGCCATCAGCGGTCGCGTCACGTCGCGTGTCGATGGGGCCGAGCCTCAGGTGGTGAGCATCCCATTCGGTTCGAACCGGGGGATGTATTCGCACAAGTCTTGCCAAGAAGTCAGCGGAGAGTTGGTTGTCGGTGGTGAATGTCTGCGTTTCAGTCCATCCGACAGCTTCTTGTTCGTGGACGATCACAAGGGGTACTACCCGTACGTGATGCGTTGGGATTGGTTGGTTGGGGGAGGCGTCGCCGATGCGGGCCGGCGGATTGGCTTCAACCTCACGCGCAATGCGTCCATCGACCCGGAACGTCACAACGAGAACTGTCTGTGGATGCATGGCAAACGCCATCTGCTTCCGCCCGTCTCGTTTGACCGACGAAGCGACGTCGGTCGCGAAGTCTGGGAGGTGAGGGACCAGGAGGGCGAAGTCACCGTCGACTTCGAGGTCGAGTTGGACAGCACCGTACGGCTCAATGCGTTGGTCATCGAGAGCCGCTATCGTGGCCCGTTTGGTAGCGTTCGAGGTTCGCTACGTGGGCCAGGTGGTGAACGTGTAGCCGTCGACGGGATGCTCGCGATGGGGGAGGACTTCTACCTGCGGTGCTGACGTCTGCGAGTGATTGCAGATGCCATGCCGTTAGCTGTCCTTTGCTGAACAGCGTCGTGTCTCAGAAGATGCCCTCGCCGCTCGCGCCGGCCTGCACGGCAAGCCGCGCCGACCAGTGCTCGACGATCATTGCGTCAGCGACTCGAAATAGGTCCCAGAATCCGAACGGGCTCCCGCCCGCTTCTCCTTCGCTCAAAGTGAACACGAAGTTCCCTTCGGCGATTTGGTGATGAATCGTGCTGTAGCTCACCTGGTCACTTTGTGCTCGTTGCACGAAAGCGTCGGCGCCGTCCATGCCACCGGCGGCATGCTCGATCAGCTCGGCGTTCAAGTAGGTACTGGCGTTTTCGGTGTTGCCGTCGATCATCACGTCGTTGACGAAGCCGAGCACGACCGCACGGTTTGCTTCGGTCAGTTCGAGATCTGCGACTTCTGTCGGTCCGTCCAGAAATGGGTGCGCTCCAGGGCTGCCCGATATGGCCGCGTCCCAGTGCTCGACCATGCGTTGTTTGTCTGGGTCGACCCGCAGCATGTCGAAGGTGGGCCCGGACTGTTGGTAGCTGCCGTGGATGAGAACCTTGTCACACTCGCCGATCAGTCGCGTGAGCGAATAGAAGCCCGGCGAGACGTTCGAAAAGAAGCTCTTGAAAGTTGACACGCCGCTCGATGCCAGCGGGTTGTGCTGGATGTAGGGATCCGCCCAGTAGTCGTCGATCGCTCCGCTGTTTCCGTTGATGAACACCGTCGTGATGCCGTCGCGCACCACGCTCTTGGTTGCTTCGGTTTGTTCTGTCGGACAACGCGGCTCAGCGACGGCCGGCATTCCCCCGGCGTCGGTGCCTGGGGCACCAGCACTGTCGATGCTTGGATCGCCTCCGACTCCACCCTTGCCCCCGTCACCAACCGGCGAGGGAGCCGTTGGCGGCTGCCCACCGCTCGACGAGGATTCCGTGCTCGTGACGGCCGTGCTGGGGGGGCTGGGTGAACTGCCGGTTGCGGTGGCTGTCATCGTCCCTGGGCCGACGACGATGGACCCGGGTGGGGATGCCGTGGGGTCAGCGCTCGCAATGGGCTGACTCGGGCTCGAGGCGCTGCTGCCCGGTCCGGCTGGCGCACTTTGCGACGGGCCAGTTGACGCCTGGCCCGTGCCGCCGGTGGGCGAGGAGACCTCCGTCGCTTGCATGTCGTCGGACGAATCCTCGGACGTGCACGCGACAGTGAGCATTGCCAAGTTGACGGTAATACACGTGAGTGCCGCGATTCGCATCGCCGCCGACCCTAGCTCGGTGCTCGACGCCGGGGAAGCAAAGGCGGTCACGCAGGACGGTGTGGGTGCTCAGACTACAAAAGTCGTGCTTCTCGTCCGCCTGGACTGGCAATGGGCGACGTGGGAGATGCTCCCACGGCTTCAGTCGCGGTGCCCCGAAGGGAGTCTCGGCTCGCTCGAGTCGTTCGCTCTCCACGTGGTAGCGCATTGCGGCGAGTGGTTCGAATCTAGAACCCGTCGAAGAACGCCTTGATCGATTCTGCGGCGAACTGCGGCCAATCGTGGTCCTGGTCATGAATGCACCAGGTTACCGGGTAGCCAGCGCTGCACTCATAACGAGTGCAGTAGTCAGTTGGGGTGACCGGTGCACTGGATTCCGGGTCGCAGCCGTTGGCCTCCATCACGCGTTCGATCGCGGACAAGCCGCTGCTGTAGGCGACCGTTCCGTCGGGATCACCATGAGCGCCCCAGGCGGCGATGGGACCCGTGCACGTCTGGCCGCGACCGAAGAACGCGCCGGCGACCGGGGCGATCGCTCGCAGGACGTCCCCGCGCTGGCAGCCCAGGTTGTGGCTCATGATGCCGCCATAGCTGTGACCCGTTGCGAACACACGAGCAGTGTCAACGCAGTAACCGTTCTCCATCGTCGCGAGCATCGTATCGAAGAACGCGACGTCTCGACCGTCGGTATTCGGCCAGCCCGTGCCATCGCCGTCGTCGAGACCGTCGGGGTAGACGAAAATCGAAGGCTTGCCTCCCTGCTGCTCGATCCCGAAGTAGAAGGCCCTACTCACCAACTGCCCACTAGCGCCGAGTCCGTGAAACGCAAACACCAGAGGATACGGTGTCGATGGTTCGT
Organism: Deltaproteobacteria bacterium; assembly: GCA_003235365.1. GTDB lineage: Bacteria > Myxococcota_A > Polyangia > Polyangiales > Polyangiaceae > SZUA-265. The sequence goes on from QJWJ01000189.1 coordinate 19,798, forward strand.
AGTCTTCCGGGAGTGACACGATGTAGGAACGCTCGAGGCCGTCGACGTCGATTGTCAGCGCACCCGAGGGCGGTGAAGTGTCGCCCCCACAGCCCGAACTCGGTGCGACCTCGACCCGAGGCGGAGGGTCATCGTCGGGTCCGGTATTCGGGGTGGGAGCCGATGGCTCGGATCCCCCTGCATCGCTGGCTGCGGAAGGTTGAGGGTCACTGGGCGAAGCGTCGTCGTTGGTGGTGTCGTCCCGGGTGCCACCCTCTTCCGATGGCCCCGGCGCGCTCGGATTGGGCTCTTTGGAGTCGGTGGGAGTCCCGGTCGGAGTGTTCGGCATCGCGGGGTCGTCTGGATCCGTGTCGATCGTGCTCGGCGACGGAAATGATGAGTCGTCATTTCCGTCCGAGGTGGCGACGGTACCGCTGTCGGGTTCATCGTTCGATGCGGCCTTGGTCTCCTTGGTGTCGTCGTCGGAGTCACATGCAACGCACACGCCGAGCACGGTCAGAGCGGCGAAGGCAGCGGGACGAAACTGGTGAACGAGAAACATGGGTAATCGCTCCGGGTAAGCGGGGAACCCCTGCAGCCTACCCCGCGCGGCGATGCTGACCTAGTCCCAATGTGCGGTCATCACCGGCTTGGGTCCCCCGGTGATGCTCGGACGAATGGACGAATCATGGTGCACCCGTCCGTCGCCAGCAGAACGCTGGTCGCTGCCTGAAACCCACGTCAATCGGGGGTTCTCGATGAGGGGGGCTGCGGTCTGCGAAGCGGCAAGCGTCTGATTAGCGCTTGGCAGTGTGATGCGTGGTCAGCGGACGCTTGCTGCGGGCGGCGACAACCGGTGCAGGTGAGCAGAAAGCCTCTGCCTTGCAAGCGATCTCCAGGTTGTCTCGTCCCACTTCCACTCCGTCGGCATCGAACACGGCGATCCGGACAACCCAAGGGCCTGCCTTTCCCGACATGGGGATCTTCGCGGTCATCGAGTTGCCGGTCTGCTCCCAGCTCAGATCGATTGGCGTCGTGCCAATGTAGCTTTCGATGCGTAGTCCCGCGCTCACGCTGCCGCCGGGGGGGCCCGCCAGAAGGTCAATCGTTGCCACGACCGTGTCCTGGGGCCAAAGGGCTGTCTTGGGCCCAATGTGGACCGTTGCCTCGGCGCGCCGTTTGATGCCCATGTCCAGCCGTGTGGTGGCGTGTGAACGGGGGTGCCTCAAGTGAACTGCAAGCGCCCCGTCGCGCAGATTCAGAGAGGCGACGGCGGGGAACCACTCGGGTGAATCGCCCAGCTTCATCTCCAGGCCCTCGATGTAGGTCAGGTGCACCGGCGTCTTCGGCTCGACCATGAAGACTCCGCTGCTGCTGGCGATGGCGCCAGCGGATTGAACTCCCACCACGGTCACGTCCAGGTTTCCCTTCGTGCCGGGGAGGCCGTGCTCGTCGAGGGCTGTTACTTCGACATCGTACGTGCCCGGCGCGAGGGAGAGAGTCGTCTTTGCTGATGCGGGGCCACCGTAGTTGTGGTGCAGGAGTTCTTCTCGGCCGTCTTTGCGCACGACCGTCAACAGGTAGGAGTTCGCCCCGGCGACTGCCCCCCACTTCACCTGTCCCAGCTCGGCGTTTCCTGTCGGGGCAGCCAAGACGCGGGCAGCGCCGAGACTTGGCGCGGGAAGGGGTGGTGACGTCTCCGTCAGATCGCCGCCCGCGGCGAGGGCGACCCGCTGACCTTCGCGCATCCAGCGCCAGCCCTCGCGCTTGCGGATCCAGACTTTCCCACGTTCGGCCATCACGGTGCTCGGACCGACCGCCATGGAGCCGCCCGTCGTGGCAACCGTCAGTCGACCGCTACGCACGACCACCGCTTCCTTCGTCGACTGCACTTGTGCGGACCCCGCACTGAGCGTCAGAACGTGGCAGTTCAGCAGTCCCAACTTGGGGAGCCACAGCTTCGACTTGGTGTGCGCGACGGTCGCTCCTGCGGTCAGGTGCACCGTCGTTCCAGCAGCCAGGGTGAGGGTCCCTCCGCGCTCCGCGGCGACCAGATTGCGCCCGACGGCGCGTACGTTGCCGTCGGAGCCGATCGGCCCCGCCCCACCGACGCTGCACCACCCCAGGCAAAACAAGAGCGCCAGCACTCGTCGAATCCACATCACTAGTGGAGAGTACGGACCCGCGCGGGATCAATGAACTCCGTCGACAGCTTCGCCGGGCGTCTGAGATCGGCGGAGGTTCGAACTGGAACGGCCGTCCCGCTTGTGGGCGAGGTTAGGCGAAACGAACCGCGCTTCACGAGGCAGTGCAGGGACGATGCGTTTCACTCGTGACCGCGACGGGTGATGGGCGGCGCGTGGGGCTGGTGTGTGGACGTCTCTGATGTGGAGTTCTGCGCACTCGCCGCCTACACGACGATTCAGGTGCGGTGGTAGGTCAGTGCGAGCTCGATGCAATCACGCAGTGCAGCAACGGGCAGCGGCTTGTGGACGTCGAATAGCACGGCGCGGGAACCCTCGAATTCGAGCGAGTCCGAGTGACGCAAGCGGTACTGTTCGACCAGGCTGGTTTGGCAGTGTACATACATCGCGCATCGATCTGGCTGCCTCGCTTTCCAGTGGATGCGGATTGTCGTGCCGGACTTCGTCGCGGCGGTGAGATAACTCGGCTCGCCCCACCGAAGCACCTCATCGAGCGGCCCGACGCCGGGCGTTTTCTTTGCGGTGTCGATGATCAGTGAGCGCAGCTCCATCAGCTGAGTGCGAGCCGGCTCTGGGATGGCCGCAAACGCTTCTGCTACATCCACGCGTTCGAAAGGGGGAGCCGCGCCCGTCCGCTTCTTGGCCGCCATCGCGAGGGGATAGCACGCAAACGTCACGGCACCGGTGGAATTGCTGGCGATTTTTGCCCCCCGACGCTGCGCGTCGCGAATGTTCGCTGGACGAAATCATCAGTGCGTGGGTAGCGTTTCTCGTGAGCGGTACTTTGCAGATCGGGGGGCTGCTGGTTGCGCTGGCAGTTTGCGGCGTCGGTTGTGCCGCAAACAAGCAAATGACCGGGGCTCGCTCTCCCGGGAGCACCGCCGTATTGGCGTTCTGGCCGCCGCCACGGACCTCGACTGCGTGGTTCAGCCGCGGCCGGTACCCTGGCAGAGCGAACGACTTTGGTTCCGCGGCAGAAGAGCTCGCGGCGCTGTTGCGCGAGCAAGGCTATTCGGAACAACGCTGGCTGCCCATCGGGGTCGGCTTCGTTCACGGCTTCGCCGTGACGACGCGCCTCGAACGATTCGAAGGCGAAAGTCCGAACGGCGCGACCCCGCGTTGGTCTGCGCGCTACGGCGAAGCGGCCCGGCTGGTGTGGCTTCAGGGCGCGCGCGCGGTGAGCGTCGTGGCTCCTGGTCGTTATCGCGTGTTCCTGGTGGCTGTCACGGACTTACCCCTCGACGCTGCCGGCGCGGCGCCGGTTTGGGATCAAACCACGGTGATGGTGGGACCCGGGATACCAGATGATCTCGATGAACTGGACCTGCCGCGTTCTCGACGTCTCTCGTCGAGGCACCGGCTCGGCGTGTATGCCTACGTGTTCGAAAGCGGCGAGGGGGAGGCGGTGGGGCACGCGGTCTCTCTCGATCCCGAGCGGCCCAGCGGCGCCGCCCAGTTGCGGCCGTTCGAGAGGTTTGCCGAACATCTCGTCCCGCCCAGTGCTGAACTCGCACCTGGGTTGGCGCCGCTGAACGAAGGGGACATCCCCTAAGTGGGCAAGCACGATTGTCAGGCAGTTGCTCAGGGCCCCGTTTGGTGAGGACTCGAAGAAACGCCCCCCGGCTTTCTGGAGCTTCCACCGGAATGGCGTGCTTCGGCGCAGGAACCTTCACCCGTTGGGTGGCTTTCGGCTTCAGGATCCAACCGGTCAATTTCAGTCTGCCGAAGCACGAGTCACCTGAAACGGTGATTCTCGCAAACCCCGTTGCCCCGCTGCCCCTTCACTCGTCCAAGGTGGTGAAGATGTTTCCGGCATGACAGCCTCTGCAGGTCAGGGTGTTGCTGTCGAGGTCGAAGTACGGATCGTCCTGGGTAAACGGACCCATACCGGTAGCGCAACGCTCGATGGGGCCATAACAGTATGTGATCCAACCGTCACTGTCCGTCTGACGCAGCAATGCGGCGATGCCCACGAGCATGTCATCGTCGTCGTACAGTTCCTTGACCGCCATGCTACCGAAAGTGTGGGCCTGTCCGGATTCAGAGCCGAGACCCCCATTGCCCGCGGCAATCGATTCGACCAAGGTATTTGTCAAATGAACACGTACTCGGCCGTGCGGAGAGACGACCATCGATTGTTCGCGTGGCGCGCTGGTCTGGGCCGTCCATCCGTCGCCCTCGTACAGCCCCTGGGAGAGGAAGGTCCCGATTGTGTCCATCGATTCGTCCGCCGGTAAGTATTCGGGACGCGCGGGGGTAGGGGCGGCCGTTTCGGATGGCATCGGTGCCGTCGTGGCCGTGGGCATCTGCGTGGTAGGCGTCTGCGTGGTGGGCGTCTGTGAGGGCGGCGCTGAGTCTGATGGGCCGGGGGTCTGTTGAATCGGATCTGTCGCCTGGCCGTCGTTGCCGCCTTCGTCACCACAGGCCAAAACAGAACAGCAAGACGAGAGCACGAGGAGTAGGCGACGCTTCTTCATGGGGAGACTTTATCGGGTTGGCGGCGATGGCCCAGCGAAAAGCACGCGGTGTCGCGTCGCGGCGGCGATAGGGAGCGTCGGACGGAGCGAGGGTCTGCAACGCTGACGGCACCAGCGCCGTTCGGCGGCGACTACCGCAGTTTGTGCGCGGTCAGGTCGTGACTGGGTGAAAGCTTTGGCCACCATCGCAACCGGCGTTCCCGGCTGGTTCACGGCGCGATTCCGTGTCCACGCGGCTCGAGGTGACGATTTTTACATCTCGCGCCTCAGCTGCCGCTCGCTAGCATTGAGTCCAGCGATGGAAACCCGCCTGCTCATCGATGGCATCGTTCGCCAAACCACCGTCCTCATCGCGCAACTTTCGACGACGGCTGGGATCCGCGCGCCGCTGGCGAACGTCGCCGATCAGGTGTTCTTGTCCCTGGCGAGGGAGATTGAAGCGCAGGGTGTCGGTCGCAAAGTCGTCGCGGACATGTTCGGTATGGCGTTGCGCACCTACCAGAAGAAGGTCTCTCGGCTCACCGAGAGCACTACAATCGGTGGTCGAACGCTGTGGCAGGCTGTGTTGCACACCTTGCTCGAGCACGGGTCGATGTCCCGCAAGGAGTTGCTCCAGCGTTTCGCCAAAGATGGCGAGCGAGAAACGATCGGCGTCTTGACGGATCTCGTCGGCAGCGGGCTTGCGTACACGTCCGGTCGGGGTCCGGCAATGCTCTACGGGGTGACGAGCATCATCGACCAGCAACGAATGGGCGAGGCGCAGACGGTCGAGGCGCGCGCCAACATGCTCTGGGTTGCCATCTACCGAGAACCGGGGATCAGTGAGACTGGCCTTCAGCAGCGCTTGCCCCTTTCTGGCGACCAGGTGCGGACGGGGATCGCCCAGCTGCTGGCCGACGGGCGCATTCAGCGCGATGGAGACTCGGACGATGCCCCCTTGCGCGCGGAGACGTTCTGTGTGCCGGTTGGGCAGCAAGTTGGGTGGGAAAGCGCGGTCTACGACCACTTTCAAGCGATGGCCAAGGCGATTGCCAACAAGCTGCGTCAAGGGGGCGCGCGCTCGCGTCAAGCGGACCTGATCGGTGGAACGACGATGTCTTTCGACCTGTATCCTGGTCACCCGGAACAAGCCGCGGTCTACGGTTTGCTCGAGTCGTTTCGAGCGCAGGCCGAAGCCGTATGGGCGCGCGTGCGGGCGGCCAACGCGACGCGGCCCGTCACGGAAGACGAGCGCATCAAGGTCACCTTCTACTTCGGCCAAGACGTGGACGACTTGGCGGGAGCTCATGCCGCTCTGCAGGGCACGTCGTCCGAAGCCGCTCAGCCCGGCGACACGGAGAACTCATGATTCGTCACCCCCAATGCACCATCCGCACCACGCCGAAGCTCGCCGCCCCGCTCCTCTTGTTTTGCGCGTTGATCGTGGCGTGCGGCGCCAAGCGCGCCGAAACGTCCGACAGCAAGAGCAACTGGCTCGAGGAGTGCGCCAAGACTGCCGACTGCCAGAGCGGCTACTCTTGCGTTGCGCAGCTCTGCGTGATGGATTGCCGGCAGGAGGAATCGTGTGCGGGACCGACACAGCAGTGCGTTCGGCTGGACGAAGTCGAAGAGCTTCGTGCGTGCATGGGCGATTGGGGTGAGCGAAGCCAATGTCTGACAACCTGCGCCGCCGACGCCGACTGTTCCGGGCTCGGGGCCGCTCTGAGTTGCGCCGGCGGTTACTGCTTGCCGACGAGTTCGTGCACCGCTCCTCCGCCTGTGGGCACGACCGGGCCTGCCCCCAGTGGGACGCCGACCGTCATGGCGAGCGATGCCGGTCCAGATGTCGTGCCGCCAGACGCCAGTAGCAGCGATCCGCCTGCGCCTTCCACACCCGCGCCGTCGAACGGCGTGATTCCGTCCGCGCCGTCGACGGGTGATGCGTCAGTGTCGACGCCGCCCGACGCAGCACCGACCTGCCCCGCGTTGGCCGAGCAATGCCCCGCGGGTTGCTATGACATTGATGCATTTGCCGCCGACTTGCGGCGGCAGTGCGTCGCTTCGACACTGACGCATTTGGGGTGCACGGAGCTCGACTTCGTTACTGACGACGCGATTTGTATCGCGACCGCGGATGGATCGACCCTGTATTCCCTTTCGGGCACCCACGCGGACGTGCTCGTTGCCACGGGCGAGTTTGTGGATTGCAGCGATGCCGAATGGGAACGACTCTCGCAAGGGTTCGACGCATGCGGCAGTGACGCTGGCGGCGCGTCCGGGCCAGTCGTCGAGAGTGATCGTCGATATACGGCAGGTATCGTCAACGGCATCGACTGTTGCGACTTCGTCGATGTCATACTTGCCGACGCCGCCGAGGACTACTGTGTCGTCGTCTCACTCGAGGTCCCCGTAGGAGGGGTCTCGACGGTGATCCAAGCCTGGGGCACACGGCCCGCCGATGGCTGCGAGTTGGGAGGGCGCGTGCCCGAGGACGCCGTCATCGCGTCCAGCGCTGAGGGTACGGGAGGTGTCGACTACGGGACTCGGCCCGCCGTCGTGGAGGTCGACGCCAGGGTGACGTTCTCGGACGGTTCGGCGCTTCCTGCGTCGCTCGATGTTCGGATCGACGCGCTTCCGCTGGATCGCGAGTGGCACGATGGGCCGTAGTTCGACTCGTCTCCGTTGCGGTCGCTTTCTCGACCCCAACCTCACCTGGAACTCGACGAACGATTTGCGCGTCTCGGTGACTTGCAACACGACTCCTGTCGTCGCGCTGCCAAGTCATTCCATGCTAGCCTCGAGCGGCCATGACGGAACAGGCGGTGGCGAACGCGCTCGATGGCATGTTGCGGTTCAATCCGGCAACCCGAACCGTCTCCTCGGTCTTCGGAGTGATGTTGGCCCTTGCTGGGCTTCATCACGGATTGCTGGAGATCACTTTGCATGGCAATACCCCGACGCCGGGAGTGCACATACAGGCCATTGGTAGGGGGCAGTTGATGTGGGAGGCGGGCACCGAGGATGCCCTCACTTTGATCCCCAACTTTCTGCTCACCGGCGTTGCTGCGAGCATCGTCGGTTTGGGCCTCGCGTGGTGGTCGGTGTTCCGCGTGCACACTCAGCGGGGGCCGGCGGGGTTTCTGACGCTGTGCGTGCTGCTGACGCTCGTTGGCGGCGGGATCGGGCACGTAGTGTTCTTCGTCCCGGTCTGGGCGTACTCGACGCGGATCCGCAAACCGCTCGCGGGGTGGAGAAGGATTCTACCCCACGCCGCAGTGACCCCCATGGGTTCGGCCTGGCGCTGGGTCCTGGCGCTAGCCGTGCTCACGTTCATGGTTGCGCTCGAAATGTCCGTGTTTGGAATGGTCGCCGGGCTGGGCGAAGAGCAGCAGGTACTGTACGCGACTTGGGCGTTCTTGGGTGCGTCCTTGCTGTTGATCAATGCCGCCTACGCGTGCGCCGCAGCAAGCGATCTTGCGACTCGCGCTTGAGCGAACGACGCAGCATGTGGCCGCTCCGGCCCGCGGTCGACGTCGTCGAACGCGATGCGATGCGTTGCGTTCTGCTACGTCAGGGACGAACTCGCCGATTGCGAGCGCTCGTTGTAGACTCGGCAACATGCTTCGTCACTGCGCGTTTCCCGCGTCGTTGTTGCTGCTCGTCGCCTGCACCACTTCTAGCGCCACTCACCGAGCCGATGAGGACCGAGACGCGGCTGCAGGTGACGTCAGTGTCTCGATTCCTCGACAAACTCCACCCGACGTGCCCCGTCGCTCCGAAGCGGGGGTGCCGGTATCGAATCCTGGGCCGCTGGAGCCCACACGCGAGCCCAGCGGCGAGAGTACCCTGTCGGCGCGATACTCGGATGACGTGGCTTTGGCACAGGACGCTTCAGTGCTGTTCTTCGACGACTTCGAGCAGAGTTGGGGGCGCTGGGACTCACCAACTCGGGACACGGAGCACCTGTTCATCGAGCGTGACGGCTCAATCGCCCACGGGGGCGAGCGGTATCTGCGATCGACGGTAACGAGGCAACAGCTCACGCAAGACGAGTACATCTCTTCGGCCCCGAGCGTCGCGTTTCCTCGGCGAGTCGATACGCTGTACTTCCGCTACTACGTGCGTTTCCCCGTGCTGGCGCCGAATCCACATCATTGGTTGAGATTGGAGGCGGGCGACGAGGACTACGCCAAGAGCGGGCTCGCCAACACCGTGCCTCTTGGCGATGAGGGATTCTGGTTCGACTTCGACATCAACAACGATGACGTGTTCAACTTCTACGTGTATTGGTACGAGATGCGATCGGGGCGCTGCAACGACGGGTCGACCACGCCGGGCTGTGCTGGAGACCAGGGCTCGACTTACCATTACGGCAACGTCTTTCGACCTGCTGGGCAAACGTCGTTCGCGCGCGATCAATGGCTGTGCATCGAGATTGCGGCGGGTGCCAACACCGTGGGTGAAACCGACGGCTGGCTCGCATTCTGGGTCGATGACGAACTCGTAGGCAAGTACGAGCCAGGAGCGCCGGTGGGAACCTGGCTGCGAGACTCGTTTCACGAGGGAGGGTGCGACTTCAGCGCTTGCACCGACCCAGAGCCCTTCGAGGGGTTCGATTTTCGCGCTGCTTCGGACGTTCAATTCAAGCGGCTGATCCTCGACGCCTACTATGAGCGCGGCTCGTCGGAGGACCGGCGTGGCGACCTCGAGGAACGTGGCCTCGAATTGTCCGACGAATACACCATCCTCTATGATGACGTCCTGGTGGCAACGGAGCGGATCGGCTGCGGTCGCTGAGACGATTCGGAGTGATTCATTGCTGTCGAGTCAGTCCGCCGAGAATGTGAGCCCGCGACAAGCTCTTGGAGGTCGGTGGAATGTGGTTTCGTTCGAGTTCATTGGTCTGGGTCGTCGGACGCATTCGGCGTGGGAGTCGCGGCGGCAACTGCTCCCGTGGCGTGCCGGTCACATCCCTGGGGCTGGCATTTCGAGGGCGAAACCGCTTCTGCCGCACTCAGTCCCATAACACCTCTGCTGCCCAATAGCCGCCGCGTTGGGTGTGTCGTGCGGGTGAGCGTCGGTGCCTGCCTTCAGGCGCTTGTGGTCGCCTACGCCGCGTCGTAACCTCGGGCGCTCTCGCTCGGTGCGGGGCTGAGGAAGGGATGAATCAATGCCAATACTCGATGCGGCTTTAGCGTTTGCTCTGACGATGTTGCTCGTTGCGACCGTCGTTACTTGGTGTGTCAATCTGATCCGGCTGTGGACCAAGGCTCGGGCAAAGGACTTCAGCACCATGATGAAGGAGTACGCTTCGAGTGAACTGGACGTCGTCATCAAGCGCGGGTTCGAGGAGGTCGAGGCGAAACTTCAAGCCCATGCGCCGGAGGAGCTCCGACTGCGAGTCGCCGAGCTCGCGAAACGAGGAGTACCCTCTGAGGAGCAGCTGAGGCTCTTGAACGAACTGCTCGCGAACCCCGAGTTGCAGAAGGTTGCAGGCGTCGACGGAATGGATGTGCAAGGCGCGATGGACGAGCTCACCTCGTTGCGCGACACGTTGGCCAACGCTGAACGTTGGGCAGGAAAGACGGCGCTGTCCACAGAAGAGCTACTCGACCACGTGCGTCATTCCGACTTCGGAAGAAAAGTGACCCGGCAGTTGGGGGAGCATGCGGAGGGGGTCTTCGAAGCGTTGGGGAAGCGCTTCGAGTTGGTTGGTGACAAGTTCACGATTGCGTTCCGCGGCCGAAGTCGCCTGCTGGCCACCGTAGTGGCATTTGGCGTGGCGCTCGTCTTCAACATCGACTCGCTGTTCATGCTCGACTCTTACCTCAGCAACGACGGCATGCGAGCGGGGGTCGTTGCGCAGATGGACGTCATCGCGAACGACTACGAACGGGCGATTGCGGCGACTCCCGCTTCTGACTCGGAGGTCACGCCAGCTCAACTGAAGCAGGCCCTGTCCGACACTCAGGCGGAGCTGGACCGCTTGAGCGTTTCTGGCTTGCCGCTTGGTTTCTCCTACTTTCCCCATGTCGTCTATTTGTTCGACGAATCGTCTCCTGCTCAGCAGTCGCGTGACACGCCGCTGGGCTGGGTGACCTGGGCTGTCGGGATCGTACTGACTGCATTGTTGGCCGGGCTCGGCGGACCGTTTTGGTATGATGCCGTGTCGAGAATTTCACGGGTAGCTCAGGCAGCGCGCGGAGGCCGCGCGTCCGACAAGAAGGGGCAAACGCCCGCCTAGCTCGTCCCATGCTCGGCGAGGGAACTCAGCAATGCGCATCGAACGGGGGTCGCGACGGATTACTGGTATTCCAAACGTGAGGTTGCGGTATCTGTTGACGATCCATCGTTGAGTCGTCAAAGCGTTAGCGGATTCGTGTTTGCGGTGTGCGGCATTGGGTGAACGACTGGCGCCCGGCTTCGTGAGCATCTGAGTGTTCGAGGTGGAGGCAGCCCCGTTGCACCAGCGCGCTGTTCGCGTGGCATTGAGGTCGAGGTGGGCTCGACGCGGCGAGCCGTGAGGCTCGCCGGCAGGTCTCCTCGCTGAAGGGGCTTCCGTGACGGGTCGGGTTGCGCGACTGCTGATGGATCGAGGTCCCAGGCGCATCGACGTGGGGCGATCGACTCGGCTTGGCTAGATCGCTCGAATGGAGGTTTGGCGGAGGAGAAGAGAGGCCGCTGCGAGCCTTCTGATCGCAGCGGCGTCGTGTTCCGTCCGACGTCTCGTGGGCGAACCACGACGAGCCTGCACACCACTCACTGGCCTTGGCGAGGCGCCTCAGACCGGATTTACTGGACTCTACTGAAACGCTTAGGTCATGTGCAATTGCTCCAGTTCATGCCAGTCGTGAGGCGGCTGCTCGCGGTTGTGTCGAAACATGGTGCTCCAGCGGGAAAGGGGGATGAACGTCGCGAAGCACCCCATCACTGGCTCCTGTAACCGGCTATGTTTGGCGTGTGCTTCGATACGTCATTGCCCGTCCCGGTTGGTTCTCGATCTCGAGTTTGCTCTTGGCCGCATGCGGGTCCGCAGGATCGGACGACGCGCAGGTTGGTAGTGAGCAGAGCCCCCAGCCCGGCGTCACTGATGCCGCGGCCGGCGACGGCTCGGCGCCGCTTGCAGGTCCACCGTCGGCGATGCCCTCGGACATCTCGTCGGCTTCCGCGCAGCCCTCGGGAATGCCACCCACCGATACGGTCAGTCCTTCGAGTTCTGCTTCACCACCCGCGGGCACGCCGGCAATCTCACCGTCGGGGATGGGGGGTGGCCCGCCCAACCCAGCGGCGAATCCCGTGGACCCGAGTGCGGTGGCTCCGGTTCCGACCGACCCGACTGCACCGCCGCCAACGGACACGATCCCGGAGGGCATGCTGCCCGGGCCTGATGGCCCAGCGGGTGTGGCTCCCGGACCCGTCGACCCGGCCGGACCGGTTCCAGCTGGCGACAACCAGTGTGCCGACGGCACTTTGGCTTCGGGCTTCTACGTCGATGATGGACGGATCTACGACAATCACTGCTCCGAGTTCATCATGCGTGGGGTGAACTACCCGTACGTTTGGTTCAAGGATAGTCAGGATACGGCGCAGATGTTTCGAGACATTGCAGCAACGGGTGCCAACATCGTGCGGGTCGTTTTGGCCACGGGCGACCAGTGGCAACGAATCAGCGGGAACGAGATCGCGAACATCATCGAGTGGGCCAAGCAGAACGAGCTGGTTGCCATGCTCGAAGTGCACGACGCCACTGGATATGGTGACAAGGCTGAGGCAGTGCATCCTGATGCGGCGGTAGAATACTGGCTCAGCGACGACGTGAAGGCTGCCATCACCGGCGAGGAAGCATTCGTGATGATCAACGTCGCCAACGAGCCCTTCGGCAACGATGCATCCGACCAGTGGGAACCCTTCCACAGGGGCGCAGTAGCCGAGTTGCGCGCAGGCGGATTGAAACACCTACTCGTCGTCGATGCGCCCAACTGGGGTCAAGACTGGTCGAACACGATGCGAGACGGCATGGGAGCCAACAACATCTTCGAGGCCGACCCCGATGGCAATACTGCCTTTTCCGTTCACATGTACGACGTGTACGGCACGAGTGAGACGGTTTGGTCGTACTTCGAAAACTTCCTCGGATCCGGCATGCCATTGCTGGTGGGCGAGTTCGCTGCCGATCACGGTGACGGCAAGGACGTAGATGAAGACACCATCCTCGCAGCCTGCAAGGAACACCGCATCGGTTACTTGGGCTGGTCTTGGGCGGGCAACAGCAGTGATTTGAGCTCCCTCGACTTGGTGCAGAACTTCAACGCGAGCGCATATACGTCGTGGGGACAGCGGCTCATCGACGGTGCAGATGGGATCCGAGAAACGTCGCAGACGTGCCGCTGTTTCGAGTAGGCGATGCGCGCTCCGAGACCAACTACCGGGTTCGGAGTGTCAGTGGTGAGCGGTGGCTCGTCTTGTCATCACCAGTTCACGTGATGGTTCGTTCATCGGACGTGGAGACCGCGAACGGTGACCAGTAGGCTCCGCAAAACCGCTCGGGTAGCGCGACACCTAGCTCTCGCAATTGTGCCGCTGCGGTGACTCGAATGCGTTCGCCCAGCTCCCCTCCCATCAGTTCTCCTCTGCGGTGTCGGGCACAGCCAGCGAGACTGAGCAGGCCTGACGCGTGCAGACGATTCTCCGCACTGGCTAGGAGCGCGAGGCCCAGTTCTTCGTTGCCGTCGATGTGCTCGAGGTTGGCTTGCAGCGCGTCCGCCGCGCCGGCCCAGCTCGGAAGCATCGTCGCTCGCAGCCGTGCGATGGCGTCGAGCACCTGAGCACGGGCCTGGCTGGGGCTGTCCGGCGGTGACGCGGTCAGCTGTCGTAGCGCGGTCCAGGCTCGATGTATTTGCACGTATCCACCGAGAAACGGAGTCTGGAGCGCCGGCGATTGCAGAACGTGCGCGCGCCCTTGTGCCGGTTCGAAGGCGCACGATGAACAACCCGTGTAGCGGTCGATGACGTCGTGGTAGAGCGCCGTGGCGACGTCGAACACACCGATCCCGCCCGTCCAGCGCGCTTCGGCCCGGTTCAGTTCTTGCCTCGCCTTTTCCGCATCGTTCGCTGCGACCCAAACCAACGCGTGCGCGGCACGCAGCCAGTTTGCGGAGAACGCGTCGGCGCGCAGGTCCGCCGCGCGGAGCCACTCGAGGCTCCGAGGCACGAGGCTGCGGTAGTCGCCGCGCTGCGAGTATTGCAGCAAGACGAGTCGGACGCGGACCTGTGCCAATTCGCGGTATGCCGTCGGGCGACAATCTTGCAACAGTCGTTCGGCGCTCTCACACGCAGATTCCGATTCGAGGAATCTGCCTTCGAAGTGCGCTGCCTCAGCTTCCGCCGAGTACAGAAGGACGCGAGCAAGCGGGTCGGGGGTGGACAGCGTCATTCGTCGACATGCGCGCAGGGCCAACTCTACACCGGGGTTTGGCATGTGGCTCGCGGTGCCAGCGACGAACGACGCGAGTGCTTTCTGCAGGCGAAGTGATGGCCCGTGGTCGAGCGCTTCGCGCAGAGCGACCATTAGGAAGTACAGAAAACGCGCATCGACGTAGGACAGGCCCGCCGCCAACATCAACGCTACGTCGATTCGGTCGTATTCGCGATTCGCTGGAGGGAGCGGGTCGGGATGTTCCGGGACGTGTGCGAGCAGCGGCACCACCTCCTGCAATAGCGCCACGGCTGCCCCGATGGCTTCTTGTTCGGATGCGGGCAATCGTAGTCCCAACTCGTCGAGCATCGGTGTCAGGATGTCGAGGCCGCGATGGACTTCGCCGGCGCAGAGCAGCAACTCGGCGGCTTCCACGAGTTGCGCCCGGTGCTCGTCAGGTGAACTGAGCCGGGCGATCTGGAGTTTGCTGTCAGCTGCGGCGACTAATGCCGCCCCGGCGAGTTCGACCTCGAAACGCGCTTCGAGTAGGGACCGACGGTCGGCGTTTGTCAGTCCGTTGTTTTCCAGCGCGGTAGTGTAGAGCTTGGCCGCTCGGTCGAACTGGGCGCAACCCCGCGAACGTTCCGCGGCTTGCCTGACGAGCAGCAGGACTTCATCGGCGTTCCCGGCGAGTGTCAACTGTGTCAGTGCGGCTTCGATGTCGGGTTCGCGTTGTCGACGCAGCGTGTGTGCCAGTTGGGTGTGGAGGTCCATCTTGTCGTTGGGAGACAAGCTCGCGAGCACGGAGCACCTGACGGTATCGTGGTAACACTCGAACGCGCTCGTCAGTCGCTCACCGTCCGGGGTCGTCAACAACAACGTTCTGCGCAGCAAGCGCATCGTCACCAGACTTTGCGCCCCTTTGAGGGCATCGGAACCGAGGGCGACGACCAGTGATTCCTGGGGCAGGGGACCGACTGAGACCGCGACCAGCCCGAGCAGTCGCCGTTGCTGAGCCGGGAGCAGGGTGATTTTGTGGCTCAGCGCCGCCACCGCGTCGGGTGAGCGCGTGTCGGGGACACGCGCCATTTCCTGCAATATTAGGTCGAGCAGGTAGGGGATCCCCTGCGATTGAGCGGCGATCTGCCGTACCAAGGGTCGAGGTGTTTCTGGGAGTCTGGCATGCAACGCCGCGGTGCAAGCGTCCACCGAGAGCGGTGACAACTCCATGTGATGCGTGACGATTGGGGAGCTCGCCATGAATCTGTCCAGCGATCCGCTGATTTCGTCTCGACTCACCAGCAACAGATGTACTTGGTCTGGAGCACTCTCGAGCAAGAATGACAGAAATGCACAAGAGTCCCGGTCCAACCACTGCGCGTCGTCCACCGTCAACACGACCCGTCGGTTGATGCTGATGCTGCGGAGCAGCGTTCCGAGCTGCTTGGGCAACGAGTCCGGGGTGGTCAGCTCTGCGGCTGCGCCATTCGCATGGCTGCCTGCATGCCCTACGACGAGTGCGAGCTGAGCGAACGCGGGCGACAAGCGCACGAGGTCCGACGTCAACGGCGGGAGCGTCTTTCTGAGTGTGTCGACAGACCAACTGCACAGTTCGGCGACCAGAGACTGAACCAGCTCCTCGGCGGCAGGGTAAGGAATGCCCTCGCTCGGCCGACAGCGGCAGGATGCCGTCAACAATGGTGCAGTTGGCCAGGATCTCACTCTTTCGTGCCAGCGGCGAAGTAGCGTCGACTTGCCGATCCCCGCTGGACCGACCAGGTGCAAGATGCTCGCGGGCTCGTCGAGGAGCCAAGCATCCAGTGCACTCAGCTCGCGTTCACGAGCGACGAAGGGGAGCGAAAGCGGAACGGACACACGTGCCTGGTTGGTCGCGTCCAGGCGCTCCACCACTTGCCGTGCCGTCGGACGCCGGGTTGCGACGGGATTCAGCAGCGCCTCGCTCAGCTCTGAAAGCCCCGCTGCGTCAGACGAACGTTGGGGGGCCGCCGGTTCGTCGATGCGATCTGGGGGGCGGCTCGACTCGCGGGTGCCTTCCGACGACAACGCCAACTCGCGCAGCAGGACGCCAAACGCGAACATGTCGCCAGCCGGACTGACCTGGGCTTCGCCTGCTTCCGGCGCCATGAAGCGAGGAGTGCCGGCACTGGGGGCGGTGGTGACTCCGTCGGGCAAAGCCAGTGAGAAGTCTATCAACACGGCGCGGCCCGCTTCGGTGACCAACACGTTTGCCGGCTTGACGTCGCGGTGTACGATGCCTTGCTCGTGCAACGTGAGCAGTGCGCAGGCGAGCTGTTTGGCAACATCGAGCACTCGAGCTGGCGATCCGCGGGCCCATTGGTCGCAAGGAACCCCGTCGATACGCTCCATCAGCAGCAGCGGCCCGTGGGGTGAAGGGATCAAGTCGTCGTAGCGAACGATGTTGTCGTGCGCCACGGAGCTGAGCAATCGAAACTCGTTGCGCAGTCGCGTGTGTGCGCCGGCGTGCTGCCGTCTCATCTTCTTGACGGCTTTGAGCTCGCCGGTATTCCGATCAACGACGCTGTAGACGTCCGCGTCGCCACCGCCGCCGATCCTCCCCAGCAGCTCGAGTCGGGCCGTTCCCGCAAACGGCTCGGCTAGCTTCGGGGGGCTATAGGGAGGGGCGGCAAGTGTCGGCAAGGCTCTGGCGAATTGAGCCGCCGAAGCAAATCGTTCGACCGCGCGCTTCGACAGCGCTCGCCTCAATATCGATTGCAGTTCGGCGGTCACTCCGCGCCCTTCGGGATAGTCTGGCTCGTCGTGGGCGATGGATAGCTCCATCTCGCGGCGGGTCATGGCTACGTGCGGGAGTCGTCCGTACAGCAGCTGATAGAGCACGACGCCGATGGCGTAGATGTCTGAGCGTTCATCCACGGAGCTTGCGTCGCGAAGCTGTTCGGGCGAGGCGTAGGCGAGTGAGCCCAAAACTTGTCCCGGTTCGGTCAGTTCAGTCGCCCCTTTGAGTTTCGCAAGGCCGAAGTCGAGGAGCTTCACTCGTGGCTGGGGTGTTGCCTCTTCGAGAAAGACGTTTTGAGGCTTGATGTCGCGATGCACGAATCCGGCATTGTGAGCCGCGTCGATGCCCCAACAGATCTGGCGCACGATCTCCACGGCCAGGGCAGGGCCGCTCGGAAGCTCGTTGGCGAATGCCTCGGCCAGCGTGCAGCCGCGCAAGCGCTCGGAAACCATGAAAGGGCGCTGCTGCCAGAATCCAGCGTCGTACACCTCGGCGACCCAGGGACTGCGCAATGCGGCGCAGCTTCGAACCTCGCGCAGGAACCGCTGGCGACGCGAAAGGTCGTCGGTATGCTCGAACAACTTGAGCGCAACCGAGCGCTGCAGAGTCAAGTCCTGCGCCTCGTACACGACGGCGCTAGCACCCCGACCCAGCTCGGCGCACAGTCGATAGCGTCCGAGCAGCTCCAAGTCGAGTAGTGGCGCGTTGGCGTCCAACTGTGCCTGCAACTGTGCCTCCGGAATACTGACGCGCAACGCGTTCTCAGTTACTGTTGGCGGCAATGTCGCAGACCTCTAGCTGGGAATCAACATTGGGCTCCCCCGAGAGCAGCGACGCGATGCCGCGCGAGCGTACCATTCTGGCGCGAACCGTCTTGCATCCGGATCCCGCGAGGCTCGGAGAGACGACGACGCTTTTCGACCCGAATGCGGAGGGGACCGTGAACATTTCTCGACATGCACCTGCGTTTCGGGACGTGGCGGGCGCAACTGTCGGGCCGTTGGAAACTCGTTGGGTGAGTCGCCAGGGGGTCGCTCTGACGCGCGCAGTTGGCCAAGGGTTGTTCGTCGAGAGCGTCACACGCGAACCCGTACTAATCAATGGTGACCAGAGCTCGGCCGTGAGGGTGGATGAGACTGCCCTGCAGCGGGGCGCGCTGATTGCGTTGGGCAAATACGTCGTGCTGTGGGTCGGCTTCGATGGCGGCCTCGTGGACCAGGGGTCACGTGCCAGTGACGTGTTGGCTGGACAAAGCTTGGCGATTCGCGAGCTGCGCCGCGCCGTGGAGAATGTCGCGCCTCTCGACGTTTCGGTGCTCTTTCGAGGCGAAACCGGCGTGGGCAAGGAGCTGGTGGCGCAGGTCACCCACCAACAGAGTGGACGAAAGGGCCGTTGCGTCAGCGTGAACATGGCCGCGATACCATCGGCTACGGCCGCCTCGGCACTCTTCGGCCATCGACGCGGCGCCTTCACCGGCGCGGTCGAGTCGAATCTCGGCTTCTTTCGGGAAGCTCGCGGGGGCACGCTGTTCCTGGACGAGATCGGCGAGACGCCTTCCGACGTGCAGCCCATGCTCCTGCGAGCGTTGGAGGAGGGGGTGATCCAGCCGCTGGGTGAGTTGCCGAGCGAGGTCGACGTTCGGGTTCTGGCAGCGACCGATTCGAACCTCGAGGCAGAAGTCGACGCGGGGCGGTTCCGCTCGCCGCTGTTGCGGCGCTTCGAGGTCGAACTGAAACTCCCTCCGCTCAGAGTCCGACTCGACGACGTGCCGATGCTCTTTTGGAAATTCTACTACGAGGCGCTGGCGCGTTTTGGGGTTGCCATTTCGAACGGCGGTGCTGATGCGGATGCGGACCCTTGGCTGGGAGTCGGTTTTGCGCGGCGCTTGCTGGCTCACGCCTGGCCAGGCAACGTTCGGGAATTGAGAAACGTGGCGACGCGACTGGCCTTGAGTCAGAGGGAGTGTGACAAGCGAACTGCCGAAGAACGATGGTCTTCTCAGTTCGAGCTGGCGGATTCGGACGAACCTGGGGGGCGCAAGTCGGCGACGACCGTGAGTCGACCCCCTGCTTCGGAACGTCCCCGCCCAACGCCTCAGGACATCAGAGAGACGTGGGCAGCGTCGGGGTACCGGCTCAAGCGTGCGGCGCGAGTGCTTGGAGTCAGTCCCAGTTGGCTCAATGAACAGCTGAATGATGATCCGCAGGTCCGCAGAGCCAAGGATCTGAGTGCGTCCGAGATTGCGTCCGCCGTCGCGGCCGAACAGGGCGACGTGTCGCACGCCGCGGAGCGTCTGGGGGTCAGTCGACGTGCACTCGTCTTGCGAATGAAAGAAATCGGACCGGAAACTGCCACCAAACGCGGCCGATAGCCTCCCCCGATCAGTCACCGCGAGCCCCAGCGTTCTGCCCGACGAATCGCACTCGGCGAGCCACTGAAGCTTGACGGCGCAGGAGCGTTGGCGCACGCTCGGGCCGTCGCGCCTTGCGAGTAGTGTCGAATGAACATCTATTTCATCCACGGAGTCAACAAACGACGTGCGCTGACCGATGCGTTTGCGGGCGTGCCTGAGCCGGCTGCTGCCGAGGACGGCTATCGCAACAAGTACGACCAGGAGCTGGAACAGCTCGAGCAGGCGCTTCGGATCTGTGCCCGCGAAGCGGGGTTCGATGGCATCAAGTTGATCCCCATCTACTGGGGCAACCTCGGTGTTCGCTTTCACTACTACGATCGAGATCCGGGGCCTCCTCAGAGGTACGTTCCCTCCGTGCACTCGGGGCCCGCACGGTGCCACGTCAAGTGGTCGAAGGGTCAGCGTCCTCAAGGCATGGGGGACGCCTACGTGGAGCCCGAGCTGCAAGCTCTCGCGGCACGGCTCGACTCCATCGCGGAAGCGAATGGCGTGGTCGGCGCTTCGTTGAGGGACTTGCTCCTGGCCGCGCCGCAGGCCGTGCTCGAAGGGCTTCTGGCGCCTGAGCTTGCTTCGCCCGCGGTGGGGCCGGAAACGACTGGCGCTGTAGCCGCGGCTGCGGCTGGCTTGTGTGATCGGTTGTCTTCGGACGCGCGACTTCGGGAGAGGGTTCTCGAGTTGAGCGGCGATGAGGACGCCGACGCCCAACTCGTTCGCCTGTTGGAGGAGGAACTGGCCGCAAGTCACGGCGCTCGTGCGCAAGGGGCACTCGGTTGGACCATGAAGAGTGCGCTGCGGCTCGCGCTCAAGCCGATTGTTCGTAAGGCGCAGTCGTCGCGGGCGTACTTGGATGTCGGCCGCTTCATCGGCGACTCGGTGCGCTACTTCTCGGGGCGCGGCACGTCGAACGAGCCTGGACAGGTCATCACGGAGATCGTCAAGCAAGTCGAGCAAGCAGGCTGGCCGAAACCAGGAGCTGAACCGAACGTATTCATCACCCACTCCTTGGGGGGTGCGGTCTTCTACGATTTGTTCTCTTACTTCCGTTCCGATTTGCGTTTCGATCTGTGGGTCAGCGTGGGGAGCCAGCTTGCTTACTACGAAGATGCCAAGCTGCTTGCGCACCGGATAGAACCGAGCTTCGAGCCGGGGGCTGCAGCTCGAAAGGTGCGAGCTCCGTTGCCCGACGACGCGGCGTGGTACAACGTGTTCGACGTCCAAGATTGGTTGGCGTTCCGAGCCGAGACGGTCTTCGAGAACGTCAAGGACTGGCCCCACGCTTTTCCGGTCAACGAGCACCTCGGGCGCGTGCACACGGCCTACTTCGACACGGTGAGTTTCTACCAAGCACTCACGAGGATCCTGCGCGACCGGTTTCAGCGCTCGCGCGACGAGGTGAACTGGAGGCGGTTCTTCGATGCGATGCGCGGCCTTGGGGTGGGGTCCTGACTGAGCGACAACGATGGTGACCCTGGACGTGTCAGAGGCGCCGGGCCGGACCATTGGGAAAGCGCGCTTTCCTCAGGGTATCCATTTGCTGTGTATCGGCATCAGTGCGTATTCGAGGCTGAGCTCTCTGACTACGGCGGCGGCGTCTGCGTTGCTGGTCACGCGTCGTTTCGAGCAACTTTCGGCCTCGGCCGAATTGCCCCTTCCGCTCGAGAGTGCGCGGCTGATTGTGGCGCCGAGCGACGTCGAGGTGGAGCTGGTGGGTCGTTTGGCGCCGGAGGAGGTCCCGCGCTTCGACGCGGCTCGATCCGAATGCACGCGGAGCCAGCTGGTGGACACGCTGAACGAGTGGTTTGAGGTCGTACGTCGCAACCCCGATGACATCGCGTTGCTCTACTTTGCGGGGCATGGCATCGGCGCCGACGAAACCCCCGGCGAAGCGTCCAAGACGCTATTGCTTGCGAGTGATTTCGAGCAGGACTTCAGTCGCGCGCCTCGAGCGATTTCCATCGAGCACGTGATCAGCGCGTTGCAACCAGTGAGTCCGGAAGACTCCGTCGCGCGTGCCCAGTTGTATCTACTGGATTGCTGCCGTGAGCGGGCATGGGAGGGGCCAGCCGCCGAGCAAGGGGATCTGTCGATACCCGTTGCCGATCGACGCCGAATGGTGCGACACGCCCGGGACGACCGACGGGTTGCCGTTCACTACGCTTGCTGCGCCGGTGATCAGACTTGGTCCAGTGACAATAGTCCCGGGCTCGAGGAACTGCGGGTCACGAATTACTGCCAGGGGCTGCTCGCTGCGCTCGATCGCTTGGGGGCGCTTCCCGTCTTGCAGGTTGAACAGTTACTCCAGCACATCGAACGGTTCCTGCAAGCGAAGCACGATCAGCAGACGCGACGGGGACGTGCGGACAACTTCGCGTTGCGGCTTCTGCCGGCCGGGTTTGCCGACTCATCACGACGGGCTCGCGTTGCCGCAGCTGGGCCACGCGCCGACTCTCGTGCGCCGACCGAGTTCGAGAGTGCTCCCGCGTTGGCACCAACCTTGGCTCAATCGCCCATGGGTGGCGCGCTTGCGGCGCGGGAAGTGAGCGCCGCCGCTCCCGGAGCGGAGGTTGGAGGTTCGACCAGCAAAGCCTCCCCTGGTTGGTTGTGGCTCGCCATGGGTGTGCCGCTCGTCGTGCTGGGTGGGGTGGTTGCGAGCCAGTACCTGGCGGCACCTGAAGACGATGCGCCGCCCGTTGCGAGTGCAGGCCAGCCCTCCGTGGATGTCGTCCCTGCCGGCGTCACACTCGTGCCCGCAAACGACGGCGAGGACCCCGACATGATTCGGTTTGTCAACGCTTCGTTCGTTTCGGGCAGTTCGTCGAGCGAGGCGCGGGCCGCGTATGCCGGCTGTCTTGCGTACGGCGAGGCGCACGGCTGGGTTGGCGCGGAGTTGCCCGCTGCGATGCCTTGCAAACGGCCGTTCGAAGCGTCGCCGTTCATACGCGAGACGTGGACCCACCAGACACGTTCACTCGCGCCTTTTCTGCTCGACAGTCACGAAGTGACCGTGAGTGAGTTTGCGACCTGGCTCAACAGCATCAAGACGCAGCTGACGTTCGTCGAGCAGCCGACGCGCGGACTGCCCCTGGTCGTCAACGCACGAGGCGTGGCACTCGGCGCGATCGCCAAGACGCAGGAGAGCGCTGGGTCTGGCAAGGTCCGGTTCACGGGGCAGGAGTTCGCAGCCGGGACGACGGAACGTCGACCGGTCACCAACGTGACTTGGCTGGGGGCCGTCGAGTTTTGCAGGAGCCATGCAAAGCGTCTGCCCACGGAATTCGAGTGGGAGTTCGCTGCACGAGGCGGTCGCGGACGGCAGTACCCTTGGGGCGACTCCGCGCCGAGCGACTGTGCCGCGGCGGTTTACGGTCGCCAGGCGGCACAAGAATGTGCGTCGCTGGGGGGACAGCTTCCGCCAGTTGGTTCCGCCGCCGCCGATCGCACCGCTGATGGGGTATGGGATCTGGGGGGAAGCGTGTCCGAATGGACCGCTGACCGATTTGTGGATCCGCGCGGGAATGATTCTACGTGTCTCGATTCGGACGCGCCCTGTCGTGTCGTTCGGGGCGGCGGGTTTGTCGATCACGCCGTGATGATGCGCTCAGCACTTCGGGGACGAGTGCGACAGGACGCTGCATTCGACAACATCGGCTTTCGTTGCGCAAAGGACGGCTCATGAACGATTGGTGTGCCTTCGTTGGCTTGGCGCTCGTGTGCGCGCTCGGTTGCGGTTCCCCCACGGCGGCTCAGAGTCAGGTCGCTACCCCCAACGGCGGTTCGGCCCCGTCGTCGCCGACCCCTGCGACGACCGAGGGACAAACGCGTCCAGCGGGCGTCGAGGCTTCACAGACTCCGCCCGCTCCCGAACCACCAGCTGCGGTGCCTACGCGTTCAATCGTGCTGACGACCTACTTCGAAGCATTGTTGCGAGACGGAACACGGCGGCCGCTCGCGAGTGGAGACAAGCTCAGGAGCGGCGATCGGTTTTCGATCACCCTCGGCTTGAGAGAACCGCTCTATCTGTACATCATCTACGCCGACTCGCGAGGCGAGGCCTCGGTCTTGTATCCCCAGCACGGCGATGAGCAGCGATCGTCGACGGAGGCGTTTCGGTTCCCCGAGGGGCAGGACTTCGAACTGGACGACGTCCCCGGAAAGGAGCACTTGGTCGTTGTTGCTTCGCGACAACCACTGTCGAAGACCGACAGTGATTTGGCCGCCCTGGTCGCTCGAGTTCGCTCCACGCACGAGTGGTCTCCCCAGGGGGGGCCTGCACCGGATTCGGAGACGTCCCCCGAGGTTCCCTCCAAGAAACAGCGAGCGTTACCGCCGCAGTCGTCATCCTCGAACCAGGTCGCCCAAGGGCCGGTCCCCATCCTGGAAGGCGGCATCGCCGGGGGAGACGCGAGGGGACCGAATCGCGGGGTTCATCTGGTCGACTCGGCATCGAAGCGCATCGAGTCGTCGCCCGATGCGGCAGGCCTGGTGGCGATCCCGCTGGTCATCGATCATGTTCGGTAGTGACCCTCGAGAAGTGCCCAGAGTACCGATCAGCTCGTCAGCGCCCACAACTGTTTTGCGTACCAATTCGTGCTGTACCGTCCGGGCGATCATGCCGGCGGTCGAATCGATTCGCGTTTCAGTCCTCGCTGCCATCGACCTGGCGTGATCCCAAACACGCTCTTGAAGTCGCGCGACATGTGGGGGCCGTCGGCGTAGCCCGCGGCCAAGGCAACGTTGGCAAGTGGCGTCGGTTTGTCGGAACTCGATGCTGCCATCATCAGCTCTTGTGCTCTCGATCGTCTGAGGGCCTTGACGAATTGGTAGGGAGGCAGGCCCATTTCGTCTTTGAACGCGTGGCAGAAGTGGTGATAGCTATACCCGATGGCGTGTGCGACATCCTCGAGTCGAGGCGGGGCGTCGGGTTTGGCTTCATAAGAGTCCCTCAGCAACGACGCGGCCCGGCGGATCGGCGGCGTCGGCGAGCGACCATGTCGTGGCGGTGGGTGGGTTGTCGATTCGAGCTCGCCGAGCAACTCCACCAACCGGCGCTCCTGCTCGGTCGGCTTCGCTTCTCGAATCATGGCCATGGCCCGCTGGGTCGAATTCCAGTCACCAACTCGGGGCAGATCGAACTGGGTCCCGCAGGCCGCGCTATCCGGTGGTCGTCGAATGAATACGACGGAAAGCTCGAGCGGCGTCTCCACTCGTACGCAGATTTGGGGTTCCTGTGGGCGGGCGACGAGTAGAGCGGGGCCGGACAAAGTGAACAGACGGCCTCGGCTGCGCCACAGTGAAGTGCCGTTCATGACGATCGTCATGCTGTATTCGTGGTGCATGTAGCGCCAGGGCTTGGTGCAACCTCTGGCGTTCAGTGTGTAGCTGCCTGACGTTCCCAAGGGAGTCACGTTCACCGTCGGGTGGTCTTCGGTATCGCGTGCGGATGTGAATCGCGCGCGATGAGTCGTTGAGCCGTCTGTGTCGCAGCGGTGGTGCATCGAGCCGAACAGGAGGTCGTCCATTCGCGGAACCGTTCAGCAAGTCACGTGCCGAGGTCGCTCCGAGCGAAACAGCGGCAAAAGGCGCATTTCGGCGGGGCAGGTCCACGTCTCGGCGGGACGGTGACGCCGCTGCGAACGGTTCGTGAACGGTTCGTGGCGCGTTGGGAAGCCAGCCGGGTAGCCAGTTTCGCGGCGGATGGACGACCCCGATCGCGCCTCCCTTGGCGGACGAGCCGAGCCGCGTCGTCGTCGATGGCGGGCGTGCAACACGCGGGTTGTATCACCGTGTGGTTACCGGGTGCGGAGGCAGCAGCTGAGGCTGTTCGATGAACGTTCCACCGTCGGTGCGGCCCCGCGACTGCTTGCAGTCGTTCGGTGCCGCGCATAAGCTCCCGCCCGACCTCAAACGAGTCGCCACGAATGACTCATCGAAACATCCGAATCGGGTCGCAATGACGAGTCGTGCCGAAGAAAACTCAGCTGTTCGAGTCGAGGACCTCGGGCGGTCAGGCGCGGTGGGGGATGCTCCCCAACTTGGGGCGGTAGATGTCAATCTTTCCTGGACGACCTCCGCTGACGCGAAACACAGACTGATATTGACGGGCTTGGCTGTGTTGCTGGGGGTGAGCTATGGACTCAGCTACGGTGCCTCCAACCAACTCTACTACTTGCTTCCCGCCTTGAAGCATCTGCACCCAGAGTTGTTACAGCGGGATTGGGTGGTTTCGTCCAGTCACAACTACCATCCGGCCTATGGCTGGTTGAGTTTCTGGATCATGAAGCTCGATGCCGGGGGAGCACTCATGGCGATTCTCTCCGTCGCAACCGTGGTCTCGGGTGTGTTTCTCAGTGTGCGGCTGGTGCGAACCCTCAGTGAGCGATCCTGGTTTCTTTCGGCCGTGTTGATTGTCGCTCTGTGCATGGCGACACGAACTGCGGGGCCCGGCGGAACGAGTGTCTATACCGGCATCTTTCAACCGTCCTCGCTGGGAGTCGTGGGTTTCCTGGCCGCAGCCGTTGCGTGGGCGAGGGGCAGGCCCTGGCACGTCGGGTGGTGCTTGGCGTTCGCCGGCGTATTCCACGCGAACTACCTGGTACTCAGCCTCGCGGCCTTTGGGTGCGCGAGTTTGGTGTACGGTGCGGTTCGAGCGTCGCGACCTGGGCATGGACCATTGCGGGAGTGGGGGGCGAGCACCCTGGGCTGCGTGGGTCCGCCGCTGCTGGCTCTGGCGTGGCTGTTTCCGTTGATTTGGGCCACTGCCCAGTCACCTCTCGCTGCGGAGGCGAATCGGCTTTATCAGGACGTCCGTGGACCCCATCACTACGACGTGGCGCGCTTCTGGCCCACGTTCGTTCCCTGGATGGCTTGGCAAGCATTGGGCATGGGCTCCCTGTGGGACCGCCGTAAGCAATGGGGCGAGCCGGCAGAGCGGTTGCTCGCGCTGCTGGTCGTCATGGCCGCGCTCGTGGCCTCGTGTGTCTTTTTTTCCACGGTATGGCGGGTCCGATCCATCAACCACCTGTTCGCCTGGCGCATTGCGCCGATTGGAGCGCTGCTGGCCCAGGTCGCTTTTCTGACGTCCGGAAGTGCGGGTCCCCGTTGGCAGGCACGGAGCCGAATCGGGTTTGCCCTCCAGCTCGCCGGTGCGACCGCGCTCGGGTTGAACGCCCACTTCAACCGCGGCATGGTTCCTTTTGCGCTCTTTTGCGGCTGCTGTGCGTTGTGGGAGGGACGGTACTGGGCAGAGGTCCGTGGGGTCCGACACGTCCGTCGCGTCGTCCACGGTCTGGCACTCGGCCTGTTTGCCCTGGCCTTCGTCCCCAACGCGTTGCGAATACCCGAGCGTTCGAATCTGATGGGCGAGCCGGCGCCTGGTCTCGGTGCGTTGTGCGGATGGGTTCAGGCCAACACCGACTTGAACTCAGTATTCTTGATTCCGCCCGATTTGGCCGAGTTTCGATTCTGGTGCCGGCGCGCTGTCGTCATCGACTGGAAAGCGGACCCTCTGGTTCCGGAAGACTTTCTCGAATGGGTTCGCCGAATGGAAGCCGTCACGGGGCGTTCGCCCCTGAGTGGACCGCAGGACATGGAAGGTTACGCCAGTCTCGACGCTGACCGCCTGCGGCGGCTGCAGGAGGCTTATGGGGCCGACTACGTCGTGACTCGAACGGAGCAAGCGGGAAGCCTGGGGGTGCCGTCCGTGTTTCACTCTTCTCACTTCGAAGTATTCCCCGCAAAGTCAGGGGACCTCGCTGCCCTCCCCGCGCGCTAGCCATCGGACCTGGTTTCCCCGCCGTCACCCTGTCGTCACTCGGTTGGCCCTCGCCGACTCAGCTGCGCTCGTAGCGCTTGAACGTGGCTCGAACCTGATGCACCTTCCAGTCGATGAAGCTTTCGATAGTGGTGCCCGTGTACTGCGGGGGTGCAACAGTGCCCGAGCTGGTGCGCCGGCTTGGGGAGGAGCTGCGGGCCCGCTACGACCTGGAAATCGTCCTGGTGGATGACGGCAGCCCGGACGATTCCGCCGAGGTCTGTCGCGGCTTGGCAGCTGCATACCCCTGGGTGAAGGTGCTCTGTCTTTCTCGCAACTTCAGCGAGCACAATGCCGTCATGGCGGGACTGAATCACGCCACCGGTGATGCCGTGGTGATCATGGACGACGACCTGCAGAATCCGCCCTCGGAGGTGATCAAGTTGGTCGAAGCGCTGCGAGAAGGGCACGACGTCGTCTACTCCCGTTACGAGAAGAAGCAGCACAACTGGTTTCGCAATCTCGGTAGCGTGCTCAACGACCGCGTCGCGAACGTGATGTTGAAGAAGCCCAAAGGCCTCTACCTGTGTTCGTTCAAGGCCATCAATCGTTTCGTCGTCGACCGAGTGGTTACTTTTGATGGGCCGTTTCCGTACATCGATGGGCTCGTGCTGCGGGTAACGCGCCGTATTGGTGTCGTAACCGTCGTCCACGAGGAGCGGCAGGTTGGGCGTTCTGGATATACGCTGCGCAAGCTGATCGCGCTGTGGGTAAACATGTTTACGAGCTTCTCGATTCTACCGCTGCGCTTCGCCTCGCTACTCGGACTGATCGTTGCTGCGGTCGGCATGCTGCTGGCGGTGGGGTTCGCGATCGAACGCGCTCGAAATCCGCAACTGCCGGTGGGTTGGGCGTCGATTGGCGTCTCGATGATGGTGCTGGCGGGAGTTCAGCTGTTTGCGCTGGGCATGTTGGGCGAGTACTTGGGCCGCATGTTTCTCAAGGTGGGGGGCGAGCCCCAGTTCATCGTGCGCGAGGCGTTGAACGTGACGCCAGCGAGTGAATTGACTGCAGTCGAGCCGACCAACGTCGCACCCCTACACGCTGATTCGCGCTCCCCACTCCAGCGAGACTCCAGTCACGGTGATTCTGTCTCCAACGGCTCCATCCACGACGTACCCGCAGACACCGACGCGCGAGACTCAGTCGTGCGAGACTCAGTCGCGCCTTCGGCTGTCGTCGCGAAGGGGGCCTGACAATGCACCCGGATACACTCATGGATGGTGTCGGTTCACCCCTCCGGGGTTTGGAACGTTTCTATCAGGGGCGCCGCGTCCTCGTGACCGGCGGCCTGGGGTTCATCGGGAGCAATCTCGTCCACGCGCTCGTTCGACGGGGAGCAGACGTTACCGTGATGGATGCACTCATCCCGCAGCACGGTGGGGACGAGTACAACGTTGCGGACGTTCGCTCTCGGATTCGAGTCGAGATCGCCGACGTATCCGATAGCGATGCGCTCAAACCGCTCGTCGAAGGTCAGGAGTTCATATTTCATCTCGCCGGGCAGATGAGTCACGGCGACAGCATGCGAAACCCCGAGTTGGATCTCGGGGTCAATTGTCTTGCCACGCTGCGCCTCGTGGAAGTGTGTCGACACTGCAACCCCAGCGCCATCCTCCTCAATACCTCCACCCGGCAGGTTTACGGAAAGCCACAGCGGCTCCCCGTCGACGAAGATCACCCGACGGTCCCGGTAGATGTCAACGGGATCAACAAGCTGGCCGCTGAATACTACCACTTGCTGTATCATCGCGTTTACGACGTGCGCAGCGTCGTGCTGCGGCTGACCAACACGTACGGCCCGCGACAACAGATCTCGAACGATCGGCAAGGCATGGCCGGTGTGTTTCTCTATCGTGCCCTGAAGGGGCTTCCTCTGCGTCTGTACGGCGGAGGAGATCAGCTGCGCGACTTCAACTACGTAGACGACGTCGTCAATGCGCTGTTGCTCGCCGCCGCGAGCCCCGGCTGTTATGGAAAGGTATTCAACCTCGGCGCGGATCGCGCCTATTCGCTCGTGCAATACAGCCGAATCCTGGGGGAACTCTGCGGCGCGGAGACGGAGATAGTGCCCTTCCCCAGCGATCGCAAGCTGATCGACATTGGGGACTACTACGGCACGTACCAGCGCTTTCGCTATGTCACGGGCTGGCAACCGCAGTACGACTTGGCCGACGGTTTGAAAGCGAGCGTCGACTTCTTCAGTCGGGAGCGGGAGCACTACGTCGTATGACGATAGCGATGTTCGATTACCTGGGTGAGCTCGACGAGATCGGCCCCGACATCATGGGTGCGATGGAGCGTGTGGTTCGTTCCGGACGTTTGATCTTGGGTCCGGAGGTCGAGCGTTTTGAAGCCGCCTCGAGTGCGTACCTCGGCGGAGGTCATGGCGTCGGCGTCGCGTCGGGCACCGATGCGCTGACGGTTGCGTTGCTCGCGAAGGGAATCGGTCCCGGTGATGAGGTGATCACCGTTCCCAATACGGCGACGCCGACGGCGACCGCGATTGCGCGGACCGGAGCGACGCCGGTGTTTTGCGATGTCGACCCGCACACGGGACTGATGGACGTCGAATGTGTGGAGCGCGCACTGACTCCGCGGACCAAGGCCGTCGTCCCTGTTCACCTGTACGGCAACGTCGTGGACGTTCCGCGCTTGATGCAGCGAACGAACGGGCGCGGCCTGTTCGTGCTGGAGGACTGCGCGCAATCGCTCGGCGCCCAGCTGGGCAATCGTCACGCCGGGACTTTCGGGCACGCCGCGGCGTTCTCCTTCTACCCAACGAAGAACCTCGGTGCATACGGCGATGCTGGGCTGTGTTTCACGCGGGACGGCGAGCTCGCCGACGCCATGCGGCAGGTGCGCAGCTACGGTTACCAGCAGCGAGACTACGCCGTACGCGTTGGGGTCAACAGTCGTTTGGACGAGTTGCAGGCTGCCATACTCAACGTGAAGCTGGCACGTCTGGAACGGGATGTCGCGCGGCGCCGAGAGCTCGCCGATTTGTATGACGCCGAGCTGCCTCCGCAGTGTGAGCGCTTTGGAGTCCAACCGGGCGTTCGCCACGGAAGGCACCTGTACGTGGTCAGAGTCGAAAATCGTGCGGAGCTACGGGCTGCATTGAGTGAACGGGGAGTACAAACTGGCGTTCACTACCCTCATCCCATTCACCACATGCCCGCGTTCGCCGCGCCCCAGCCTCCTTGTTTGCCACACGCGGAACACCTGGCCCAGTGTGTGCTGAGCTTGCCGTTGCACCCTCGGCTCACTGATGATGACGTGCGGGCCGTTTGCGAAGCACTGAGCGAGATGGTTCAGGGCAAAGCGTCGTCACGAGGGGCCTGCTAGATACATGCTCGAAGCCGTCTACCATCAGTACGCGCAGACTCTCGACGGGCACTGGTGGGTCGAACACCGTCGCGCCATCCTGTCGCATTGGCTCGACGAGCTCGGCATGAACCCAGATGGGGGGCGGAACGTGCTCGAGTTGGGCTCGGGGGTGGGAGCCGAGTTCGATTTTTTCCGGCGTTTCGGGCCCGTCACTGGCGTCGAGATCAGTGCAGTGGGCGCCTCGTATTGTCGGCGTCTCGGCTACACGGAGCTGTTGGAGGGAGATCTGAACCACACCGATCTCGGCAGAGATCGCTTCGACCTCGCTGCGGACTTTCACGTCCTGTATCACCGGTGGATCGATGACCCATCCGCGGTGCTGCGCGGTGTCTACGCATCTCTTCGGCCCGGGGGGACACTCCTACTCACCGAGCCGGCGTTCGAAGTCTTGCGTCGTGGGCACGACGACGTCGTGATGGCCGCGCGCCGGTGGTCTCGTCGCGATCTGCGCGACTTGGTCGAAGGCGTGGGGTTTCGGATCCAGCGATTTAGCGCCATGCTGACCCTCGTTGCCCCCGGCGCCTTGTTTGGTGCGATGTTCGACCGATTTCGCTCCAGCTCTGACGACATCCGCGAGTTGCATTCGAGTTCCCCTCTGACCGACAAGCTCATTCGCGGCGTGCTCGGGGTGGAGCGCGCGTTGATTCGCAGCGCGCCACTTCCGTTCGGCACTTGCTGGGCGTTGGTCGCTCAGAAACCCCTCGGCGAGTAGCGCTGCCGACGGTTCGGCGGCGAGCCCAGTCTGGCCGGGACGACGCCCGGTCGGGTTCGGCCTGCCTCGGGTCCATCGATCCGAACCACAGAGCGCTTTTGAGGATCCATGGACGTCGGCGGTGCGTGATAGCGTCGGTGGGTGCTCAAACCTGGTTCTCCTTGGCGAATTCATTGGCGTCCGTTGATCGGCGCTCTGTTGCTACTGACGGTCGTGGCGGCCGTAGGCGATTGGTACGACTTCGTCGTGCGCTTCGGTGGACCTCACGGGCGCATCAAGTTCCCGCTGGCATACATCAGTCCTGGTGAGTTTCGTCTGTGGCTCGCGTTCGTGTTCTTGCTGGTCCCCGCCGGCGTCCTGCTTGGCGTTGCTTTGCGAGTTCCGCTCGAGACTCTGCTCGGCAAGATCGGCCGGACCGACCACGAGTCTGCGCCTCGTTCAACTAGGGGGTGGATGATCGGTTTGATGATTGTCGCTGCTTTGGGTTATCGCGTGGGTCGCTACGTACTCCTGCGTGATCAAATGGTCACCGATGATGAGACCATCATTCGCTTCGGTGGGCAGATCTTCGCCCAGGGCCAGCTCATGGCAGAACGGATCTGGCCGGAGGGGTCCGTCACCGAGTACTTCACGTACAGCCGCGGAAACCTGGTGAACTCCGCGGACTGGCCTGGCGGTCTGGCGGTCGCGGCGTTGGCCGAACTCAGCGGCCTCGGCGGATGGCTGTACGCGGCGCTGGCGGCCGTCAGCATGTGGGCCGTGATTGAGGCCGCGCGGGTTGCCGCCGGCTCGAGAGGCGCGTGGATTGCCGGGGCGCTGTGGTTGGTATCGCCAATGGTTTGGAGCTTGTCGCTCACTCGTCACACGCACCTCGTTTCGCGAATGTGGGTGGCCTTGGCTTTCCTCGCGGTGGCCAAGCTCGTCGTTCCTTCACTGAATTCGGAGTTGCGCGTCAGTCGTCGGGCGCGTGGCAGTTGGGCGCTCGCGCTGGGGGCATTTGCCGGCGCGTCATTCCTGTGTCGACCTTACGAAACGACGGCGATGTTGGCTCCGACGGCCATCTGGTTGCTTCACGCGGGACTGGTGCGGGGCGGCGACCGTCGGCAACAGCTGCTGATGGCCGTAACTGGGTTCTTGCCCTTCGTCGGCTTGTATTGTGCCTACAACTACGCCCAGACTGGCGATCCGCTGCTCACTCCGCGTGGCGCCAACTGGTTGCACGACAAGCGCATGATGCGTCACTCGGTGTGGGGTAGGGCGGGGCAGAACTTGGGCTTCAACGTCTTGATGCTCGCGATTTGGTTCCAAGGAGTCCTGGGCTGGCCGCTTGCATGGTTGGGGTTTGCTCGGGCCTCGGAGCGACGGCGTATCTTCCCGACGTTGTTGCTGCTCGGTGTCGGTTGTCAGCTGCTCATCGCGCTGGGACACTCGGATGTCGGTATTCACATCGTCGGACCGATTCACTACTCGGAAACCGCGCCTGCTCTGACACTGTTGGCGATGCTCGGTTTGATTGCCGTGGCCGATTGGTGCAGTCAGCGCGGCCTTCGGTTGCCGTGGTTGCGGTCCGTTTTCGTGGGCTACCTCACCGCGGTCGCCGCCTTCGGTGGGATCTTTGGCGGGTCGCTCTACAATCTCGGCCAGATCATGGACATTCCCTACCGCGCAATCAGGCAGGCGGGGCTGAAGGACGCGATCGTCGTTTCCGCACGACCGTCGCGCCTCGAACGGCGCGTCAAAGATTCCAGCGGCACGTGGCAATTGGCACATCCCCCACCGGATCCTCTGGTCCGCGATGACGTCTTCTTCGTGCGCCCAGACGTCGATCTCAGTGCGCTTCGGAAGGCATTTCCGAAGAGAGAAATCTACGAGCTGCACTTCGACGCACGTCGCAAGCGCGCACGAGTCGAAGTGTTGCCACAAGGGGTTCAACCGGCACCGGAGGTATTGCCGCGGCGCCCGAAAACCAAGTCGAGCGAACGCGCAAAGGGCAAGAGCAAGGCAAGTGAGGGCAATGCCAGCCAGAGCAAGGCCGCTCAACGCACGGCCAAGAAGCGCGAACCCAAGTCTAGAACTGGCAAGCTCAGAACTGCCCCCAAGAAAGATCGGTGACCTTCGGCAAAGGGTGCGCAGCGAGTGTGTCGAGCTCGCCTTTCCGCCCGTTCCGGCGTCGGCGGGGTTCCGAGCTGGGCATTTGGGAAGAAATGCGATGCGACGTCGCTCGCGTCTCACCGGGGAAGACGGCTTTGCCTGCAACAAGCGGCGGGAGTCCGCACGGGTGCGCTCGCCTGCACCGTAACCCCAAAGTTCTGTTTTTGCCGCAACAGGAGCGTCGGGTTGTGCGTCTTCTCCCAAGTCAAAACTTCTGATCTGTCTCCGCGGCCACCGCGTGGGCACCGGCAGCGTGGTCGTTCGGTATCCAGCGTTGACTCGAAGCTGTTGATCCGAGTCTAATGTGGAACTCGTGGAGCCTCTGAATGCAACGGACCATCGACTGAACGTTTTCATCGGCAGTTCGATGGAGAGCTTGGAGGTTGCCCGAACGATTGCAGGGTGGATTCGAGAGGTCGGCCACGTTGCTCGCGTTTGGCCCGAGGAGTTCCCGGAGGGTGTGATCGTGTTCGAGCGGTTGCTCCAGGTCACTGAAGAAGTGGATGCCGCCGTGTTCGTCTTTGCCGGTGAGGACACCACGACGAGCAGAAATCGCGTGTCGCTGACACCACGCGACAACGTCGTGTTCGAGTTCGGGCTCTTTGCTGGAAAACTCGGCCCCAAGCGCGCGATCATCTGCCGCTCGAAAGTCGAGCACCCGACGGACCTTCAAGGGTTGACGTTCGTCGACGTGACCGATCTGCAACGGGGAAGGCGACGCGTTGAGGAATGGCTCGATCGGTTGAGAATCACGCCCTACCCGCTTGGTGGCGTCGTCCGCGCTAGTGCGCCGCTACCGCTGCACGAGTTCTGCGGGTGGATAGTGGGGGCGCAACGCATTCGGATCCTGCAGACGTTCATTCCGCCTGTCGGTCACTTGGGAGTGCTTCGCCCGTTCCTGTTGGAGGCCATGGAGCAAGGCACTCGGGTCGAAGTGCTGCTGTGCCATCACGATTCCCCCGCCTGTCAGATCCGAGAGAGCGCTCTGCTGCCGCTGGAGGTGCGAGTCGATGAAACCATCCTCAACAACATTGCGACGTTTCGAGGTCTCCATTCGGATCTGTCGACGGGCTCCAAGAGCCAGCTGCAAGTCAGGGAGTACAATCGAACGCTCCCCGCACTGACGCTCTATCAGGCTGACGACCGAATGCTCGTTGGCAGTTACTTTCACGGCAAGTTGGCCATCTCTGGTCCGCATCTACATGTCCGTGGGGCGCGGTGCAGCTGGGGCAAGGCGCTCGAAGAGGAGTTCGAACGCGTGTGGTCCGGTGCTCAAGTGGTGGAACTCGACTCGTGACGCGGTGGGTAGTCAGATGATGCTGCGCGACAAACCCGGCGCCGAAGAGCAAGCGCGACTCGTCGAAGTGGACGAAGTTGCGAAGGCGCTGATCGCCGACTTCTCCAGCCACCCTGCGCTGGATTGGACGGAAGCGAACGTCAACCGGGGCCGCGTGTTGTCGATCCTGATGCAACGCCGATTCCTCTCGCTTGGTTTCACACCGCTCTACGACATGGCGATCGATGCCCTGGCGACTGCAGACGGTGGTGACGATTGCAGACCCGTACTGAGGAGAATTCTTCGGCAGGAGTACGACGACAAGACGCCGACGACTCACCGTGAGGATCTGGTGACTGATCTCGTGGCGCTGGGGGCCACCCGAGATGCTGTTCTCGAGACACAGCCGAGCAGTGCGACACGACGCACGGTGGAGGTGCTACTCGAGCTCTTGGTCAAATCCGAGGAGTGGGCGCTCCATCGGATTCAGGTTCTGGCCTTGGTTTGGTTCGCTGCCGAGGTGCTCGTCTCGATGGAGTACGAGATGCTGTGGCCGGCGATGCAGGCGCTGGGGCTGCGCCGCGACAAGAAGGACTTGGAAGCGCGAGGCGGCGGCACCGTCTCGGTGTTCTATTTCCCTCACATGGGTCACGACAAGCCCAGGTTCCGACTTTCTGGGCGCTGGCCGACTTTGGATTCTTGGAGTCATGCCGACAAGATCGCCCACTGCCTGCGCAATGCCGTGCTGGACGGACCGGGGAACGGAGCAGACCATTGCTGCGCGGTGTTGCGGCGCTGCACGGCCGCGAAACGCGCGTTCTACGATCAGTTTCCAAGAGTCGAGAACGGATGGGCCCCGAACGATTAGCGCGCGTCTGCCGAGAGGTCGGGGTTGCTCCTCCGTCAGGCAGAGGGTACAAAGTGTTCCATGTCGCGTCGTCCGAGCCCACCTCGCGCAGGGCACCACCCGCTGTTTCGCGCGGTGGTCGTGTTGGGGTCGAGCTTGGCGAGCGGCGCCTGGTTGGCGTGCTCGGAGACCGAGGCGGGAGGAGCGGACGCCGACGGTGCCGGCACCAAGTCGCGGCCTGCCCAGAGTGATACGCCGAGCGCGCCCGCCGATGAGATTCCCGCGTCGGCGGACAGCACCGCTCCCGGTGCTCCGTCCACCTCGGACGA
>QJWJ01000285.1 GCA_003235365.1 Deltaproteobacteria bacterium
GGGTCTCTGGCGTCGGGCAGACCGAGGGGGCATGGCTGAGCCGCCACGAGTTCGTCGAGCAGCACTTGCAGTTTGCGAGCGACCGGCGGACTGGGCACCGCGCTTTCGTCCTGCAGCACCAGGTGCTCGATCAACACTGCCATCAGAGGTGTGACTCGAAAGACGGAGCACTCTTTGGGCAAGTGAACACAGACCGACGGATGGAGGAAGAGATTCTTGAGGACCGCTCGACCTGGAAAGAAGCAAGAGTGTTGCACCTCTGGGGGAACGAACAGCAGGTGCGAGGACGGCAACAGCCACGTGTGTGTCGCAGCGGAGAAACGCATCGTTCCGCTGGATGCATAGACGACTTGTGCTCTCGGATGGGCGTGAGGAGCGGAGCACCCAGCACTTTCGACAGTCGTCGAGAGTCCAAGTACCGCAAGCGCCGGGCTTTCGACAAAGCCCAATTCGACCACGAGGGGAGCTGACGCATTCGCGCTACTCATTGTCCGAATCTCGCAAGTCTTCCGTGCTCAGGCAAGCAATGCTCGAACACATGAGCACCGCGACACGTTCACCGGACGAACACGACGCCACCATCCTCGATCAGTTCACGCATCAAGCCCTCACCTTTGGCCAAGTGTTGGCTCACGCCGAGGCCATCGATCTGCTCGCCCAAGCCTGCGACCTGACTCCAAACGACACTGCGTTGGACGTTGCCTGCGGTCCTGGGCTTCTGACCCTCGACTTTGCGCGCCATACGGCTTGGGTTACAGGGCTGGACTTGACCCCCAGGATGCTGGACGAGGCGCGGAAAAGGGCGAGGGAAGCGGACGTCTCGAACGTCACCTGGACGTTGGGTGATGCCTATTCGCTGCCTTTCGATGACGACTCGTTTTCCGTGGTGGTGAGTCGCTTTGCGTTTCACCACTACCAAGATCCGAGTGCCGCTTTTTCTGAAATGGTCCGCGTGACTCGACCTGGCGGAAAGGTACTGGTCGCCGACGTCCGCATGGACGACGATGTCAGCGCGACCTTCGACCGTTTGGAGCGTTTGCGGGATGCTTCTCACGTTCACGCTTTGACGGCGAAGGAGCACGCCCAGCTTTGGGCAAGTCACGGTTTCCGCCATCTGAAGGAGTTTGCGTACACCGTCGAGATCCCACTCCAGGTACAGCTCGACGCCTCCTTCCCAGGCGCCGAGGGGCAGAGCTGGGAACGCGAAGTGAGGGCGGACCTGGGGCAAAACCGAACGGGCTACGCCCCCCGACAAGCGACGGGAGGAGCGGTGCTTCACTATCCCATTGGCGTCGCCGTCGGAACGAAGACACAGCCAACGTCTTGGAGCACCGATCGGCTTGCCTAGCGGGCGGATGCATGCGTTGGGGGGCGATTGTTGCGTTGAGCGTCTTGCCGTTCGGGTGACGTGGTTCGGTGTTGGACTGTCGAGACACCGCCGCGCCATTGCCGGAAGCATTCTGAGCCGTCCGGGGCTACTCCGGGTACGAACTCGGTATGCGTTTGTGTTCGCTCGTGCGTGTACCTTGGTTCTGCGTCGTAGGGATGTACGGATGCGACGCATCGGAGAACACATCGGGGGATGAAGTGTCGTCAGATGCTCCGAGCGCCTCGGAGTCGCCGTCGGAAGACGGTGGCCCTCGAGTTAGCGTCACCGGTGATTCAGGCTCTGGTTCGAGCGCTGATCCCGAACATTCGGGCGTGCCAGCCGCCACTGCTCCGGCGGAGGGTTCGGCGAGCGACGTCGATGCGGGAACGCGAAGCGCTTCACCATCTGCGACGCGCCCCGCCACTGACGCTCCGAGCGACGCCGGCTCTGCGGCGCCACAGGCACGGCAGGACGCGCAAGTGATTCCAGCTCGAGACTCCGAACCGAGCCCACCGCAGGCGGCGCCAGGAACCGCGGTGATCGTGGGGGTGGGGTCGTGGGGACTACGGGCTCGAGGCGCCGGATCAGGCAGTGATTGGAACATTTGCGGCAACCAATCCACTGGCAACGACCACAGCCCGGATTTGCTGAGAAACGTGGCGTACGGCGATGGTGTGTTCGTTGCGGTGGGTGGTGATCGAAACAGCATGGTGATGCGGTCGGTCGACGGGGTGCACTGGGAAGAAGACTTGCACCCGACGACGGCGTGTGACGACGAAGGTTATCCCGCGTCGTGCACCAACTGGATGGGCGGCGTGGCCTATGGGGACGGCGTGTGGCTGGCCGGCGGTGGCAACGGCGCCCTGATGCGCTCCGACGATGGAGGGCGCAATTGGCAGGGCGTGCACCCCGATGAGCGGCCTCCCGCAGTGCGTGACGTTGCCTTTGGATCTGGGCGCTTCGTGGTTGGCGCAGACGCAGGCGTCGTGGGCGTGAGCGATGATGCGGGGGACAGCTGGACCCTGCACACGCTGTGGGAGCACAGCTTCTCGGTGGCATACGGAGGCGGAACCTTCGTTGCCTGGGGCGCCAATTGGAATGGCAGTGGCTTCGATCGCGCCTGCTTCGTGAGTACGGATGCCGGTGACGACTTCCAGCCCTGCGACTCGGCCGTGGCAGAGGCTGATTCGTTCGTGTTTGACGGCAACCGTTGGGTCGCTCCCGTTCCGGGTGGCTACGCAGAGAGTGACACGGCAGAGGTCTGGTCCGTTCACACTCTGGAATCCATGCCGAGCAAGCTGCTCTTCGATGGTGAGCTGTGGTACGGGCGCTCGGGTTCGCGGATCTCGAGCGGGACATCGCCCGATAGCTGGCAGTCGCAGGCCGTAGACGTTCCCGACTTTCGAGCCTGGACGGTCGGGCGCGTGCTCGATGCGAACGTGCCGGTCACCGACGTTGCGGCCTGCCAAGACAGTCGATAACCTGATGCTCTGCTTGCTCGAGCGTGCCATACGCACCGTCGTCGGAGCTCGACGCCCGCCAGTTCGGCCAAGCGCGGAAGTGAAGCGACCCGAGGCCCCTACGGCGTGCAAACGCTGAGCGGCGGCCCCGCCTCGAAGCCGAAGCCGCTGAGCGTCAGGCGGAACGTCGAGCCGTACTTTTCGCGTTCGGCGTGAAAGATGGACAGGGTGTTGATGCCTTCGACGAGACCGTATTGTGCGGCGGTCGAATCCTCGATGGTGGCGCTGCCGAGCTCGGGGACGTGCGGACCACCCAGGTCGATGGCGAGTTTGCCGTTGATGAACAGCCAGGCGTCGTCGTCACCGACGAAGGTGACGCTCGCGTGCATGCCCGGCTCGTACTCGAAGGGCACGTGCATCTCGGTAGTGAAGTAGAAGTTGTGCTCCGCCGCTTCGCCGGTGATCCTGCTTTCCCAGGGGTAGCCCGCGGCCCCGTACTCTTCGGGGATCTGAGCCTCGTCGGGATCACGGGTGGGGCCATCGACGCCATCGACGGGGAAGAACGTCGGAGTGCCGTCGTATTGAACGGTCTTGCCCCCAGAACACCAAAGACTCGCATCGAAGCTACATGGGGCGCAGGAAGCCGAACACGTCGCGGTCTCGTCCTCCACCGCGGCGTCGCACTCGGTCTCGCAGATCTCGACGGCCAACTGCGCATCGGCCACGTCCTGCTCCAGGTCCGCAATCGTGTTGGCGTCAGCGCCCTCGTTTCTGGCCCGCGTCAGCTGAAATTCCGCTTGAGCGGCGGCGTTGATCGCGGGGGCACACGTGTTGTCGCATAGATAGGTATTGCGAGCCACTTGCTCGCAGTAGCTCTCGCAGTCCTCGAGTGACGTGCTCCCTCCGCTGTCGCTCCCCGTCTCCGACACCGTCCAGCGTTCGCCATTGGGTCCGTAGCGATTGCTGAACGCGTCTCCGTCAGCGAACAAGACCAGTTCACCCGGAACGGTGACGGAGTTTGCGCCGTCGACGTACCACTCTGCAAAGCTCTGTTTCGAGCGGATACAGCCGTTGGTGCCGTCGATCAGCACCGGGCGCCCCTGGTCGTCGAGTTCGGACTGAACCAGCCCGGTGCTGAGCGTGCTACAACCCAGGTCACCAAAGTCCAAATGATCTCCGGAAAAGTCGCGGAACGTCGCGGGCACGCGTAGCACGCACACACCTCCGATCTTTTCGCAGCCGTTCCTCGTGATTTCGCACGTGGCACCGCCTTCCACCTGACAGGTCGACGAACAGCCATCACCATCCATAGCGTTGCCGTCGTCACAGGCCTCTCCCGATGCCACGATCCCGTCGCCACAACTCGCTGCGCAGGGCGGCTGTGCACACGGTGGCGTCGGTTCTGCGGGTTGAGAGTTGGCCGGCGTCGGATTCGGATCTGGATCGGGGCTTGCTGGGCCGACGGAAGGGGCGGGGTCCGTCGGGGTGTTCGCCGGGCCCGATGGACCATTCACTGGGTCATCGACCGGCGCTGGCGCGGCATCGGGCTCCGCGTCGGTCGTACCCGGCCTGTTGGTCTCGTCGGCGGGCTTCGACGTCGAGGGTTTCTCCGCTGCGGCATCGTGTTCACTCGGTGCGTTCTGCTCTGACGAGTCAGACTCGCACAGGCCGAGGCTACAACTCTGCGACCGCTTGCAGTCGTCGTCTTCCAAGCACTCGACGCAGCCACGCCGCTCGTCGCACAACAGCCCCGAGCCCCGACAATCGGAGTGCTGTTCGCATTCGGCGTACAGTTGCTCATTCTGCTGGGGGCCCGAGCCAGCTCGGCGAGCGCAGCTTCCGAGCATCGCGGGCACGACGTAGAGCAGTAGCCACGCCGGTGGGAGGCGGTTCAAGAATCGACGATGCATCGTTGGAGACTCGTTCCCTTCCTGCTCGCGGGTTGCCCGTCGAGCATCGTGTTCGACTGTAAATCCGCGTTGAGGGCAAGTCCAAGCGTTTCCCCGTTCGTCTGCCCACCTCGTCGCCACGTGTGCCGATGTGGGGCCTCGTCCGCATTGGCATCGGTGGCGCGCTGGCGACGAGGTCTGCTCGGACGGACCGCTGTGGCTGCATCGTTCGAGGGTGGGTGAGTCGCGCTCCGTCGCAACCATGACGGACCTGTCAGGGTTCTCTGCCCGCGCCGGATCCGCTTTGAGCGAGGAGTGTCGACGTTTCAGCAATCCCAGGCATTTGGCCCGTGATTTGCTGAGTAGTAACGCGTGGGTAACCCTAAACATCTGCGCGATCTGCGCGGTCGCACCCCGTCGGTAGAGTTGATCGGAGGAATGCTGCTGCTCGGTGGGCTATCGCTGGGGGCGTTCGGCTGCTCCGACTGCAAGTCGAACGATACGCGCGCGAAGTGTCAAACCGGGCAATCGCCCCGGGAACGCAGTTCGAGCGGTTCTGGATCGGCGATGCCGAGTTCGTCAGCGTCGCCGATGAACGCCGCCACTCCCGGCTCGCCCGAGCGGCGCGATCCGGGGGACAGCTTGACGGAACGCATCGGCCTCGGTGACACCTCGGATGGCGATAGTCCCGGGGCGCCCAACCCCGACGTGTGTTCGGATTACTTCCTTCGGTCCAATCGCGACGGGCCGCCCGAGATCGCGTTTGCTGACCCCGTGTACCAGGACTTCACCGCCAAGCGGGTGCTGTCTGCGGACTTCACCGGCGACGGAAACGACGACGTGTTTGCGTGGGGAGAACGGTCGAGCATCCTGTTGGCCGGTGATGGAAACGGAGGTTTCGCTCAGCCGATCGAAGTCGACTTGGGGTGGGGGCCGTTCAGCGACGTGGCCGTCGCGGACCTGGATCAGGATGGCTTGGCAGACATCGTCACCACGGGTGAGAACGCCTCGTTGGAGACGTTTGGATTGGCTCAGGTGCTGTACGGCGGTGAGTTGGACGATCCGTTCCCGTGGGCGGTACCGGTCGATGCGCCAGTGTTGGGTCCCGTGCAAGTGGTGATCGGTGACTACGACGGTGATGGTCGAAAGGACATCGGGTTGTGCACCGCGCTGGGCGAATGCGGCGTGCTTTTCGGCGCTGATGGGCGGTCGTTTGGGCCGTTCGTGATGGGGCCGGTTGACATCGTGGCTCCACTGCTCGCCAACGCCGTCAGCTGGGACTTCAACGGTGACGGACGTCAGACGTTCTTCTACCTCTCGCCAGCGGGCAACAGCAGCCTGACCTCTTTGCCGGCGGAGATTTACGCCGGACCCGTGTTCTGGCAGTACGATTTCGTTTCTGGCGCCGTCGCGGGGCACGTCATGGGTTCGGCAACACTCGATCACGCTCATGCCGTCAAACTCGTGGCTTCGGATCTCCAAGGCGATGGCGTGCCGGAGCTGATCGTGGCAAGCGGCAACAGTGTGCTCGTCTCGTGGTCCTCGGACGAGGGCGACTACTTTCATTCGTCCTATTGTGTCGGTGCGCTCAGTGGAGCGACGCACTCGTTTCCGACCGCCATGGATGTGGGCAGGTTCGATGCCGATCGAGAGCTCGACATCGTCACGCTCGACCCCATCGGCAGCAGCTTGGGGTTTCTCGTCAAGCGGCCCGGCATCGAGGGCTACATGCTACCCCGAACGCTCAGTGTTCCGTTCGTCCCCAAGGATCTGACTGCGACGGACCTGGACGGAGACGGCGATAGCGATCTCGTCGTCGCCACCGAGTACAGCGGTCTTGCGGTGATGATCAATCAGGCCCAGTGAACCGGCGAGCGAAGCGCCGGTAGACCGCGCGGAATGTTGGGACTGG
Organism: Deltaproteobacteria bacterium; assembly: GCA_003235365.1. Taxonomy (GTDB): domain Bacteria; phylum Myxococcota_A; class Polyangia; order Polyangiales; family Polyangiaceae; genus SZUA-265. The sequence goes on from QJWJ01000285.1 coordinate 6,631, forward strand.
TTCCTAGCTCAGGATGGTGTACTTGCGGCGGTCATCATCAGTACCTCGTAGGCAGCCAGCCGTGCCGTCGAGGGTGCCTCGTCACCTCGCTGAGTTTGCGAGCAAGCTATCTTGCCGGTTCTTCCACGTTGACGCTCAACACGTCCACTACCCCCGAACCCGCGTTGGCCTCTGGGACGCGCACGTTGACCTCACACGTTCCCGGTCCGTCCACGTCGACACCAATCGCGAGCGCGTTGCTTCCGGAGCACGAGCTGCCTTCGGTGGTCCGGCAAGTGGCCGTATCGCCAGCGGTGATGTCGTAGGATCCGGCAGGCAGGACGCTACAGGCGCGGGTGCCCCCGACGGTGGGGTGGGCCGTGATGTCGATGTGCCCGGGGCTGTCTTTGGAGGGTGAGTCGCCCAGAGACATGCCGCTCATCAGTGACATGCCACGCGTCCAGCTGGCGCACAAGAAGTAGTCCATGTCCAGACCATCGACGGCATCGACGCCTACCAATCGCAAGTCGCCGACGGCGCCGCTGGCGGCGGTGACGCTCACGAATTGCGGTGGGCCGCTGACCACCAACTGAGCCAAACCGTCGGTGGTGGACAGCTGGGTTCCCGCTTCGGCTTCGACGGTCAGCGTCAGCGGGCGACCCGGCGCGGCGTTGTGCAGGTACAGCTGTTCGCCGGACTCGTCGAACGTGGTCAACAGCGACGACTTCAGGGGCGTCCCGGAGATCACCGTGGGGGTCGTCGCGCCACAGGCAACCCAATTGGCGCCCGCCACTTGTCTCACCCGGACGGTGATGTCGAGGGTCCAGCTCTCGAGTACGAACTGTTCTTCAGGAGGGGCATGCCCTTCGAGCTGGATGGGGAAGGAGCCGAGGTCGGAAACCTCGACGTCGAAGGACTGCTCGTCTACGAACGTCGTGATCACTTCCGGCGAAAGGCTGCGCACCGTATCCAGCACCATGGGCGCGATGGGGAGCGTCGTGGTTTCGGAGTTGAGCAGCGCCGTCAGTTTGCCGAGCGTGATTCGGACCCGCGTGGGGTAATCGGGGCCCCACCCGAACGTGATGACCTGATCGGAGATCACTTTTCCGTCCTCGCCCAGGATCGGATTGAGCTCCGCCTCGGTTTGGGGAAGCATCGGGATCACCAGCTTGCCGGTGTCGGATTGCAGCGTCGGTGAGGGGACGGTCGGGGGCGAACCCGCATCGGACCCCGCCAGCGGGGTGTCGTTCACTGGATTCGGCGCGTCGCGAGACGGTACGGTTCCGGCGTCAGGCACCGGGGTGCCGTCGGGGTTGTCGTTGCGGTCGACGGGTGCTTCAGTGCCGCCGCGAGCATCGCCGTGGTCGTCTGCGCCCGGTCGGTCGGGACCGGGAGACGGGGACTGGGATTCGGACACGGGCATCTCAGTTCCCGAATCTGACCGTTCGCCCGCTGCGGGCCGTTGGTCGTCGCGGGTTGATTGGGTCGTGGTTCCGTCCGTCGAATTGCCACACGCGACGCAGAGCAGACCAACCACGACGGCGACCGCGGGCCACCTGGGCACGAGACGTGCGTGCTTCACCAGAGGCCGCGCGCCCGCGGTGTCGTTCCCGTGTGAAGCGGCAACCCGTGGGTCCGCTCCATGAGCTGGGGTCCAGAGCAGTTCAAGCATCGTTGACGATTTGATCCAAAGCTTGGCGCAATGCATGGCTCGTGGGTTCCCTCCTAGTGGAATTGTGAGCACTCGCAGGCCGACTTTCGCCACGATGTGGGAGAAACGCCCACGCTCCTCGTTTTCCTTGGCGATTTCCCGTCTTGCGGATCCGGCGGGCCCCAGTTACCGAGTGACCATGGGTACACGGGTGACGGAGGTGCTGCCCCGGCGGGTCGAGGTCGTGTCGGGGCAGCGGGTCCGAGTCACCGTGCGGGGCAACGTCTGGGGGTTCGTCGTTTGCGATGGGCAATGGCGTACCAGTTGGGGCCGTTTCGAAGAGGCGTTTCTCGTCGACCCGCGGCGCGTGACGTCGCTGCGGCTTTGGGGGGTGGGCGGAAGCGTTCGCCAGCAGTTGCGCTTCGACGTCAAACGGGAACTCAAGGTGCCGGAGGCGCCCGCAGGGCAGCTCGAACGGATGCCGCGTTTGGCGACCGCGCTGCTTCCGCGCCTGGAGCCACCCCGGTACAGGGCTGTTCACGTGCCGCACCTCGCCGTTCGCGCCCCCCGGGTGTGTTTGCCGAGGCCCGACGAAAGAAGAGAGGAAGCAAAGCCATGAGTGCAGATCAAAAGGCAGGTCCGGCTCCCGCCGTATCGAAGCCTGGGCCCTACTCGTTGCCGCCGCAGGGGGAGCCCGGTTGGTTCACGCGCTTTCTGTGGTTCTGCGCAGGTGCCGACGCGCGGCTGTTGCGGGTGTGCCCCGGCTCGGACTGGATCAAGTACCAAGGCATTGGCGGCGTGGTGTTCGCCACCACGGTGCTGGCGTTTGCCTCGGGAACGTACGCGTTCTACACGGTGTTCAGCCCCAAACACGAAACGGCGCTGAGCACGGCAGTCGACATGCAGACGATCCCCCTTGCCGTCACTGCCGGCTTGATCTGGGCGCTGGTCATCTTCAACATCGACCGTTTCATCGTCTCTTCCACCGGCAAGGGCGACGGCACCGACGCGATCACCTTTCGCGAATTCACTCAGTCGATCCCGCGCTTGGTGATGGCGGCGATCATCGGCGTGTGCATCTCGGCGCCGCTCGAAGTGCGCATCTTGAAGCCGGAGATCGACGCGCAGCTGGAGCTCGAACAAAACGAGTACCTGCGGCAGTTGAACGAAAATGCCGATCAACGCGTGCAAGCGCGCAAAGACGAGCTGAACGCGAAGATCGACAAGGCCCAGGCGCACCTGGAAAAGCGAGCCGCCTACTTCGAAACGCGCCGCCTGGAGATCAAGGAGCAACGGCGCTTGCTGGAGCTCGAAGCCGAAGGGCGTACTGCCAATGCCATCCCCGGTCGGGGTCCGGCCTGGCGGGACAAGAAAGAGACCCTCGACAAGATGGAAGAAGAACTATCCGAGGCGCTCGCGGCGGATGGCAATCGCAACGCCCCCGTCGTCGCCGACATCGAAGCGTGGAAGACCGAGTTGAGCCAGCTCTCCGACGATCTGGCCAAAGCCCGTGAAAGCAACGCCAAGCAGGCCCGGCACCTCGACGGCTTGATGAAGCGCATTCACATCTCCCACGAGATCGGCGGCTTCGTGCCCTGGGCGATTCTGCTGATGCTGCTGGCGATCGAGACCGGGCCCATCTTCTTCAAGATGATGCTGACCAAGAGCGCCTACGACTACATGAAGGAAAACGAGCTGCGCTTGGCCACGGCGCGCCTCGGTGTCGAAGTCGACGCACAAACCTACGTCACTGAGGCCAACCAGGTGGTACGGGTAGATCTATACCACCGGGTCGATTCGAGTTTGCGCGAAGAGCTGCGGCGCTTGCAGTCCGAAGAGCAGCTCGCCAAGGCCGTGCACGAACGTTTCTTGGCGGCCACCAAGAAGGACATCGAGTCCGAAGACGGCTACAAGAAGTACGTTGAGCAGGTAAACAGCTGATGGCTGCTCCGACCATTGCTCGCTGGGTTGGCTACGACCCCCGCGTGCTGTCGCTGATGGAGCCTGCTCTACGGCGCCAGGTCGGCGCTATCGGTCGCTGGTGTTTGCTGCCCTGTTGCATGTTGGGCGCATCGGCCGCCGTGGGCACGTGGATGACCCAGAAGTCCCTGTTCGGCGCCGTCGCGTTGGGGGTAATCGCGACGGGATTCGTGTTCAATCTGTTCCGCGTCGTCATTGCCGGGGGAGGTGCAGCGCTGCACTTCGACGAAGGGCGCGTCCAGCGCTGGGCTCCGAGGCTCGCTCCGCTCGTGGTGTTTGGATTGATCGCCGCCGCTGCTGCACAGCCAGTACACCTGCTGGTGGTCAAGCCCGCCTTGGATCCACAAATTGAACGGCACCGAGCCGAACTGCTCGAACGGCATGACGAAAGTCTGAAGCGACTCGAGGGGTACTACGCATCGACGAGCTACGTGCCCGCCGCGGCCGCTGCCTACCGAGCGCAGGTAGCCGAGTGCGAGTTCGTCTCGGAACGGATCGCGCTGCTGTGGGACGTGCCCGAACCGGCCTTCCTGTTCACGTTGGGGTTTGCTTGGATTGCGTTGATGCCGCTGGTGCTGGCGCACACGTTCTACCTGCGGGCATTGCGCAACTACGAACTGTTGCGCTGGCGACTGGATCGTCAGCGAGTCAGCGACGAAGAGGTCCGGACCCAACGCCGCGTTTCCGAGGCCCTGTCGCCTTGGTCGACCGCGGAGCGTTGGAGCTTTGCCGCTCGACTGGTTCCATCAGCGGAGGAACAGAGAGGTGGCTGAGTGGTTTCGCGGCATCGTCGAGGGAGCGTTCGTCGGAGTTCCGGCGCTCGAACGGCCTGGCGCGACGCCCAAGGATTTCACGGCCTTCGACTTGCGGCTGTATCGGGCGTCCGTTGCCGCCGTCGAGTTGATTTCGGAACAAGACGCGACAGGTAGCGACGCCGACCAGGATGATCCCAATCCTTCCCCGAGCGACGCGACCGAAGCGAAGTCGCCGCCCGCGCTGCGTCAAGACGAGCTGGGTGAGGTGCACTTCATCGGTGTCGGAGCCGATGCGTTGAAGGAGCATCACGCTGCGTTCGATCTGTCGATCACCGAGGTTCGCTTGCTCGGCTCGACGGAGGTGGACGGCAAGCTCTACGGGCGCTTGAGTGGAAAGGTCGTGGGACGCCTGACCCCACGGCAACCGTCGGCGCAAGAGGCGCTGGCCGCACGCAAGCTCGCTCGGGTTCGTCGCGAGCAGATCGGTACCTGGGTCGAGTCGTTTCGCTGGGTGATGATCGCCGTGGTCACCTGGCTCTGCTACGGCTTGTGTTCGGTGGCGACCGGTACGTTGTGGTTGGCCGTGGTCATTCCCTCAGGTCTTCTGTACTTGATCACTCGTGGCGTGATGAGTGGGCACGGCGCGCGAGCGTTCGGTTGGGTCTTGGTGCTGGCGTGCGGCAGCTTGGGAGGGCTGCTCTACTACCGCGTGACCAACCTCGAATGCGATTCGGCCCTGTGGTGGCTCTCCGGTATGGTGGCGACGGTCGTGATTAGCGCGCCGCTTCCATCGCGCTACCCGTTCTTGTGGACGAAGTCGATTCTGGCCATCACCGTGCTTTCCCTGTGTAGCGTCGCGGGGACCTGCGTCAAAGAAGTCGAAGAGACGGGGGAGGTGCCCAGTGTCGTCAATCAAGGACCACGCACCGATCCCGACGGGCACTGGCCGCGCCGGCCCGAACCGTGACGCGACTCCCGATCGCGTCCGGCGTCGCAGTGCGAACGGGCGGGCGACATCGCGCGGTGTGCCGCTGGGTCAATCGGTGTGCGGGGGGATGACGCGATGCTTCAGCTCTTTTGACCGGTGCCCCGAGCGATTGAACGCCCGAGGCGACTGTGGTTGACGTTACGGTTTACAGGTGGCTGCCGTGACGCCACGACGCTGTGAACGATCTTGCGGATTGGGTTGATACCTAGCCATGACGTGCCTCGTGGACTGGCGTGCGCGCCGCGGGTGTCGCCGCGTTCATATCGCCGTCGACTCAAAGGATCAGCATGATGCTCGAGCGCTACCTCATACTTCTCGGTACGGTCACGGCGTTGGCAGGTTGCGGAAACGGTGAACCGCCGCTCGAGGCAACACAGATGCGAACCAGTGAGCTCGCGCAGGCCGAAGATGCTCACCTGTTCTATCGCCCCGGCAACTGGAGCGAAGTGCGCGATGCGTACAATCCAGCCGGGACGACGCGTGTGGTTAGGCTGACCCAGGGCGTCTACTACGTCATTCTCAATGGCATGGGCTCGGCGAAGGGCAACGCTCAGATCAGCACCGTGGCGGGCTTGGGTCAACGCTGCAATCTGATCAACGCGCTGCAGAACCCTTCGGGTGAGGAAGCCCTGATGCTTTTCTGTCGGGATCAGGATGGCAATCGACGAAACTTGGCGTTCACGGCCTACTACACCCAGGCCCCGGCGGGCGTCTCGAACGAGCCGCTCAACCGCGGCTTCGTCACTTCGGAGAGCAAAACCTCACCGGTACACGTTCCGGTCAATGCATACAGTTCCACGGGGGGCGAGGTCGAGGTGAGTCGGCTTTCCACCGGAAGGTACGTCACGACTTTCCTCAACGCCAATACGACGGGGGGAGGCAACGTTCAGATCACCGCGCTTGGAGCAGACGCCTTCCACTGCAAGGTCAGGCAGATGGCGGCGGCTGGCTCATCATTCAGTATCTTCGTCGATTGTTACGACGCGTCGAACGCGCTCATCGATTCGCGTTTCTCTCTGCTGTACACCAAGGGCACGTCGCTCCACGCGGGGTTGGGTGCCTACGCGACGATCGTCGGTCCCGACGGAGGAGCGCAGATCCCGCCGTTTCAAGCTGCGACCGTGGCGTGGCAGTACGATGGTGGCCCCGCCTCCTGCGGACCCAACGACCCGGTGGAAGCATACGCCCCGCCCTCGTACGTGCGATTTCCGAAGCAGCTCGACCGAACTGGGCCACCCGTCGCGTTGGCCACGGCCTATGGTTCAGGAGCTGGGTATTGCAACCTTGGCAGCAGCAACACTGACTTCCGGGTCGTGCGGGTCGCTTGTTACGCCTCGGGACCGCCCGACAGTTTCATGCTCGCAGTCGACCGTGGGGGGACCACGTGCCAGTCGACGCCGTGGGAGATGTGGCCCCCGAACTCTTCGCCAGGACCCGTCGAGCCATCGCCCGCGCCCTGACTCAGTGTCGGGCGTTGCGTCCCGACGGTGGAACGTCGCGCGCGACCAAGCAACTGAGCCTTTTCTTGTCTTTCGTCCGGATCCGCCGCTAACTCGCTTCATGAGGGCCGTCTCCAAGGGCTGCTGTGCCGTGTTGGGATCGATGCTCGGGGCGATGGGCTGTGAGCGTGCGGCTCCGCAGACACCGACGGATCGTGCGCAGCCTCAAGCCGCCGTGGCTTTGCCGGAGCGCTACGCCGGCTCTCGAATCGAGAGCGTCGAGGAGCTTTCACCACCCGAGTCCGTGCGCTGGCCATTGACGCCGGTGGCCAGCCTCGCCTGCGACGCTGAGCCGAAGCTCGTGGGGCTCAGCGATCGCGTGCTGTTTGCCTGCGACGAGGTTCTGTACACGCTCGGCGGCAACGGCATGCAACTGCTTGCGCGACTACCCGGTTTGGATGAACACCGAGACCAAACCATCAGTGATGTGGCCCAAACCACGTCTGGTCAGCTCTGGGTGGTTTCGACCGAATGGGCAGAAGGTGGCGGCGCCGCCGTCAATCGCGCTCATCGCTTCGAGGGTGGACGATTGCAGCCCAGCGGCGCGCCTTTCGGTGGTCTTGGTCGGGCGTCGCTGTTTTCGTGGGGCCTCGATTCGGTGCTCGGTGTGGTGCCCGATCCTCCCGGTCAGGTGCGCATGGTGGTGTTCGGCGAACCGGCGCCCGTTCCGAAACTGACAGCAGCTGAACCGCCGCAGCACGACTCCTGCCAAGTGCAAATGCGGGGCGTCGAGCGGGGCCTGCAAGTTGCCTCGGGCGATGTGCTGCTGCTGACGGGGCAAGTCTGCTCGACCGAGCGCGACGAGCGGGGGCAGGCGACGGTCGTCAATCTGGGACCCGGGGTGGAGCGATTGCGCCGGCAGGCGCCGGCCGGTGTGCTAGAAATCCCGCCGCTGCGGCCGGTGGCGAATGACAGTGCCCCCGAGGCGGCTCAGGCCGGCGCGCTGTGGATGATCGACGCCGCTACCGTGCTCGGACCGCGCTCCTTCGTCGTCGCGCTGCGGCGTTTCGACGGACCCTCCCACGTCGCGCTTCAGACGCTGCTCCTGCGCCACGACGACGGTTCGTGGAAGGTCGACCCGACTGCGGAAGGGCGCGTGTCATTCTTGACCAGTGACACCAACGAGCGCCTGTGGGGCATCGATCACGACGGAGGGCTCTGGCGGGAACTGCCCTCGGGGCGGCAGCGGGTCGAGCCCGAGCTGGCCGCCGGTCAGGAGGTCATCCAAATGGTTTTCACGCGTCAAGGCACCTGGTTGCTTGCTGCCGCCCACGGAGCGCCGAAGGCCAAGTGGCTGTATTGGGCGCCGCAGCTTGGCATCAGCTTGCACGATTCTCGCTGAGCCACGCTCGATGTTCACTGGCCTTCATCGAGTGGTCAACGCGCATCGACGCGACGCCAGGCGGGTGGATCAGCGAAACGGGCGCCACACTCGGTGCAGCGCCCGCTCTTCGTCTCGGCCTTTTCGGTCTATGGGGGCGGTCGACTCAGGGCTTGGTCAGGCCAGCGACGCGAGCAAGTCGTTGAGCGTCTTGCTGGGGCGCATCACGGCGCTGGCTTTGGCCTCGTCGGGTAGGTAGTAGCCACCGATGTCGACAGACTTGCCTTGAACGCCGTTGAGCTCGCCGACGATTTGGCTTTCGCCGCTGGTCATCGCATCGGCGAGGGGCTTGAACTTCGCTGCCAGGGCCGTGTTCTCGGTTTGCTCGGCGAGGGCCTGAGCCCAGTACAGCGCCAGGTAGAAGTGGCTGCCGCGGTTGTCGAGTTGGCCCACCTTACGTGCGGGTGACTTGTTGTTGTCGAGGAGCTTGCCGGTGGCGGCATCCAGCGTCTGGGCCATCAACTTGGCGCCGGCGTTGTTCGTGGAATCTCCGTAGAACTCCAAGGAGACGGCCAACGCGAGGAACTCTCCGAGCGAGTCCCAACGCAGGTAGTTTTCGTTGACGAGCTGCTCGACGTGTTTCGGCGCAGAGCCGCCTGCTCCCGTCTCGAACAAGCCGCCGCCGTTCATCAGCGGCACGATTGAAAGCATCTTCGCCGAGGTACCGAGCTCGAGGATCGGGAACAAGTCCGTCAGGTAGTCACGCAGCACGTTGCCCGTGACTGAAATGGTGTCTTTTCCTGCCCGGGCGCGCTCGAGAGTGAAGCGCGTGGCGGCGGCGGGCGCCATGATTTCGATCTGCAGACCGCTCGTGTCGTGGTTGGGCAGGTACTGCTTCACCTTGGCGATCAACTGAGCGTCGTGGGCGCGTTTCTCGTCGAGCCAGAACACCGCGGGCACGCCGGTTGCGCGGGCGCGGCCTACGGCCAGTTTGACCCAGTCTTGAATCGGCGCGTCCTTGACCTGACACATGCGCCAGATGTCGCCCGCTTCGACCGCGTGCTCGATCAACACCTTGCCGGTTTCGTCGACGACGCGCATCGTACCGTCCACGGGGATCTCGAAGGTCTTGTCGTGGGAGCCGTACTCTTCGGCCTTCTGTGCCATCAACCCGACGTTGGGGACGCTGCCCATCGTCGTCGGGTCGAACGCGCCGTGTTCTTTGCAGAACGCGATCGTCTCTTGGTACACGCCGGCGTAGCTCGCATCGGGGATGACGGCCTTGGTATCCTGTAGCTTGCCGTCTTTGTTCCACATCTGACCCGAGGAGCGGATCATGGCCGGCATCGACGCGTCGATGATGACGTCGCTCGGCACGTGCAGGTTGGTGATCCCCTTGTCGGAGTTCACCATTGCCAGCGGCGGGCCAGCAGCGTACGCGTCGGCGATGTCTGCTTCGATCTCTTTGCGGGTTGCCTCGGGGAGCGACGAGATCCCGTCGAGCAGGTTGCCCAGGCCGTTGTTCACGTTGACGCCAGCCTTCTCCAGCGCTGCGCCGTGCTTTTCGAACACGTTCTTGAAGTAGGCTTTGACGGCGTGCCCGAAGATGATTGGGTCCGAGACCTTCATCATGGTCGCCTTCATGTGCAGAGAGAAGAGCACGCCCGTCTTCTTCGCGTCGGCGATCTGCTCGTCCAAGAACTTGCGCAGTGCTTTGACGTTCATCACGGTCGCGTCGATGACTTCGCCGGCCAACAGGGGCAATGATGGCTTGAGCACGTTGGTCGACCCATCTTTGCCGACCAGTTCGAGCTTCACGGTGCACGGCTTTTCCACCGTCAGCGACCTTTCGTTCGAGAAGAAGTCGCCACTGGTCATGTGCGTGACGTGCGACCGACTGTCGCTGCTCCACTTGCCCATCGAGTGCGGGTGCTTCTTGGCGTACTCCTTGACGGCCTTGGGAGCGCGACGGTCCGAGTTGCCTTCGCGCAGCACCGGGTTGACGGCACTGCCCTTGATCTTGTCGTAGCGAGTTCTGGCTTCCTTCTCCTCGTCCGTCTTCGGCTCGTCGGGGTAGTCGGGGAGGGCGTAGCCTTTGCCCTGCAATTCTTTGATTGCGGCCTTGAGCTGCGGGATGGACGCGCTGATGTTCGGCAACTTGATGATGTTGGCTTCCGGCCGTGTCGCCAGCTCTCCAAGTTCGGTCAAGGCATCACCGATGCGCTGGGCGTCGGTCAGCTTCTCCGGGAAGTTGGCGATGATGCGGCCGGCGAGGGAGATGTCTCGGGTCTCGACGGTGACTCCGCACGCCCCTGCGAAGGCCTGGATGATCGGGAGCAGCGAGAAGGTCGCCAGGGCGGGGGCTTCGTCGGTGAAGGTGTAGATGATGCTGGGCGTCGTGTCGGTCATGGTCGTTCCGTAGCTGAAAGGCTTGCTTCTGTTGCTCGACGGCCGCCGGCGACGTGGAGCGTCGCGTGGCGCCGATGGTCTTTTGCCAGTTGCGGCAAGGGCCGCCGATGCTAGAGCCGGTGCCCTCGACGGACACCTGCTTTCTGGTGGCATTGTGCGATTTTCCGGCGAGTTTCCGCTCGAAATGACCTGCTGGTTGGGCGGCCTACCTCCACGTTGCAGGTCTGTATCACGCCTCGCCCGAATCGCGACTCGTCGCGTCGCGAAACAAAAGCCGATCGGGATTTCGACGTGGCGCGGTTGCGTGTCGACACTAGGCTAGCTGCGTGTTTCACGAGCTGGAGGTGTAGTCATGGACGTCGTCGTCGTCGGGGATGGGCCCGGGGGTCTGAGCG
>QJWJ01000313.1 GCA_003235365.1 Deltaproteobacteria bacterium
ACGGGTAAGAGCGAAGGCGGCTTCGCCGGTGGGCGGGGAACGTGGCTGGCGTCGGGGCGGTACGGGTTCCTGGGGCCGACCTTGAAGATCCTGGACGAGGCCAACGGCGCAAAACCGACCTACTACGACGTGCTGGGCAAGGTGCAGTACCAACTCGGTCCCCGACACGTGATCTCGGGACACGTACTCTACGCCGCCGATGATTTCGCCGTCGTAGAGGAAGACGGCACCGACGTCCACAGTAAATGGGGATCCAGCTATGTGTGGATGAATTGGACGGCCGACTTCAGCCACACGCTGGCAGCGCAGACGACGCTGTGGGCCGGCAGACTGACACGCGATCGCAGCGGCACCGACTACGACTACAGTCCCGCCACCACTCCCAGCACGAGCGTGCAAGACCGGGCTGCGTCCGGTTTCGTCGGGCTGAAGCAGAACTGGGGTCTCATGCTATCCGAGCGGCTGCTCGTTAAGTGGGGGTTCGACGTCAGGCACGGGGTGGCCGACTACGACTACCGCAGATCGGAGATGGACTGGGTACCCAACGCCACGGACCCCGCCGCCCCAGCGTGGGACCAAGTCTACCGGAACCTGTCCATGGCAGTAGACACCTCAGGGCAGCGGGTAGGCCTGTTCCAGTCGAATCGTATCCGGCTCACCGACTGGCTCACGACGGAGGTCGGGCTGCGATACGACTACCACACCCATACCGCTGACAACACGTTGAGCCCGAGGGTCAATGTGGCTCTCGAGGTGGCGCCCAGGACTACTGTGCGCGCGGCATGGGGATACTACTACCAGTCGCACGGTCTCGACGAGTTGTACGTAGCCGATGGCGACAACCGGTTCTATCCGGCGGAGCGTGCCGAGCATCGCATCGTGGGGCTGGAGCACAGACTCCGTGACGGCACCAGCTTCCGCGTTGAGGCGTACGAACGCAGGGTGACCGATCCCCGGCCCGAGTACCGCAGCCTGGAACCGGCCATCGAGGCGCTGTGGGAAGAAGGTCACGGTAGTGACCGCATTCTAGTTGCTCCCACCCGTGGCCTGGCGCGCGGGATCGAGTTCCTCGCGCGACGCGATGTCGGCGGGCGGTTCGCCTGGTCCGCCAGCTATGCTCTGGCACGAGCAGAAGACGAGATCGACGGCGCGTGGGTGCCGCGTCCCCGCGATCAGAGACACACCGTGCACTTGGAGCTGGCGTACCGCCCCACGCCCTCGTGGTCGTTGAGCTACGCGTGGCAATATCACTCGGGTTGGCCAGCTACCAACGAGAACTTCGAGGTGATGACCACAGTCGACGGCTCTCAGTACGTCAATCGAACCTTCGGGCCGATCTACGGTGAGCACCTGCCGCCGTACCACCGGCTCGACGTCAGGATCTCCAAGCTGTTCCCCGTCGGTACCGGGCAACTCGAGGTGTACTTCGACGTGTTCAACGCCTACAACCGGGAGAATGCCGAGGCCTTCAACTTCGCGGTCTGGGTCACGCCGCAGGGGACGGCAGTAACGGAACGTGGGATCAATCCTCTGCTGCGAGTCTTTCCGACCTTCGGCGCGCGGATGGAGTTCTGACTCGAAAAAGGGGCGGCAGGGTGAACCCCTACCGCCCCTTACCGCCTCTTCCCACCCCTTACCGCCCCTTCGAGTCAAACCGATCCAGATTCATCACCTTGTCCCACGCCGCGACGAAGTCGTGGACGAACTTCTCCTGTCCGTCGTCGCAGGCGTAGACCTCGGCCAAAGCCCGGAGCTGGGAGTTCGAGCCGAACACGAGATCGACCGCGGTTCCGGTCCACTTGACCTTGCCCGACGAGCGATCGCGCCCCTCGTACACGCCTTTGGCGGTCGAAGACGGCTGCCACTCCGTGTCCATGTCCAGCAGGTTCACGAAGAAGTCGTTGGTCAATGTCTCGGGCCGCTTCGTGAACACGCCGAGCTCCGACTGCCCGGTGTTCGCGTTCAAGGCGCGCATGCCGCCCACGAGCGCCGTCATTTCGGGAGCGGTCAGCGTCAGCAGGCAGGCCCGCTCGACCAACAGCTCGGCGGCAGAACTCTTGTCGCCGTCCGCGAGGTAGTTGCGGAACCCGTCGGCAGTCGGCTCGAGCACGGCGAAGGATTCAACGTCGGTCTGATCCAGGGACGCATCGGTGCGCCCCGGTGAGAAGGGAACCTGCACCTCGTGCCCGGCGTCCTTGGCAGCCTGCTCCACGGCAGCGCACCCGCCCAGCACGATCAGGTCGGCGAGCGAGACCTTCTTCCCTCCCGACTGCGCGTTGTTGAACTCCTCTCGGATCTCCTCCAGTATCTGCAGCACCTTCGCCAGGTCGCCCGGGTTGTTGACCTCCCAGTCCCTCTGCGGTGTGAGGCGAATGCGCGCCCCGTTCGCGCCACCGCGCTTGTCGGTGCCGCGGAACGTTGCCGCCGAGCCCCATGCGGTCGAGACCAGCTGGGAGATGGACAGGCCCGAATCGAGGATCGCGAGCTCGAGTACGGCGATGTCCTCTTCGTCGATCAACTCGTGATCGACCGCGGGCACCGGGTCCTGCCAAATCAGCTCCTCGGTCGGGACCTCCGGGCCGAGGTAGCGGGATACGGGACCCATGTCGCGGTGGGTCAGCTTGAACCACGCGCGGGCAAAGGCGTCGGCAAACTCGCCCGGGTTCTCGTAGAAGCGCCGTGAGATCGGCTCGTAGATGGGATCCATTCTGAGCGCGAGGTCCGTCGTGAGCATGATCGGAGCGTGCGTCTTCGACGCGTCGTGGGCATCCGGCACGGCGCTCGCCGCGGCGGGATCGGTCGGCACCCACTGGTAGTGACCGGCGGGGCTCTTGGTCAGGTCCCACTCGTAGCGGAACAGCGTCTCGAAGAAGCTGTTGTCCCAAGTCACCGGCGTGGGTGTCCAGGCACCCTCCAACCCGCTGGTGTAGGTGTCGCCGCCTTTGCCGCTGCCGGCCGTGTTCTTCCAGCCGAGGCCCTGCATCTCGATGGGTGCACCTTCGGGATCGGCACCGACGTACTGCTCTTCGACGGCACCATGGGTCTTGCCGAACGTGTGTCCGCCGGCGATCAGCGCCACCGTCTCCTCGTCGTTCATCGCCATGCGCGCGAACGTCTCACGGATGTCCTTGGCCGCGGCAAGGACGCTGGGCTCGCCGTTCGGCCCCTCCGGGTTCACGTAGATCAGGCCCATTTGCACGGCGCCGAATGGCTTCGCGAGATCCCGCTCGCCGCTGTAGCGCTCGTCGCCTAGCCACTCGGTCTCTGAGCCCCAGTTCGTGACATCGTCGGGCTCCCACACGTCCGCGCGCCCGCCGGCGAAGCCGAAGGTCTCGAGTCCCATTGACTCCAGGGCGCAGTTGCCAGCGAGGATCATCAAGTCGGCCCACGAGATCTTGCGGCCGTACTTCTGCTTGATCGGCCACAGCAGCCGCCGCGCCTTGTCGAGGTTCGCGTTGTCGGGCCAGCTGTTGGCCGGCGCGAAGCGCTGGTAACCGGCACCACCACCGCCGCGGCCGTCGCTGGTGCGGTAGGTGCCGGCGCTGTGCCAGGCCATCCGGATGAAGAGCGGCCCGTAGTGGCCGTAGTCGGCCGGCCACCAGTCCTGTGACTCCGTCATGAGGTCCATCAGGTCCTGCTTCAGGGCGTCGAGGTCGAGCGTCTCGAACTCTTCGGCGTAGTCGAACTCGTCGCCCATCGGATCGGACAGGGATGAGTTCTGGTGGAGAACCATCAGGTTGAGCTGGTTCGGCCACCAGTCCTTGTTCGACCGGGCTGCCATCGTCGTGTTGGCTCCCGAAAACGGGCACTTGCTTGCGCTATCTGACACGCGGTCCTCCTAAAGTGATTGCAGATTGCAGACTGCAGATTGCTGGTAGTTGGTGGTCGGTCATTGGTCGATCGTGGTACCTGTGGATGCTATGAACCCTCGGGTGGAGTCGCTGCGGTTGCGAGGCACTCCGGACAGCGGCCCCAGAACACGACCTCGGCTTCGTCGATCTCGTAGCCCGCGTCATCGGCCGCGGTGAGGCACGGCATGGCCCCGATCGCGCAGTCGACGTCGACCATGCGGCCGCAGCCGCGGCAGATGAGATGGTGGTGGTTGTCGCCGACTCGATCCTCGTACCTGGCCGGCGACCCGGCGGGCTGGATGCGTCGAACCAGGCCCTTGTCGGCCAGGACACCCAAGGCGTCGTATACCGCCTGGCGGGAGATGGTACCGATCTCCACCCGCACAGCCTCGGCGACTTCGTCCGCGGTGCCGTGCGGCCGATCGGACACGGCCCGCAGGACGGCCAGGCGCTGGGCCGTGACCTGGAGACCGTGTTGGCGCAGCAGGTCTGCTGGATCGTTTGAGGTCGTCATAGGTAAGGCAGGATACTGCGTCCAATGCTGGACTTTGTCAAGATTTGGTATGAGTCTGTTAGCCCGGCCCTTCACCTCGCACGTCGTAACGCAGCTCAACCATTCCGTTCTTGTAGGCTTTGACCTCCGCTAGGTGGAGGGGGATGTCTCTGTCGTGCTTCCCGAAGAACGGGATCCCATCACCAATCAAGATCGGCAGGATCGAATAACGAACTTCGTCGGCCAGCCCGAGACGAAGGCATTCGGTGGAGACTAGACCGCCTCCAACGAACCAAATGGAACGGAATGTGGGCCGCAGGCGCCCATTCACGAAATGCGCGAGATCGCCCGAGTAGAACTCGACAGTATCCCGGGTCCGCGGCAGCTCCCGACTGGTGAGGACGAAGGTGGGCTTGCTTCCATACGACCACCCCAACCCTTGGGCTTCGAAATGAAGCGCCGTTTCATAGGTTCGCGATCCCATGACGTAGCAGTCGATGCTCTCGAGGAACGCCGCGACGAATTCCGGATCCATGGTGTCGCCTTCTGCGAATTCGTCTGAGGTCTCGAGCCAGTCGACGCTCCCGTCCTTTCGAGCGATGAAGCCGTCGAGGCTCGCCACCATGTGGATCGTTACGCGAGAATCAGTGTTTGCCATCGCGGACCTTCCTTATGCGAAGCCTTCGGCTCCAAGCTCACCGCTTCCTGGCGACGATCCAATGAACCGCTTTCTTGCGGTCCCATAGCTCCGATTCAGCAATGTCAAAGCCCGCACCCGCAATTGCTGCTTCGAGTTCGACAACAGTAAGGCTGAGAATCGGCGGCGCGAGCCTCACCTTTTGGGCCAAACCAATCAACAACTTTAACAGGAAGCTACTTTCAGCCAGACACGGTGTTTGCGAGATAAACAACCCACCCGTTGGCAAGAGCTCGTTGACCCGGCGCAACACGGAGCCGATTTCTTCGACCAAGTGCAGGACACTGAAGGCAAGCACCGCGGTACAGCCGTGTGCATCTAGCGATCGGTGAAAAACATCGGCCGCCTCAAAAGTCACATTGTCCATTGAACGGACACTC
>QJWJ01000545.1 GCA_003235365.1 Deltaproteobacteria bacterium
CAGTACTCACCGTCGGCGTTCGGGCCCTCGCACTCGCAGGAACAGAAGACCGCATCCTCGCCACGCCGAGCTTGCAACTGCGGCTGAACGGGCACGCCCACGTCGCGGGCGCCATCCGATGTCTTGCATCCTCCGCTCCCTGCCGCTTGACCATACGGGCATGTCACGCGCCCCTGGAAGTACAGCACCAAACACAATTCGCCATCACACGACGGAGAGCCAACCTCGATCGAAACGCCATCCTTCGCGTACCCGTTGAAGTCCGGCCTCGTCTCGTCTCCTGGCACGCAATTCTTTCCGATGACGCCGCCGTCGCTCTCCGCGCCGCACCCCGTCGCGAGCGCCGCCGCCGCCAACAGAACGACCGCAGCTCCTCTACATCCCCCAAGCGCGCTCACCGTCACTAGGGCCGCAAGCGAGACACGCCCTGACTTGGCCACTTTCTCCCCGGAGACCGGCGTTCCTCGACCCAGTTCCATCGTTCGCATCCGCAGATTGTCCATCCTTGGCCTCTCCGCGTCCATAGCCTGCCTAACCTGTTGGCACCGAGGTGGGCAGATGTCAGCTCCTTGTCCGCTGCGTCTCGCCTCCGCCGTTGACTCACTCCGCCATTGGCGTACACTGTCGCGGTGAGGCTCGAATGGGATCATGCCAAAAACCTCGCCAACCAGAAGCGCCACGGCATCTCCTTCGAAGAGGCCTCGGAGCTCTTCACCAATGACGTCGATTGTCTCGAGATTTTCGACGCGCTCCATTCCGATGACGAGGACCGCTTCATCAGCATCGGACCGATCCGACGTGGCCTTGTCTTGGTTGTTTGGACCGAGCGCCTCGACGAGGCAATCCGCATCATCTCGGCCCGTTGGACTACCAAGCGCGAGGCTGAGCGCTACCATGCCTACCTGGAGCAACTTCGATGACTGACGACATCCCTGAACTCACCGACGAAGACCTCGCAAGCGCCATCCCGGCTCGGTTGCGCAAGCGCCTCATCAGCGGCGACATACGATCCGGTGACGACATCGCCGCACTCAGACGATTCGTTCGGCTTACACAGGAGCAGTTCGCTCAAGCCATGGGGATCAGCGTCCACACCCTCCGCAACTGGGAGCAAGGCCGACGCACACCGGAGGGACCCGCCATCGCCCTTTTGCGAATTGCCGCTAAACACCCCCGCATCATTCGCGAGAATCTCGTTTCCGCTGCTTGAAGAGTCAGTCCCCGTCGAGGCGGCCTAACAGGCCAATGAACCTCTTGTAGCCAGGTCAAGGAAAGAAAATTGGTGAGGATCGGGCCTCTCTGGGCGCACCAATCCAACTGCGTTTTCCTTGTGTACGCGGGGCCTGCTGGATTGGAGCGAGGGGTTGGTTGCCTTGAACGCGATCTGCCGGAGGGTTTCATGGATTGGAGCGAGGGGTTGGTTGCCTTGAACGCGATCTGCCGGAGGGTTTCAGTGGGGGTACGTCGAGCCACTCTTGTTGGGCATCCGTACGCGACGGTGCCAGCTCAGCCTTTCATTGGACATTTGGATCCCGCCAAAACCCTCAGGGTGCCTCGTGACAGACAGAAGCTCTCGCTCGGTGCGGAGCACAGGTTCATTTGAAGGTCACCCGTCGGAAATCTTGTTCTTTGGCTTGTTATTCGTATGCGTCTACTGCGTTCACCTCATTGGTCTTTCTGCGGGTACCGAACCCACGTACTGAAGCTCGTTTGCGTCGCGCTTGTTCAGTCACGCCGTGAATTTCAGCTTCGCCACGTCAAACAATTTCCTCGAATCGAACGGCACGCCCCGGGCGATGTGGTACAGCGCTTTGACCAGCTTGCGCATCAGCGCAACCGCCGCTCTGGCTTTGCTTCCACCGTCTCGTTTTGCCTTGGCGTCGTACCAGGCTTGGGCGATCGGATCCTTCTTGCGCCAGCGGTAGACGGCCAACCAGAGGTACTGACGCGCGCGCCCGGAGCCGAACTTGGTGATCCGGAGGCGACCTTGGTGCTTCCCGCTGCTCTTCTCTTTCAGGTTGAGCCCAAACGCTTTGAGGTAGGAGCGCGCCGACGGAAATAGCAACGGGTTACCGATTTCGGTGACCAGAACCGCAGCGGTCGTCTTGCCCACCGCGGGTGCCATCGCATCCGACACCGTGCCCGCGGCGAGCTTCTCGACCTTCGTCTTCGCCTCCTTGTGAGCTCGCAGCGCTCGGTGGGCTTCGTCCGCCAACGTCATCAGGGCGCGTCGTTCTTCTTCGAGCAAGCGCAGCCCCGCCGTCGTCATCGCCGACTGCAGGACGCGTTCGATCTTCTCCGGCTTCATCAATCGATGGCTCATCCCGTTCATCAGTTGCCGAGTCGCTTCTGGTGACGCCGCGATATCTGCAGGGCCACCCACGCGGGCCAACACCGCCAGCAGGGTGGCCGACGTCAACCCCACCAGCTGAGTGACCTCTGGCCAGTGCCGGGCGAGCCATCCCTCGAGCTGGTGCACCAAACGCAGGTAGGCGACCTGGTACAAGTCCATGGTGCTCACGGCCGCCTTCAGCGCGCGCTCCGAATCCGTTTTCGACTCCCACACCGAGGAGCGCCCGTCGACGTGAAGCTTGGCGATGATCGCCGAACACTTGGCGTCGTGGAGGCTCGCGACGCCGTCGTAGACGACCTTCGCATCGTGCACGCGTTTGCCGCTGACCTGGTACACGAGCAGGCCCACCCCTTGCAGCTGGTGGCGCAGCACGTCGCCGTAGCTGCCGCTCGACTCCATCACGCCGACGATGTTGTAGCGCTGCCCACGTAACTCCCAGAGCTTCTCGAGCAACAGCGGAGTCTCTGCCGGGTGCTTCCAGGCCAGCGTCGTCAGCACCTCGCCTGTCCCCGTCGTCAATGCCGCCACCATGTCCACTTTCGCCACGTCTACTGCCAGCACCAGCTGGGTCGATTCTGTTCGCTTCGACACGGTGCTCGCGTCAAAGTCCTTGATTGCCGTCCTTCGATATGCTCGCTTCTTCACGGGGATGTCCTCCTTGGTCCTAACAACTCGACCCTAGCCGGGTCGTCGAGGCATCCCCACTTTCCTTTCACGCACCATGGCTGACAGGCAGGCGCCTTCAGCGCCTCGCTCCGCTTCGGCGTCCCCTGCAAGGGGCGGCTGATCGCCGCCGCTGCTCTTTCGGGGGCCTTAGCTACCGGCAGCCTTGTTCCTTCAGCGCCCGCAGGTTATTGTCAGGGTCGTTGGGCAGACCGAAGCTCCGGCGTACGTCTCTACCAGCCAGCGGTGGAGTGTTCGCAGTCAGGGTCGAGGCAGCTCAAGTCGCTAGGCTGCGACTTCGTAGGTCCACACGTGAAACCTCTCCAGAACGTGCCGACCAAAGGTTGTACTGATGGCCACGTCCGCCGCGTCGCGACCGAAGGCGATCAGCACACGCCCGACACGACGCGCGTTGTGACGCGGGTCAAATGTGTGCCACGCCCCTCCCAAGTACGCCTCAAACCAGCCCGAGAAGTCCATAGGAGCAGGATCTGAAGGCACACCAATGTCTCCTAGGTAGCCGGTGCAGTACCGCGCAGGAATGTTCATGCAGCGGCACAACGCAACGCCGAGGTGTGCGAAATCTCGGCAGACACCCCGACGACTATTGTAGACGCCCCAGGCGCTCATCGTTGGGTCCGCGTGTTCGTAGGAGAATCTGATGTGCTCGTGTACGAAGTCGCAGATGGCCTGCACACGAGCCCATCCTGGCGGCGTTGTTCCAAACAGACGCCAAGCGACTTCCGACAGGCGATCGGTTTCGCAGTAGCGACTACCAAGCAGAAAGACCAACGTCTCAGCGGGCAGTTGATGTACTGGGATCTCCGTTGCCCCCTCCACGACGGGCTCCGGAGCGCCCCTGTCGTTCACCGTGGCTGACGACGAAATTACAATCGTACCAGGTGGCGCCACTATTCGTGTACACCAGTTGCCGAACCCGTCGCGGTAGCCTTGCGACGATACTGATGGCTCAAACCGCATCCAATCCGGCTGGACCAAGTCCGACACCCGACTGTGATGCACGTTGAGCGTCAATACCATCGGTGTGTATTGGGCTATCGTATATCCAATTTCGTAGCCCACATGTATCTGCATCAGCCGGCCCTCTCAGCATCCAAAGTGACGGGGTTGACGCCCAGCAGCGGTAGATGTCCCAACTGCTTCTTCTCGTCCAGGCCAAGCTACCAGCTACCTACCTGCAACGCGAGGGTGCTGAGCGTTCGTGCCGCAATTCGCTCGCCCGTCTCCTCGCGCAACCGCCGGGAGACATCGCGGCAACATCGCCTGCGCGGAGGCGACCGTACGCTGCGCGAGTCGCGCCACCCGTTGGAACAACAGCGCACCAGACTGGCGCTGGCCAAATTCGACAGTATGACAACAAGTCGCCAACGTCGCGGAAACGCGACTTCTGCCCGCGACAGCTCCCCAATTCGCCCCGTCCAAGGATGCCATGCTGCGCCTCTCGGAGCGCTCACTCGACAAACGCGGACTCGCCCACGCCCTTCGACACCTCGCGACCGAGCATAACGAGTGACGCATTCCAAGTTTCGTTGAACGCCGGCCGCCCAACAAGGGTTTGAACCCGACGGGGCTGGCAGCGCCTCGCCTTGCTGATGCCTCCCCTGCAAGTGGCGGCTGATCGCCGCCCGCTTTCATTTCGGTCCCTGGCGTCCAGTAGCCTTGTTCCGCAAAGCCCCGCGGGTTAAACCCAGGGTCGTTAGACCGACGCAGCCATGTCCGCACTCATTGTCCGTCAAGCACTGCCAGAAGACGCAGCCAACGCCGTCGACGTTCTCCGGGCGTCCATCACCGAGGGTTGCGTTGAAGACCATCAGCACGATCCGGAGACGCTCGCGCTTTGGTTGCACAACAAGACGGTCGAGACCTTCCTTCGCTGGCTCGGAACACCCACCACGCACTTGATCGTCGCACAACACTCCTCGAACCTGGTAGGCGTCGCCGCCATCAACGGCCAGAGCCACATCCACCTTCTCTACGTGCGTCCCGGTTTCTACCGAACAGGTGTCGGCAGCGCCCTGCTTGCGGAACTCGAACGTCACGCTCTCGACGTTGGCGCTTCACAGATCACCCTCGAAAGCTCCATCACGGCCCGCTCGTTCTACGAGCGTCACGGCTACTCCTCTGCCGGCAGCCCGAAACCCGGATTCGGAATATCTCGCGCCTTCCCTTACGCGAAAGCACTGGCTCGTTGACCCGCGCCTCGGTCCCGAAGAATGCTTTGGTCGAGACGGCTAGCCAACACTTCACCAACAGAGCATCATTGCACTCGATGCGTGAGCCATCCGAGGACGACGCTGCCGCCATTGCTGCACAGCTCACCCAGCGACGAATCGTCAACGTTCGTCGCTTTGCTACCGGAATCGCCCACTGGGTCTACGAGGCTGAGACAGACGATGGCGGTTTGGTTGTGGTCAAGATCGGCAATGCCAACCAAGAAGCGGAACTCGACGGGGCCGCGACTTGGTCCAGCGTCCTTCGTTCGCTCGGCATCCCCGTCCCCGACGTCCTCTCGTCTGGAACTCTTCACGGATTTCCGTTCATCGCAATGCCAAGACTCCCAGGCGAGGATCTCGGCACTGTCTACCCAACCCTCACAGCCCAACAGAAGACCCAGCTCGCGCACGACATCTGCGATCTGCAACGTCGGGTTCATTCGCTGCCTCACGCCGCCGCATTTGGATTTGCCCATTCACTCGGGGCCGCTTCTCGGCCTACCTGGAAGCACGTACTGCTCGACAACATCCAAAGATCGCAAGCTCGCATCCGAAACGCCGGCCTGCTCCCTATTTCCGTCGTCGACCCACTGCTCGAACGCTTGCCACGCCTGGACTCGTATCTGGACAAGGTCGAACCCGTTGCCTTCCTCGACGACACCACGACCAAGAACGTCCTCGTCGACGCTGGAGAACTATCCGGCATCGTCGACGTCGACTGGATTTGCTACGGCGATCCGTTGTTCGTAGTCGCGCTCACCAGGGTCGCCCTGCTTTCCCGAGGCTACGACACGGTCTACACCGATGCGTGGACCGAATTACTGCAGCCGTCTGCAACCCAACGGTCCGCGCTTGGTTACTACTGCGCCTTGTTCTGCGCTGACTTCCTCGGTGAGTTGGGTCAGCCCTTCAACGGCAACAACCCTCAACCGGATGTCGGCGCCGTCTCGCACCTGACGTCGCTCCTGTCACAGCACCTCCAGTCGATGTAACCGACAGCCAAACCTTCGAACTTACGACACTTTCAGACCGATCGCGGTCTAACAAGGGTTTGAACCCGACGGGGCTAGCAGCGCCTCGCCCTGCTGAAGCCTCCCCTGCACGGGGCGGCTGATCGCCGCCCGCTTTCATTTCAGTGACTGGCATCCGGATAGCTTGTTCCGTAAAGCCCCGCGGGTTAAACCCAGGGTCGTTGGGCAGAGTAGCTCTGCACGCTCAGCCACAAGGTGGCTGCACGATAGATGAGGATCTCCAAGCCCGTTGCCAGCTGCAGGGCAGCGGCCTGATGACCTTGTTGCTGGTGGACTTCCCAAGACTTCTTCTTCGGCCCTCCGTGCCGCGCTTGCTTCTGGGGGTTTTCCGAGACTTCATCGACTTCGTGACCGCAACCGTTCTTGGGCTGCTGCTCCGCTTTCGTCTTGCTTCCTACTCACCCCTTGCTTGGGTTCGCGGACTGCTGCGCCGTATGTC
>QJWJ01000138.1 GCA_003235365.1 Deltaproteobacteria bacterium
TAGACGGGCGAGCGCGATTGTCGGGCGGTTTCTCGAATCCCGTTGCGCTCGTCTTCTCGACTCCATTCTCTGTTACATCGAATGGGATCTCGCGAATTGCGAACTCTGCGAGCTCACATTTAGCGAGGCGGCGTCGGCGGTGGGTTCCCAGCGCTTCGACGTGGCGCTACACTCTGCGCGTGACGCCATTTCCCGCCTTCATGAAGCATGCCGTCGATCGCGTAGCCGCGACGGAACAACACACCCAGGGAATCGAAGGGTACGTCTTCGACGGTCTGGGCGGAACTCAGGTCGTGTTCTGGGAGTGCAACGCCGACGCACAAACCGAGGAGCATCGTCATCAGTTCGACGAGTACCTCATCGTCGTCGAGGGGTGCTACACGCTCACCATCGACGGACGTGAAGTAGTCCTGGGTCCCGGCCAAGAATGCGTCATCGCAAAGGGGGCTCGCATTGCCGGCAGGGTCGTTGCTGGGACACGAACGATTCACATGTTTGGAGGACGGCGGGCAGCACGCGACGCTCCCCGAGCTGTGTAGACACGGACTGCCAGGGCGCCTCGAGACGGTCGTCCGCCGACGGTCTCGAGTTGGAGCCTTTCAGCTCACTGCAGCTCACATTCGGGCTCCAGAGGTGTCGAGAAGTCCGCCGCTTCCCATTTGGTCTTCATGTCATCGACGTTGTTGGGACACACCACGTCGAAGCCAGAGTCGATGAAGTCGCCGACCTTTCCGTTGTTGGCGAGGTGGTCGTACATCAACCGGACCGTGTCGTACCCCCAGCCAAAGTACTTCTGTCCGAGTAACGCGCTGATGTAACCCTGTTTCAACAATTCGAGCTCGAAGGGTAGACTGTCGTAGGTGACGGTTTTCAGGCCGTTCTTCGAAGCGGTTTTCCACTTCGGCATCTGGTCATCTTCGCACTGGCAAGTCATGCCTGAATCGCTGCACGTGCATGCGTCGAGCAGGCCCCAAAGGCCAACGACGAACAACCCGTCGAGGTCGGGGTACTTCTCGATAATCCCTTCCTCGATCCCTTCGCTGCAGCTCTCCGCGGTTTCCATACAGTTGACGGTCTCGACGATTTCGATATCGGGATACTGGTCGGCGAGGCGCGCTTCGAACGCAGCGGCCCGGCGCTCCAGGTTGTCGGCGCCAGCGCGCCCGTTCAGGATCGCCACTGTCTTGGGACCGGAGCCCAGCGCAGATGCCAAGAGATCCGCGCCTTCTCTACCTGTGTCTTCGCTGAGCATGCTGTAGAAGCCCAGTCGTTTCGAATCCGGACAGTCGGAATCGTACGTAATGACCGGTATTCCCGCTGCAACTGCTTCGTCGATTGGTTCGGTGATCGAGTCGTCGACACACGAAATGATCAGGCCATCCTTCTTCGATTTGATCGCCCCGCGGATCAAGTCGCCTTCGAGCTTGGGATCCAATTTCGGAGGCGCGAGATACTCGACGTTTATCGTGACGTTCTCCTCGTGTCCGAGGTACCGAGCGCCGAACTGCGCGCCGTCGTTGCCCATGTCGAAGACGAGGTTGTTCCCCGCCTTGGGGATGAACGCCAGTTCGATCGTGTCTGGTGACTCCTGTGTCGTTTCCCCACTGCTACCACATGCGACAAGAACCGCGCCGAGTGTCAGGCACGAAGATCGACGTACAAACCAACGAACGCTCATCCACGGTTTCCCTTTCGAGTCGTGAGTGCAGAGGGGCCCATACCCCAGTCTTGCGCTCCTATGGAACGGTTCGGCGCTCGCCAGCATGAGTGACAGCGTGGCTCAGGACGAAGCCAGGGAAGTCTCGCCTGGGTTGTTGATTTGTCGCGGCAATCAACATGATTGCCGCTCGAGGGCAGCTCCAGGGTGACTTCGAGACGGGCGAAGTGCTCCACTTCCGTTTGCACCGCGAGTGCCCGTGATGAACGCAGGAAGTGTCGGAACGGGACGGGCTGTTTTCTACTGAGCAAGGGGGGACGGGCATGACCGGTTGCGGTCATGAGGCGTTGTGTGAGGGTTCAGCAAGAGCGACGTCCGAGTACTCCCCGGGAACCACCTCGAACTCCCTACGACGTCCCAGCCGCGACTGTCGACTCTTCGCTCGTACGTCAGCCCACCTCCAGCGGTTTGGCGTCGAATCGTCGCGCCCGCAGGCGCTGTTCGACGGCCTTGCCGGCGAAACGGTAGATGGCGGTACCCAGGAGGATACCGGCGATGGTAAACAGCGCCATCAACTGGCCCTCGCCGAGCTGTGCCAACGAAGTGCCGGGACAGGTCCCCGTGAGTGCCCAGCCCGCGCCGAAGATGATGCTGCCGACGACGTTGCCCGGCTTCCTCGCCTTGGGAGCGACCGTGATCTCGCACCCCGAAGTGCAGATGACCCCCCTTCGGCGAAGCATCCAAAGTCCGAGGCCAGCCACGCCCACAGCCACTCCGATGACTCCGGCGATGTGTCCGTTCTGTAGGGTGAACATCGACTGAATGGCGTCGAACTGTGTCGCTCCGACTCTCGACAGAATGAACCCGAAGACCAATCCGAAAAGTAGTGTCTTGACCATGTGCTTAGCTCGTCAGTGCGGAGATTAGGAGTTGGGTGGTGATGAATCCGGAGCTCATGAACGTCGCGGTCGCGATGAGGGACGAAGGTGCCAGTTGCGCCACGCCACTGATGCCGTGCCCGGAGGTGCATCCGCCGGCCAGACGCGTTCCAAATCCGATTAGTATTCCACCAGTGGTGAACAGTGCGATCTTGACCGGTAGCGACGCATGCCAGAGCGTATCGAAGGTACCCATCGCAGTCGTCAGTACGACGCCGCCGCTCAGGGTTGAAGCCAGGAGACCGCCTGCCGCAATGCCGACCATGAACGGCAGTCGCCAAGACTTCCTGGCCTGAGCCGTGAAGGGGGCGGCGCACACGTCCTCGAAGCCCGTCGAGACGCCGAGCATCCGACGACCATAAACCAGAAAGGTCAACAAGAACGTCCCGATCGCCGCGCCACCCGCCCAGAATGGCCAGCGCTCGACGAACACCGCCTCGAGCGCGGCGGCGGGCGCCTCTTTGTACAACATCAATCCTGCGACGCCGAGCACGAACCAGGCGAAGCCCTTGCGAAGTTGACTAGGAGCCAGCTTTCGGCTGAGGAAGATCCCCAGGACAGTGCCTGCCGCCGCCATGATGCTGATTAACAGAGCCAGCTGCACGTTGATGCTCTCGTGTGCGAGGTGTCCCCACAACCCGGTAAACGACTTGAGAGCGATCACCAAGAGAGAAGTACCGATCGCGCGCTTCATATCCATCCCGCCGAACAGAACGAGGGCTGGCACGACGAGAAAGCCGCCGCCGGCGCCGACGAGACCCGTTACCGATCCGACGATGATGCCTTCGATGGCCACCTTCCAAAGTTGAAACCTTCCGGTGGGCGAATCCCCGGATTCGTTCCTTCTTCGCAACATCGCAAGTCCGGTCGTCACCATCATCGCGGTGAACAATCCCAACAGGACGCTACCCGGCACGAACGCTGCGGCGCGGCCTCCGAGATAGGCGCCAAGCATGGCGAACACGCTGAACGCGCCGCCTGTTCGCCAGTTCACGAGTCCCTTGCGGGCGTACTGGACGACTCCGGCGATGCTCGTGACACCGACCACCAACAACGATGTGGCAATGGCCTCCTTGGGATCCATGTGAAGCGCATAGACGAAGATGGGCACCGTCAGGATGGAACCCCCTCCGCCGAGGAGTCCGAGAACGACTCCCACGAAAATCGCGAGGACTGCCGCCAACAACATTAGAGCACCGGTGCGTTGGAGGTTGGCTGATGCTGGGGTTGTGGTTGACCACAAGCCAGGTTGGCGGGAACCGCGATGTCGATGAGCTTCGGGTTGGGGAGGTTCAGCGCGTCCATGATCCGAACGAACTCGTCCTCAGTGATGGAACGGTTGAGGCGCTGATTGGTGGCTTTCTCCTGCCCGACGGTCGTCTTCTTGCGACCGCGGTAGTCGTGCCCGGGATAGATCGTCGTTTCGTCGGGCAGCGTGAAGATTTGCTCGTGGACGGAGCGATAGAGCTGCCGCGCGTCCCCACCCTGGAAGTCCGTGCGACCACAGCCGTCGATGAACAGGGTGTCGCCAGTGAATGCCAGTGTGTTGCTCCCTTGCCGTGTGACGTAAGTGATGCAACCCTCGGTGTGCCCAGGCGTTTCGCGCACTTCGATTGAGTACCTGCCGAACCTCAGAACACTGCCGTCGCTGACCTGAATGTCTGCACATGCAGCGCCAGCCTTTCGCGAGACAACCGTCTTGGCGCCGAGCCGGGTTCGGAGGTCACCGCTGCCGGTGACGTGGTCCGCGTGCGCATGAGTGTCCAAGGCGTACACTAGTCTGAGCCCCCGGCCTTGCAGGTCACTGACGTGCTCGTCGACTCGTTCCTTGACTGGATCGATGAGGATCGCTTCTCTGGACTCTTCGTCGGCGAGGAGGTAAGTGAATGTCGAGCTCTGCTCGTCAAAGGTCTGTTCCAAGATCATCGCGTTCCTCCTGTGTTGTTTCAGACTCGGTGAGTCCGTGTTGAACAACGTTCTTGCAGGAGCCGGGCCAATCCGGGATGACGTGGAAATCCCAACAATATCGAGTTATTGTGTGTTCGCTCCGCGAGCGCGCTGATTCAGCAAGTCACTGCAATGAAACGCTCCTCTGAAACGGTGCGTTTCATGTTGTCTCAGCTGCGTGATGCAGAGTCGGATTCCCGCGACCACAGCGCTCCTGGGGGGTTGCCGAACTCCTCCGGGCGCTTATTCAATCGATGATGACGATGGCGAACGGAGTGGGCGGGGCGCATTCGACGCGCGAGTTTGAAGTCTTCTTTGATGGTGATTGCCCGCTGTGCACTCGAGAGATCAGTTGGCTGAAACGTCTCGATCGTAGGGGAAGGATTCGCTTTACCGACATCGCGTCTCGAAACTTCGATGCGGCGGCGTTGGGCGTTGCCCACGACCAGTTGATGCGGCAAATCCACGGTCGCACTGCCGCGGGTGATTGGGTCGTCGGCGTCGAGGTTTTTCGTCACCTGTACGAAGCCGTTGGCTTCGGGGTGCTAGTGAGCGCGACGCGGCTGCCGATCGTCCGTCAGGGGTTGGATGCACTGTACGACGTGTTCGCCAAACACCGGCTGTCGCTCACGGGTCGTTGCGACGACCAGTGTCGACCCACGTGATTGACCGCGTCAGTCGTTTCGTGTGAGCAGCACGCTTCGTGCTCGGTACCCTTGGTAAGCGCGATCACGTGCTCTAATACGAATTGGATCACGTCGATTGATGGCCATCGGTAATCGTGGTCGTGATCAAGGATTTGGATGGGGTATGAAAAGGCCCGCCGACGCATGGGGCGTGGCGGGCCTGGGTCGGGTTGGGTTG
>QJWJ01000429.1 GCA_003235365.1 Deltaproteobacteria bacterium
CTCGGTTCGGTGAGGACGACGACGGATTGGACGTTGGCCACTCCCCTGATGCTGACGCTGTTGCTCAGGACCAGGCGGACAACGTGGACACTGATGATGCGCCAGTGGGTGAGGTGCGCGACGCCGACGACGAGGATGCCGACGACGAGGATGCCGACGATGAGGACGCCGACGACGAGGACGCCGACGACGAGGATGCCGACGACGAGGATGCCGACGACGAGGACGCCGACGACGAGGACGCCGACGACGAGGACGCCGACGACGAGGACGCCGACGACGAGGACGCCGACGACGAGGACGCCGACGACTGAGCACGGGCGCGGCGAACCGAGGCAAGCAGAGCAACGCGCAAGCGCGCGGAAGTCGACAGTGGTATCCTGCGCCGGGCGATGGCGTGGTGGAGATGGGAGCAGGGGCGTCAGGGAACCGGTTACGAGAAGCTGTTGCTGCTGACGGCCCGGTGTCCCGTCGCGTTTGACGTTTACATCTTGCGCTACCGTTGCGGAGCGTTTGCCCCTCCCCACGTCGACGTCGCGGTTGGCGGCCGGCACTACCGGCTGAACGTGCTGCTTTGGGCTGCCGCAGCGGGTGGTGACTTCGTTTGCGATGGCGCAACTCGCCGCGGGGCGCGACTGGTGTTGTTTCGTCCGGATCGCGATTCACACAGCGTGAGCCGCGTCGAACGCGGGACGCGCTACGTGCTGAGCATCGGATGGGTTCGGCCGTAACCGACCGCCGCGGAGCTGGGGCTGTGGGATGCCTCCTTTGTCTGGTCCCGCTTCTCGACGCCCACCGACGGATTGTCGCGGAAACGACAATCGTTGCGGACGTCGCCCCGCAGAGGCGTGCTCGTTTTCGCGACAAATGGGCGGGGGGACTTCGTGCGTCGGACGATCACCGGTTTGAAGCATTCGGTTGGTTCGAAAGTTGCACTGTCCGAGGGCGCCCGCGTCGGTTCGGGCGCGACGATTCAGGAAGGATATCGGACATGACGACCACACTCTCGAAGGAAGTTGCGTTGCGTATTGGCCTGGCTTCCAGAGCCCTGCCCGGTGTGGAGGTCAAACGACTGCTCCAGCTGCTCCACGACCGTCTCGGCACTCTCGACGAGGACGGGCTGACCAAGATCACGGTTACCGATCTGAAGACCGGTCTGGGCAGCACGGACGGTGAGGAAGACGGTGAAGACCTCGGGCCA
The DNA here is from genome assembly GCA_003235365.1 of Deltaproteobacteria bacterium. Classification (GTDB taxonomy): domain Bacteria; phylum Myxococcota_A; class Polyangia; order Polyangiales; family Polyangiaceae; genus SZUA-265. The sequence continues at coordinate 1,202 of QJWJ01000429.1, forward strand.
GGCTTGGAGAATCTCAAGCGCGCCGTGCAAATCCTTTGGGGCGCGACGCCTGAAGAGGAGCTGCCGAGCTTGGAGACACCGTTGTCCGGGGGGGGCGCCTCAGTTCGGGTGGCGGTGGCGTCCAACGCCAGCGAGTTGTTGAACGGGCACTTCGGGACGTGTCTGAGGTTCTTAGTGTACGACCTATCCACCACCGAATCTCGCCTGGTTGACGTCCGCTCGACGACGAGCGCTGATTTGACCGACGACAAGAATGCGGCAAGAGCGGAGTTGATTTCCGACTGTCAGGTGCTGTTCGTGATTTCCATCGGTGGCCCAGCGGCGGCAAAGGTAATCCGTCGCGGTCTGTATCCGATGAAGCGCCCCGAAGGCGGTGAGGCCCGCACGATCTTGACTGAACTACAACACATCATGACCAACTCGCCGCCTCCGTGGTTGGCCAAGATCCTCGGCGTTCGAGCGGAACAGCGCTTGAAGTCGTACTCGGCAGAGGCTGACGTTCGGGGGCAGTAACTCGCACCGGCGGGGGGCAGCGCGCGCCTCAGGTCCTCAGCTCTGCGGCCTTGATTGCACCGAAGTTCTGATCACGTCAGCTTCAGAGCAGGAGCCTTGACCTGAACGACCTTGGCGCCCGGGGGTACGTCCTTGGTCAGCCAGACATTGCCGCCGATGGTCGCTCTGCGTCCAATCTTGATTGGGCCAAGAATCGTCGCCCCGGCATAGATGACCACGTCATCATCGACCGTGGGGTGGCGCCGAGCTCTTGCTCCACCATGACCCGATGCACTGACGACGACGCTTCGCGCGCCCAGTGTGACGCCCTGGTAGATACGCACACGGCTTCCGATCTCGCACGTTTCGCCGATGACGACCCCAGTACCGTGGTCGACGAAGAAGCTGTCCCCGATTTGTGCGCCCGGGTGAATGTCGATGCCCGTCTCGGCGTGTGCGAGCTGGGAGATGATTCGCGCGATCAGGGGTGCTCCGAGCCGCTGCAGTTCGTGCGCGATGCGATGGTGAATGATCGCAGTCATTCCGGGGTAGCAGAACACGACCTCATCGCGGCTCGTCGCGGCCGGGTCGCCAAGCCAGGCCGCTTCGGCATCGGTTCCCAACGTGCGACGTAGAGTCGGAAGTTGCTCCGCAAATGCACGGACGAGCGCCTTTGCGTCGTGCTCGCAGACGTGGCACGGCTCGTTGCCGTGGGTGCAATCGAGGAGTCGACCCACGTACACCTGCTTCTCGAGTGAGGCCATCGCTGCCGCGAGCTTGTGCCCGACGAAGTAGGCGACCCCCTCGGGAGACACGCTCGGATCACCGAAGTGCCACGGGAACAGCGCGGCGCGAATACCTTGAACGACGGACTGCAAGACTTCCCGAGAGGGTAACGCCCGGCGCCCCAACCGCCGGCGTGGCCCGCGTAAGAATTCCGCGTTGGCGTCGCACAACTCTGCGACCACTGCGTCCAAGCCTTTGGGAGAAGGCGCTCGTTCGAGCTGCGCCAACGTCGCGTCGAAGCCAGTCATGCCGAGTTCCCTTGCAACTCGGATACCGACGCGTAGCTGCGGAGATTGGGCATGGATGAAAGGGATGCGTTGGCGCTTTGTCGTCTTTGTGACACCGGGGTGTGACGACCGCGACAGTTGTGGCCTTTGGGGCGCAGGTGACCGCCTCCCCGGATCCCATGAGGTCCCGCAAGCTTCATCTCCAGCCGTCGATGCCAAACGAGGCGCACGCCAGCCGGCCTTCGTTTCGACTGTGACGAGAACGGCGCCGGGCGCTTCACCATTCCGAGGCGGGCACGTCGTGGCCTTTGGGCGGTTGGGCTTGGTCGACAACTGGAGCGGATGGGATCGCGGGTCTGCTGAGTTCCTCACTCCGCGATGGCTGGCAAAGTTCTTGCTTTGGTGGATGCGGATCCTCAGCTTCCCGCGTCCTCGAGCAAGGAGTGCCATGCGTTGCTTCGTTGGAAAAGAACCTCTTCTGGAAGAAACCCGAACACCGATCACCCCAGACAGTGCCCGTAAACTCATCGCATTGGGGCTCGATGTGCGGGTGCAGGCGGGAGTGGGGCTGGCCAGTGGACACACGGACGAAGCGTACGCGGCCGTGGGGGCCATGGTGGTGGATGATGCGGTTGCCGCCCAGCGAAGCGCGGACCTGCACCTGGCCATCGGTTCGCCGAAGGTCGACGACATCGAGAGGTTCAAGCCAGGAAGCGTCTGGGTTTCACAACTCGACCCTCATCGCCAGCCGCACACGCTGCGCGCGCTGGCGGACCGGAGTGTCAGCGCTTTGGCATTGGAGCTCATTCCGCGAAGTACTTTGGCTCAAAAGATGGACGTGGTCAGTTCTCAGGCCAACCTCGCTGGCTACGTTGGCGTGTTGCTGGCCGCAGCGTCGAGCCCGAACGTGTTGCCGATGATGACTACTCCCGCTGGAACCATTTCTCCTGCGCGGGTGCTGGTCGTGGGCGCGGGAGTTGCAGGGTTGCAGGCCATCGCTACGGCTCGTCGTCTGGGCGCTCGAGTCGAAGCGTTCGATACACGTCCCGCTGCAGAAGAACAGGTGCGCTCGCTCGGTGCGAAGTTCGTCAAGCTGGACCTCGGTGCGACCGGCTCGACGAAGGATGGATACGCGACGGCGTTGACGGAGGCGCAACTCCAGTTGCAGCGCCGCGGCCTGGCAAAGCTGTGCGCCAACATGGACGTGATTGTCACTACGGCGAAGGTCTTCGGCAAGGATGCTCCGCGCATCATCACCGAGGAAATGGTCGCTGCGATGCGGCCCGGCAGTGTGATCGTGGACTTGGCGGCAGACCGTGGGGGGAACGTCAGCGCCACCGTCCCGGGTAAGACTGTTCGTACTGCGGGCGGGGTGAATGTGGTGGGAGAGTTATTCGTGGAACGGCGCTCGGCGGCGGCAGCCTCCCAGATGTTTGCCTCGAACGTTGCCAGCTTCGTAGAGCAATTCGTCCGAGGCGGAACGACGGTGTTGGACTTGGGGAACGAGATCATCGAACGATGCCTGGTCACCCATGATGGGGAGGTGCGCTTCCAAGGCGCGCTCCCCGTACCGTTGAGAGACTCGCGCGCCGGGAGCACGACCTCGGGCATTGCCAGCTCGAGCCCTTCGCCGATTGTCGCGCCGCTTGCCGCTGGAACATGACATGGAACTGCTGCTCATCTTCGCCCTCAGCGCTTTCTTGGGACTCGAACTCATCAGCAAAGTCCCATCACAGCTACACACACCACTGATGAGTGGTGCAAACGCGGTTTCCGGGATCACGCTCGTTGGCGCTGTGATCGTCGCAGGGAACACCTCCAACGGTGCGACGGCAACGGCGCTGGGTACCGTTGCGGTCGCGCTGGCGACCATCAACGTCGTCGGTGGCTACTTGGTTACCGATCGAATGCTCGGCATGTTTCGCAAGAAATGAGCGACCCCGTCATCGGCAGTCTCAGAGAATCAAAGAACTGATAGGTCATGCAAACGTTCACACTGTTCGTGTACGCCGTAGCTTGCTCGTTGTTCATCGTCGGCCTGAAGTACTTGGGCAAGGCGAGCAATGCTCGGCGCGGCAACGTCTTGTCCGCGGTGGCGATGCTCTTGGCGGTCAGTACGGCTCTCCTCGATTCGAAGATCCTCAGCTACGAGTGGGTATTGCTCGGGCTCGCGGTTGGATCGGTCGCTGGTGCGATTGGGGCCAAACGGGTGCAGATGACCGCGATGCCCGAGATGGTGGCGCTCTTCAACGGCGTCGGCGGGCTCGCGTCACTGCTGGTAGGAGTCGCCGAGTACTTGATTCGGAGTGCCGAGCGCTCGTCCGGCGGGGCAGGACTGACCTACGTCTCGGTGCTCGCAGGGGCCGTGGCAATCGGTGGTGTCACGTTTTCCGGGTCGGTGCTCGCCACGCTCAAGCTGTCCGGCCACCCATTGGGAAAGACACTCAGATTTGGGGGGCAGCGCGCGCTGACTGCGTTCGTGCTTGGGGCGTGCGTCGCATCGATTGTCGGCATGGCTCTACCAGGGTGGGGTGTCGCAAGTCTCATTTGCTTGACGGCATCGTCGTTGATCCTGGGTCTGCTGGGGGTGATGCCGATCGGCGGTGGAGACATGCCGGTCGTCATATCGCTGCTCAACAGCCTCTCCGGCTTGGCGGCGGCCGCGACGGGATTTGCCATTGACAACGTCGTGCTCGTGGTTGCTGGCTGTCTGGTTGGCACCAGCGGGTTGATCCTCACCGTCACCATGTGCAAGGCAATGAGTCGTACGTTGGGGAGCGTGCTGTTCTCGGGCTTCGGTGCAGTGACGGGAAATGCCACGGCGGGCAGTGCTGGTGAACTCAAGGCAATCGTGGCCGAAGACGCCTACTTCGTGCTCGAAGCAGCGCGCAGTGTCGTGTTCGTTCCGGGCTATGGGATGGCCGTTGCCCAGGCGCAGCACACCGTCAAGGAGTTGGCTTCGCTGCTGGAGTCGAACGGTGCGGAGGTCAGCTTTGCGATTCATCCGGTCGCTGGTCGAATGCCGGGTCACATGAACGTGCTGCTGGCGGAGGCCGACGTCAGCTATGAACAGCTGGTGGAGATGGAACACGTCAACCCGCAAATGCCGAGCACTGACGTCGTGGTCATCATCGGCGCCAACGACGTGGTCAACCCCGCTGCACTCGACGACGCGAGCTCCACAATCTACGGCATGCCCATCATCAATGCCCACGAGGCGAAGCAAGTGATTTGTCTGAAGCGGGGTAAGGGTAGTGGTTTCTCGGGAATCGAGAACGCACTGTTCGGGCTGCCGCAGACTCGCATGCTGTTTGGTGATGCCAAAGAGACGCTCCAACGTCTCGTGGCATCCTTCAAGGCTGCGTGAAGCAGACCAGGGAGACCGAGATCCGGTCTCCCTGCCGTGTTCCGCGTTGCCGCTCCGCCTCAGCTCTCTTCGTAGATCTGCTCGGCGAGGTATCTTTCCGCGCCAACCTGATCGACCAAGTGCAACTGCGCCTCGAGCCAGTCGATTGACTCTTCCTCTTCGCGGAGGATGTGTTCGAGCAAGGCACGGGTGCCGTTGTCACCACGGGCCACGCACAAGGCGATGCCGTCATTGAGTCGACTTCGCGCGGCGAGCTCGACGTCCAGGTCGAATCGATGTTGTTCGACCGGATCCCGACCGATGTTGATCTGGAAGATGCGCTGCATGTTGGGGATGCCGTCGAGAAAGAGCACGCGTGCGATCACCTCGTCGGCGTGCTTCATTTCTTCGATGCTCTCTTCGCGCTTCTTTCGGGCCAGCGCTCGATACCCCCAGTTCTCACACATCTTGTAGTGAGCGTAGTATTGATTGATCGCCGTCAGTTCGGAACTGAGTACTTCGTTGAGCAGGGCGATGATGTCGGCGTCGCCTTTCATGCGTTGTCTCCTCCAGCGAGGCTCCCTCTACGGCGAACCTCTCGTAGACTGGTCTTGTTGTTCCGCAAGTGCGCGGAGCAAGTGATGAACCGCGGTCGGATGTAGCGCAGGTTTGGTTGCGGGAAGGTGGCCGCAATGCGAACCCTTCGTTGAATCGGCGGTTGTCGCCAAACCAATGGTCGGCCTGGTCAACCCCCAGATACCGCTCGCCTTGATCATCGCGTACGCCTTCGCGCCGACGTTCAGCCCGAGTTCGTGCACTGCTGGAACCGTCAGTTCGCCTTGCAGGCTCTGCTCGCCGCCGCGAAGGCTCAGCTCGAGCCGACAGTGACTGCCGCGAGTCTCGACCGCGGTGATGACCACGGGTAGCACGTTCAACGCAGAGACCCCTCGAGGTGGGGCCAACGCGAGCACCACCTGGCTGGCGGCTACGCGGACGACTGCTCGCTGTCCGGCTCGGCCGATGGCACCGGACACGGATAGATGTTGGTCGAAACCGAGATCGATGGTCGTGACGTAGTCGTTGACGTCGCTGACGGTTCCTTCGAGCACGCTGGCTGAACTGTGTTCGCGCCGTTCGCAAGCATCCAGCACGGTGCGCGGTGTTCCCCGTAGCTCGATACGGCCGTGGTTGACGACGACCATGTCATCGCAAAGTACGTGGTGGTCGAGGGACTCATGAGACACCACGATCATGGGTAGACCAAACTGAGCGTGCACCCGTTCCAGTAAGGTCAGGGCGCGACGCCGAAACTCCATTCCGAGTGACGCCGTGGGTTCGTCGAGCAAGAGCAGCTGCGGATTCGAGCAGATGGCGCGAGCCAGTGCGACCCGCTGAACTTCACCTCCGGAAAGTTCATGAGGCATTGCGTCCAGCAAGTCGTCGAGCTCCAAGGTTTCGATCGCTTGCTGCTCGATGGAACGAGTTCCCCAGGCGTTTCGAACGGCCCCGGCGCGGAGATTCGCGCGCACGTTGCGGTCGGGGAAAAGCAGTCCACCTTGAGGTACGTAGCCAATTCGACGCTGGTGAGTAGGGCGGTGGATGCCGAGGCTACTGTCGAGCCAGATCTGATCGCCGAAACGAATCAGCCCCGTGGCGTGACCTCGCTGGCCGCACAGGCTCTCGATCAGGCTCGTCTTCCCGGATCCAGAACGGCCGTAGACTCCGAGAATGCTCGCCCGGGTATCGAAAGCGACATCGAGAGTGAAGTCCCGCAGCGGGACCTGGACGGCTAGCTCGAGATCCATGGACCACCTTCCGCGCCGCGATCCGGTGATGACGCCGTCGTTCGTTGGTTATCGCTGGGGATCGTCCGGAGGCCAGGAGAAGTAGCGCGGTTGGCAACGACCAAATGTTCGACGAGCAAGGTCGACATCAATCCGATCGCGACGGACAGGCAGATCAGCACCGTTGCCTCACTGGACGCACCTACCTCCTGTGCGCTCCAGATTGCTGCTGCCAGCGTCGTCGTCTCGCCGGCAATGTTTCCCGCGACCGTGATCGTCGCGCCGAATTCGCCGACGGCGCGCGTGAAACCCAACGCTGCCGCGGCAGCGATACCGCGTCTCGCCATCGGCAAAGTGAACCGGAGAAACGCCCGTAGCGGGCTGTGCCCCAGCGTTTGCGCTATCTGAGAGAGGCGGGCGTCGCTGGTCTCGAACGCGACGCGCGTCGTCTTGACGATCAATGGGAACGACATCACGCAGGTTGCAACGACTGCGGCTCGCCAGGTCATCAACACGGTCAAATCGAAGCCCAGGCGGTTGCGACCCAACGGACCGTCAAAGGCAAACAGGCGTAGCAACAGATAGCCAACTGCGGTCGGGGGCACGACGAGGGGCAACGAACAGAGGGAGGAAATGACACTCTTGCCTCTGAATTGAGAGCGGGCCAATACGTAACCCAACCAGGTGGCAGGTAGCAGTCCCACGAGCGTGGCGACCGTAGCGACCTTCACGCTCACGAGCAAGGCGGATAGTATGGCCGAGTTCATGGCGCCGCGAATCCGTGGCGCCTGAGAACATCGTGCCCGCGAGCGCTGAGGCAGAAGTCGATGAAGGCCTTTGCTTCACGGGTGGGCTCTGAGGTCGTTGCGCGTGAGAGCGATGACGCATAGTAGCCGATGGCCGCGCGCGGATCCGTTGCGATCTCGAACAAGACCTGCAAGTCTGGTTCGATTGCGACGTCGGTACGGTACACGATACCGACGGTTCTCGGGTCGGATGCCGCTAACGCGAGCGCGGCCCGCACGTTCGATGTCGGCATGATCTTCGACTCCAGCGCATTCCAAACTCCGGCGTGCTCGAGTCCAGCCTTGGCATACCGCCCAACCGGAACCCCTCGAGGATCACCCGTGACGATGTGTTCGATCTCCGACGAGCCGAGTTGAGCGAGGCTGACAGGTTGAAACGGCGCATCTCTGCGTGCCACCACGACCAAGCTGTTGGACGCGATTCGGGCGACATCACGCGCGCTGGCAACACCGCGCTGCACCAAGTACTGCATCCAGTGCTCATCCGCCGAGAAGTAGGCGTCTTGGGTGCGCGACGTGTCGATCTGCTGGGCGAGCAAGTTGGAGCCCCCAAATTGGAGGTCCACGCGGGAGCGGCGCTGGTTTTCGAACTCGAGCGCCAGCTGCTCCACGGGTTCTTTGAGGCTCATCGCTGCGAAGACCTGCAAAGCTCCAGGAGTCACTTCGGGACTGGCAGAGGGATTGGAGCAGGCCGACGCCGCCAGCAACGCCAGAAACCAGTGACGTTTCATCATGCCGCTCCCTTCTGTTCGTCTGACTGTAGGTCACGCCGCGGTACGGTCTCTGGGTCACAAGTGATCGCGCGATAGATTTCGACGCGGTCACCCACGCGAAGGCGTGTGTCGAGGCGAACGATTTGGCCGTACACCCCGACCTTGTTCGTTTTTAGATCGATCTCTGCGAACCGCTCCAAGAACCGGGAACCCTCTATCGCGTCGCGTACCGTCGCCCCATGGTCGAGCTCGACCCACTGGCTGGCGTTGCAATGGCTGCTGCAATAGACGACTTCGAGTTTCAGTTTGCTAGACGGGGTCATGGTGAACTCTCCGGGGGCGCTAAGCGTGATCGAGAACCGGGAGGCTCTGGCTTTCGGTTTCGCGGGCGCGTTCGCGGTGCTTCTTCAGCGCCAATACGAACCCAACGGTCAAGAAGCCTCCCGGCGGAAGCAGCGCGATGAGAAAGCCCCGATAGTGAGGCAATACGGTGGTTTCCAGGAACCTCAGCCGTTCACCCCCCAACAGTGACGCCCCGACGAACAAGGTCCCGCTGCCCACGACTTCGCGCAATGATCCGATTACCGTCAGGCTCAACGCGAATCCCACCCCCATCGCCAAACCATCGATCAGGCTCGGCAATGGGGGATTCTTGTAGGCGAACGATTCCGCTCGGCCGAGTACGGCGCAGTTGGTGACGATGAGCGGGATGAACAGTCCGAGTACCTTGTGCAGCTCGTGTACGTAGGCATTCATGGATTGGTCGATCATCGTCACGACGGTGGCTATGAGTACGACGAATGCCGGAATGCGTATTTCTTTCGCGATGAAGCGCCGTAGGGCCGAGACGGACAAGTTCGAGGCGACGAGTACGACGGTCGTTGCCAGGCCCATTCCCAGGCCGTTGACGGCCGTGGTCGTCACTGCGAGCAACGGGCACAACGCAAGCAGCTGACTCAGGACGATGTTTCGAGTCCACAGCCCATCCTTCACGAGCGTCAGAGCGTTCACGGTTGTTTCTCCTCGTTGGCTTTTCCTCCCCCGGCGAGTTGCTGCTCGACGTCTGCAAAACGGACCAATCCGTCGTGAACTGCTTTGACGACTGCGCGTGGTGTGATGGTTGCGCCCGTGAGCGCGTCGAAGTCGCCGCCGTCCTTCTTGACCGCCCAACCCGAGGGGCCAGGGGAGGTCAGACTCCTGCCGTCGAACGCGGTGATCCAATCGCTCTTCGTGAATTCGATTCGATCTCCGAGGCCCGGTGTCTCCGTGTGGGCAGTAACGCGAACGCCGATGATGGTTCCGTTGGGTCTCACGCCGATGAGCAGTTCGATGGTTCCCGAGTAACCGACCTCACTCGCTGAAAAGGCAACCGCGGTCAGCTGCTCCTCCTTTCGCGCGAGGTAGTACTCGTCGCCCGCGATGCGCAGCGAGTCGTCGAGTAGGGAGTTGTCGTGCAAGTTCTCGGGGATCACTTGGGAGAGGGTTGCCTGCAAATCCGCACGCCGAGCGTGGTCGATGCGCGGCGCTGTCACGCTCGTGGACCAGGCCAGCCCAAGGGTCGCCACCGCAGTAAGTGCGCCGAGTGAACCCGCTTGGGCAATGCGAGTGGCTGTCGCCTTCACGATGTCGCCCCATCCTCTCTTTGAGAGACGGGCAGCGGACTACCACGTCGTGTTCGACCATATACTCTGGGCTTGAGCTTGCGGTCGAGGGTCGGAACCAAGGCGTTCATCAGCAGTACCGCGAACCCGACGCCCTCCGGCAGAGCGCAGTAGGCTCGAATGGTGAAAGTCGTTGCTCCAATGCCGAAGCCGTACACGAGTCTGGCCACAGGAGTGGCCGGGGATGTTGCGGGGTCGGTCGCGATGAAGACGGCGCAGAACGCGATGCCACCGGCGACCAGGTGAGTGGTCGCGGCGATGGTCGGCCCCGGCGAAAGCCATTTGGCGAGGCCCGCAGGGACGAGGATACCGAACAGGACGGCCACGGGGATGTGCCACGAGATGATGCGACGCTGCAGTAAGAGCAGAGCGCCCAACGCGATGGGCGCGACGGCGGTCTCGCCGAAACTCCCGGTTCTGACGCCGAACACCGAGTTGGCGAGTAGCGCCAGCGCGTCCTGTCCGTTTCGCGTGTTGGTCGGGTTCAGCAGCGTGGCGCCGGTGACGCCATCGGGGATGCCTGCGCCGAACGTCACGGCCAGCCCTTGCCAGAGATTGGAACGTGGTCCGCCGAACGACAGTGGTTCAGGCCAGGTCGTCATCTCAACTGGAAAGGCGAGCAACAAGGCCACCCGAGCAACAATCGCTGGATTGAAGACGTTTTGACCGAGGCCACCGAAAGGATGCTTCGCGAGCAACATCGCGATGGCTCCCCCGATGGTGCCCAGCCACCACGGCGACCAGGGTGGCAGCGTCATCGCAAGCAGCCAGCCTGCCAGCAGCGCAGATCCATCGAACATCCGAGGCCCAACGGCCGTCTTGCGCAGACTCAGCGCCAAACCTTCGAAGAGCAACGATGACGAGACAGTGACTACCAAGAGGTTCAATGCTGGCCACCCGTAGAGCCACAGGCCTGTAGCCGTGCACGGGACGAGCGCCAACAAAACGGTGAACATGATGCCGCGCACGCTCGAGTCGTCATGTGCGTGCGGCGCGCTGACCACGGCTCCCGTGGTCATGGCTTCTCCGATGGCACCAGGGTGGGCCGGGCTTTGGCGGCTCTCGCGGCTTTGCGCGCCGCTGCTGCCGCTTTGGCGGCCTCGGCTTTCTCGCGCTTTTCCCGCTCCAAGCGTTCTCGGCGCGCGCTTGCGCGTGCCTTGAGACGCTCGCTTCGACGCTCGTCGAGAGCCTGGGCGCGTAGTTCACCTTTGGCGTACGTGAAGTAGTTGACCAGCGGAATGTTGGAAGGACAAACGAAGGCGCACGAGCCGCACTCGATGCAATCGCTCAAGCCGAACTCGACCGCTGCTTCGAGTTGATTGGCTCGCGCGCTTGCCGACATCTCCATCGGCACCAAGCTCATCGGGCAAGCCTCGATGCAGCGGCCACAGCGAATACAGGGTTGTTCGGTCTGGTCGCTGACTTCATCGGGACCGAGTGCGAGTACGCCGGTCGTGCCCTTGACAATCGGTGCTCGCATGTCGTGGATCGCCAGGCCTGTCATCGGCCCTCCCAACACCAAGCGGGCGGCGGGGAAGCGCAACCCCCCGCACGCGGCCAGGGCATCGGCAACTGGCGTCCCGATGGGAATGTCCAGGTTCTTTGGGGTACTCACGGCGTCGCCCGCGACGGTGACGACCCGGGACACCAGCGGTCGGCCGCGACGGACTGCGCGGTGGACGGCATATGCCGTGGAGACGTTGTGCAGGATCACGCCCACGTCATGACTACGTCCCTTTGCAGGGACTTCTTTGCCCGTGAGGATTTGAACGAGCTGTTTTCCGGACCCCGTAGGAAAGCGCGTCGGCACTTCGGCGACGCGAATGTTGGAGTGGCCGCGCGCCGCGTGCCGCAGTAGCGCGGCGGCCTCGGGCTTGTTGTCTTCGATGCCGATCACTGCCTCGGGAGCTTCGAGGGCGTGAAGGATCAGCCGAATGCCGTCCACCACGCCCAGCGCCCGTTCGCGCATGACCCGGTCGTCGCAGGTCAGGTAAGGTTCACACTCAGCGGCATTGATGATCAGTGTCGCGACCTTACCTGCTGCCTGGCGCAGCTTTACCGCCGCCGGGAAAGCCGCCCCCCCCAAGCCGACCACACCGCCGCGCTCAATCAACTGCGCCACTTCGAGCGGCGTCAGAGCCAAAGGATCTGCTGGAGGCGTCGTCTCGCACCACGCGTCGAGCCCATCCGATTCCACGACGACGACCGGACAAGGTAGGCCACTCGGGTGTGGGGCAACATGCTCCGATATGGCGACGACGACTCCCGAAGTCGAGGCGTGCACCGGAGCAGATACTCGGTCCATCGCGTCGGCGATGAGTTCACCTTTGAGAACGTGTTGACCGACCCGGACGAGCGCGCGGCTCGGGCTGCCCGCGTGCTGCAGGAGCGGGATGTACAAGCGCTCGGGAGGTGGGAGGATTTCGATCTCTGCGTCGCACGTGTGTTTGCGTTGTTCGGGGTGAATACCCCCGCGGAATCGAAAGAATCGAGGTGCATTCGGTTCGGAACGCCCTGCTCGACCGAGAATCGACTTTGCAATGAGCTGTAGCATGACGAACTCCCACCGTTGTTGCGTCTGTGGTGATCTGGATACCGGGCTAGGCTGCTCGTGGGCTTGGTTTGGGCCAGCGCCAGTCGGCAAGGACGTCGGGTTTTGGCTGCAGCGTCACGGTTTCCGTGGGACACGCATCGACACAGAGGCCGCAGGCGGTGCAGTGTTCGGTGATGACGGAGTGAATCTGCTTCGGCGCGCCGACGATTGCATCAGTGGGGCACGCCCGGAAGCACTTGGTGCAGCCGATGCAGAGCTCTTCACCCACCGTTGCGACTTTTGGCGCCTCGTCGGTATCGAGACTGATTACCACACCCATCAGAGCAGCGATCTTGACCGCTAGGGCGTTTCCTCCCGGAGGACAGGCATTGTGGGCGGCGTTGCCGGACGCGATCGCGTTTGCGGCTGCGCCGCAGCCGGCGTAGCCACATTGCCCGCACTGACTGCCAGGCATCATCGCTTCGATTTCCGATACCAGTGGGTCGTCCTCCACCGCTAGCCGGGTGGAGGCGAAGACCAAGACGGAGCCGATCAGTAGGCCCAACAATCCCAAGCACGCTATTGCGGTAATCATGTCGATTAGTCCTCTTTCTTCGGACACACTTCTTCGGACATACGGTTGAGCAATGACGTCAGTGCTTGCCCAAACCTTCGAATCCCATCAGTGACAACGAGAGAATGCCCGCCGTCAGAAAGGCGACGGGCGCACCTTCAAAGGCGCGCGGGACGGTTGCCCTTGCGAGCCGTTCGCGCAGCCCGGCGAAGACCAACATCACTCCCAGGAACCCCAAGCCGGATCCGAATCCGATGCAAACGCTGCTTGCAAGGGATCGCTCGTGTTGGGAGTTCAGAAGCGCCGCGCCGAGCACCGCGCAATTGGTCGTGATCAGCGGCAGGTAAACACCGAGCTGCTGGTAAAGTCCCACGGAGAAGCGCCTGATGGCCAGCTCGAGCAGCTGAACGACCGCAGCGATCACGACGATGAATGCCAGGATCTTCATGTATTGCAAACTCAGCGGTGCAAGTACCCAGTGCTCTAGTAGCCACCCCAGGAGTGTTGCCAGTGTCAGCACGGCGGTCGTTGCAAGGCCCATTCCCAAGGCGCCCTGCCGTTTGCTGGACACGCCAATCACGGGACACAGACCCAGGAAGTAAGCGAGGACGACGTTGTGTACGAGCACGGCGTCCAGCAGTTCTGCCAACAGTTGCATGAACTCAGCGCAATGCATGTGCCGTACCACGCACCTTCGACCGCCAGCGGGATCGACGAGAGGCGGAAGAGCGCGAAAGACGACCACCCGTCAGCGCCTTCATGGGCGTACCGTTCGTCGGCGCTGTCGACAAACGAGTGTCGTTTGTCGGGTTCCTTACAAACGCTCGAGCGTTTCAAATCCGGATGGCGAAACCGTCCGGACACGAGACGCGCAAAGTTCACGCGTTCATCGGAGCGTGCCGGAGTCTATCATGGGGCTGTTTCAACTCCGAGGCATACCCGTTCGTTGAAATCGGCGAGCCAACGGAACGAAACATGCGTTCGTTAACACCGCAGTGACTGAGCATGCGCAACCAATGGCAGCGAAAACGAACAGACCGGAGCGCAGTCGAATGAGTGCACCGAAGCCAACCACGAACCAACCCGCCGTCGATGAAGCGAGAAGCGCGGTGGCGCAGGTCCGCAACCGACCGACGTACGAAGAACGAGCACTCGAACGCTTCGGGTTGCCACCTGAGCTCTACTTCAAAGCCGTGGAGCAAGCGCCGGTGGCGATCTCCATCACGGACCCCCGAGCGAACATTCTCTACGCGAACCGGGCGTTCTCGCTCGTCACTGGGTTTTCTTTCGAAGAGGTGCAGCACCACAACGAATCGGTTCTGTCTGATCGCCGGACGCCATCGATCGTGTACGAGTCGCTGTGGTCGTCGCTGCTTCGGCAACGCCCGTGGACTGGCCGCTTGGTTAATCGGAGGCGTGATGGCACCCGGTACCTCGCGGAGTTGACGGTTGCGCCAGTGTTGGACGAGTCCCGGACGACGATTCACTACCTGGGAATGCACCGCGACGTTACCGAAGAGCACATGCTCGAACAGGCCGTCCAGAATCAGCGTGCTCTCATCGACAGTCTGTTGGACTGCGCGCCCATGTGGTTTGCTGCGATCGAGGGCTCGGGGGGCGTCGCCCTGAGTAACGCCCCATTTCGTGATGCCGCATCGGTGTTCGATGGTGACCTGGGTCGGACGCTGCTAATCGCTCTGTGTGGCGATGCAGAAGAGCGATTCGCAGACCTGCGCGAAGCTCGCGCGCCCGTTCCAGATCGTGAACTGGAAATCGAACTCGGGGGTGGCGTGGGGGTTCGGCGGGTCAGTCTGGTGGGGCGGTGGTTGGACGAGAACGACAGCAGTGCGGATGCGTTCTTTCGCAGCGGTGGTCAGCGGTACTTCCTCATCTTTGGGACCGACGTTACCTCGCTGAGGGAGCAGGAGTCGCAGGTACGAACCAACGCGATGCGTGCATTGATCGCCGAGGAGGAACGAGTTCAGGAGCTGCAAGAGATCCTCAACGCGGCGGTGTTTCGTTTCCAACTGCCGATTAACCTGCTGTCTACCGCGCTGCGTTCAGCCGAACGTCACGGATACGAACCTCTGGCGCACAAGACGCTCGTCGAGGCCGTGCGGCAGGCGGTCCGGGAAGGAAGGGAGCTCCTCGAAAGGTTGGGTGAGTCCGTTCCGGAGGTGCCGGACACCCCGGTTGAGGAGGCCTCGATTCCGCAACTCCTGCGCGAGGTTCTCCAGCTTTCGACGCACCGCTTGATGGCTGAGGACATCGTCGTGGATGTCGCGATTGGGGACATCCCCGCGTTGCGAGGCAAGCCAGGGCGGCTGCGAGCACTCTTCAAAGAGCTGATCGACAACGCGATCGATGCGATGGGCAGCGGCACCGAAAGGGCGATCGTCGTCAAGGCCAGCGTCGAAGGGCGTACCGCTGTCGTTTCGATCGCCGATACGGGCCCGGGCATCCCCGAGGCCCTACACTACAAGGTGTTCGAGCCCTTGTTCTCGCGCAGCAAGAACAAGCGTGACGGTGCCGGGATGGGTCTGACGCGTGTTCAGAACATCGTGAGTGAACATTCTGGAACGGTTTACGTCGACTCCAACTACCGCGATGGCTGCAGGATGGTCGTGGAGCTGCCGCTCCAAGAGGGCCAGTAGTCGATACGCATGAAAAGAGCCTTTGACACCCGACGGATTTCGCCATGAGCGCAACTGAGGAGACCACGACACTGAGCACGCTATTTGGCGTGAGCAGTGTGCTTTGCCGGTCTGCTTCGCCGATCCCAGCCCTCTCAGAGGTTCTCAACCTGATCGCCGCTCGCGGTCAGGCGGCGTGGGGACAAATCGCACTGTCTGCAGTCGGAACCGACGTCGACCTCGAACGTGCCGCGTTCTACTCTGCACTCACGCCGGCAGTTGGTGAGAGTCCGGTCGCGATGCAGAGTCCAGCTACACAGTGGATCGTAGAAAACGACCGTTCACTCGTCACGAAGGTGGTTGGTCCCGACGCACGCTTCGAGGGCGAACGTGCCATCTACGACCGGACACTGTCATACGTCGGAGTGCCGATACGAAACTCGCTCGGTCAGGTCGTGGGCGTCTTGGAGGTACAACCCCGCGTCGGCGAAGGGGGGGTGGCTGAAGTCGCTGCACTCTGCGAAATGGCGGCGGAACTGGTCGGTCAACACAACGGCGCGAACTGGCCCAGCCGCGGGTCTGCCGGGGCGAGCGGGCCCCCTGGTGAAAGGGGGAACTACGGGTTCGAGAACCTGGTCGGGCAAACGCCGACCATGCGCCAGATCTTTTCCCAGATACGCCAGGTAGCCAAGTGGAACACCACGGTGTTGATCCTCGGAGAATCAGGGACCGGGAAGGAGCTCATCGCCAACGCGATCCATTTCAATTCTCCTCGTGCACGAGGCCCCTTCGTCAAGCTCAACTGCGCCGCGCTCCCGGACAATCTGCTCGAATCGGAGCTATTTGGTCACGAGAAAGGGGCGTTTACTGGCGCGTTGACTCGCCACACGGGACGGTTCGAGCAGGCGCATCGCGGTACGTTGTTCCTCGACGAGATTGGAGAGATATCGCCCTCGTTTCAGGCGAAATTGCTGCGCGTGCTTCAAGAAGGAGAGTACGAACGGTTGGGGGGAACTCAGACGATACGTGTCGACGTGCGGGTGATCGCTGCCACGAACCGCGACTTGGAGCAGCAGGTGGAGGAGAACAAGTTCCGTCAGGATCTGTTCTACCGGCTGAACGTCATGCCGATCTTCACTCCCGCCCTGCGCGAACGCAAAGAAGACATTGGCGACTTGGCAGAGTACCTCGCCAAGAAGATCGGAAAGGCGCAGGGGCGAGAGTTGCGAGTGACCGACAGCGCGGTCCGGGCGCTCACCCTGCACGATTGGCCGGGCAACGTTCGGGAGTTGGAGAATTGTCTGGAGCGTGCGGCGATCATGAGCGACTCGGAGGTGATCGATCGGGACGCCGTGTTGCGGGCGGGGGTGGGCCTCGAGCGGACCACCCATGCGCCCGTGTCGGGTGCCCCGCCGACGATCGATTTGCGAGATCCTAACGTCGACGAACGGGAACGCGTGCTGGCCGCCCTCGAGCGGGCTGGATGGGTTCAAGCAAAGGCCGCTCGTCTGCTCGGGATGACGCCGCGGCAAGTGGCGTATCGAATCCAGATATTGCGAATCGAAGTCCCCCGATTCTGATCCGACTGCGGTGGTCCGACAACGTCGATGAGTTGGTGACGAGACGTGCCGGGGGACGTCGCGTCCGTGCCAAAACGCGAAGAACGTGCATGTCGCAAGTGCGACAATCAGCAATGGGTGGTGCGTTTTGTGACACCGCACCAACGGCTGCGAGCGCCCGGTCGCACCAGACCGCGGGCGATGAACGTCCCGGCGCCGTCTGAGTGAAGCACGCGTTCGGCTCGTTTGGCGCAGTTAGGCCGCTTCGTTTCAGCCCCGTGCCGCCGTGAGCCGCGCGCGAGCATCCTGGCACAACGCGTGCACTCATGAAGGTCAGATAGGCGAAGGAGATACCCATGATCACGCTTACAGAGAATGCCGCCAAGGCCATTGCTCGGTTCGTCGGCGGAAATGCACCTCAGGGCGGCGTCCGCATCGCGGTCGAGAACGGCGGGTGCAGCGGTCTACAGTACAAGATGAGCATTCAGAATGCTGCTGGTGATGGCGACATCATCGTCACTTCCGGCGACGCCACGTTGTTCGTCGAGGCGACGAGCGCAGAAATGCTCGAAGGTGTGACCGTCGACTTCGTCGAAGGACTCGAGGGGTCCGGTTTCAAGTTTCAGAATCCGAACGCGTCCGCTGCTTGTGGCTGCGGAAAGTCGTTCTCCTGTTGAGTACTCGCGCACGTTGAGAGGTTGCCATGTGGGACTACACTGAAAAAGTCAAAGATCATTTCTTCAATCCTCGCAACGCGGGGGCAGTCGCCGAGGCGAATGGTGTCGGCGAGGTGGGATCCATCGCCTGCGGGGATGCCCTCAGACTGACGCTCCGAGTCGACCCCGACAGCGACGTCATTCTCGATGCGGGGTTCGAGACGTTCGGTTGCGGATCGGCGATCGCTTCATCCTCGGCATTGACGGAAATCGTGAAGGGGATGACCCTGGATCAGGCGTTGGACGTTACCAACAACGACATCGCTGTCTTCCTCGATGGGCTTCCGCCCGAGAAGATGCACTGTTCAGTGATGGGGCGTGAGGCGCTGCATGCTGCCATCGCGAACTATCGCGGCGAGACTTGGTCCGACGATCACGAAGAGGGCGCCTTGGTGTGTAAGTGCTTTGCGATCGACGCGGCCATGATCGAACGCGTCGTCCGCGAGAACCGCCTGACCACCGTGCAAGACGTCGTCAACTACACCAAGGCAGGTGGCGGCTGCGCTTGCTGTCACGAAGGCATCGAGGAGATCCTCGTCGACGTCCTCGCCGACATGGACGACGAACAACCCGCCCCCGAACCTGGATCGGACGTCCCGGCGATTGCGGCGTCTGCGGGGGAAGGAAGCGCGCCGCCGAATGGACCGCCGCAGCTCACGGACTTGCAGCGCATTCGTCGAATCGAGCAGGCTGTTGCCAGTGTCCGACCGACACTCAAAGCGGACGGCGGAGACATCGAACTCGTCGACATCAACGGAAACACGGTTTACGTGGAGCTCACCGGGGCGTGCTCCGGCTGCTCGTTGGCATCGGCAACGTTGGGTCTGGTGCAGCAACGGCTGATGGAGGCTACCGGCGAGTTCATCAAGGTCGTCCCGACTCAAGCGAAGAAGCAACTCGTGCAAATGGGGGGCTGAGCGATGTCCGACATCTACCTGGACAACAATGCGACGACGCAGGTCGCGCCGGAAGTCGTGGCAGCGATGTTGCCGTTTCTCTCCGAGCAGTTTGGCAATCCCTCGTCCCTGCACAGCTTCGGTAACCGGGTTGCGAAGGCGTTGTCGGACGCTCGAAAGTCGGTCCAACAGCTGCTTGGCGCCGAATTGCCGACGGAGATCGTGTTCACGTCGTGCGGAAGTGAGTCGGACTCGACCGCAATCCTCTCGGCCGTCAGAGCTCAGCCGGAGCGAAAAGAAATCATCACGACGACCGTCGAACACCCGGCTGTTCTCAATGTGTGCAGCTATCTGGAGAAGAATGAGGGTTACAAGGTTCACTGGCTGACCGTGGACGAGCGCGGACGACTCGACCTCGATCAGTACAAGCAAGCGCTTTCGGATCAGGTCGCCGTGGTATCGGTGATGTGGGCGAACAACGAGACGGGGACCCTGTTCCCCATCTCTGAGATGGCTGAGCTGGCGCACCAAGCGGGGGTCTTGTTTCACACGGACGCCGTCCAGGCCGTTGGAAAACTGCCCATCGACATGAAGTCGTCGAAAGTCGACATGCTGTCACTTTCAGGCCACAAGCTGCATGCTCCCAAAGGCGTTGGCGCCCTGTACGTCCGACGTGGGACACGTTTTCGACCATTGCTCCGCGGGGGGCATCAAGAGCGGGGCCGACGTGCGGGTACCGAGAACGTACCGGGCATCGTAGCGCTGGGTAAGGCGGCGGAGCTCGCGTTGCAGAACATCGACGTGGAGAACACGAAAGTGCGGGGGTTGCGTGACCGCCTCGAGAGCGCGATCCTGTCGGCCGTCCCCCGCTGTTTCGTGACCGGGGACCCATCGAATCGCCTGCCAAATACAGCCAACATCGCGTTCGAGTTCATCGAGGGCGAGGCAATCCTGTTGCTGCTCAACAAGGCGGGGATTGCGGCCTCGAGTGGATCTGCATGCACTTCAGGCTCGTTGGAGCCTTCCCACGTGATGAAGGCGATGGGGATCCCCTATACCGCCGCTCACGGGACGGTCCGCTTCTCGCTGTCGACCCATACCACTGCAGCAGAGGTCGACCGGGTGATCAGCGAAGTACCGGGAGTAGTGGCTCGCTTGCGCAAGCTCTCTCCGTATTGGGGCGAGGACGGGCCCAAGGCGAATCCGGAAGAGGCATTTGCACCGGTGTACGCGTGAGGTGGACGAGCCATGCCAGACACCCGACGGATTGTCATTGACGACACGACGCTCCGCGATGGTGAGCAGACCGCTGGTGTGGCGTTCACACTGGAGGAGAAGGTCGCCATCGCCAAGCGTCTGTCGGACGCTGGCGTGCCCGAATTAGAGGTCGGCGTGCCAGCCATGGGGCCCGAAGAGCGCGAGGGGATCGCTGCCATCGCGAGCATGGACATCGATGCGAAGCTGGTCGTCTGGAGCCGCTGCAACGTCGCCGATGTGCTTTTGCTCGAAGACCTTCCGATTGATGTGGTCGACATATCGGTCCCCGTTTCCGACCAGCACATCCAGCACAAACTGGGGCGCGATCGGGAGTGGGTGGTCAAGCAACTCGAGACGTGCTGCAGCATCGTGCGCAGCTTGGGCTTCGGGGTCTGCGTTGGCGGCGAAGACGCTTCCCGGGCGGACTTCGAGTTCTTGGCGCGAGTCGTCGACCGGGCTCAGGCAGCTGGAGCGCGGAGGTTCCGCTACGCCGATACACTCGGTGTCGCAGAGCCGTTCGGGATCCGTGGCGCGTTCTCCAAGCTTCGCGCGCTAACCGACATGGAGCTCGAGGTGCATGCGCACGACGACCTGGGTCTGGCGACCGCGAACAGTCTCGCTGCGATCGTCGGTGGCGCCACCCACGTCAATACGACGGTAAATGGATTGGGTGAGCGCGCGGGAAACGCCGCATTGGAGGAGCTGGTCGTCGGTCTCGAACAGCTCTATGGGATCAGTACCGGAGTCCGACGGCAGGAGCTTCAGGGGATCTCTCGACTCGTTGCCAAGGCCTCCGGGAGGCGAGTACCTGTCCAGAAGAGCATCGTCGGACGCGGCGTGTTCACGCACGAATCGGGCGTACACGTCGATGGACTGCTCAAGTGCGTACAGAACTACGACGGACTCGATGCCGAATCGTTCGGGCGCGCACACACGATAGTTCTCGGTAAGCACTCCGGGGCGCGTGCAGTACGCAAGGTCTTCGCCGATCTCGGCATCGAGCTCGAGCAGGAGGAGGTGCGCTACATCTTGTCTCAGGTGCGTCAGCACGCGATGCAGTTCAAGCGGCCACCGACTCGCAAGGAGCTCCTACTCTTCTATTCGATGGCGTGGTTGCAAGTTACCCGGGACACCATGGAGACGGAACATGGACCTTCTTGAGTTCGAGCGCCCCGAGCTGTACTTCGAGCGGGAAGACTCTGAGCAGGTTTGTGATCTGCTGGACCTGGCGTCGAGGACGTACGGTGAACCCCAGGCGGCTCGGGCACTGCAGCAGGCCCGAGATCTGGAACCCGAAAGTCTTGCTGTGTTGGTGGCCGTTTATCGCTATCGGTACTATCAGCACGACTTGCAAGGCGCCAGAGAGGTAGGTATCGAAGCAGCGACAATTGCAGCGCGCCAACTCGGGATTTCCGAAGTCGATACGGGACTGGGTGGCGAATTCCAGCGTGTGTTCAGGGTCAACCCTGGACTTGCGAGATTCTACCTACAAGCGCTGAAGGGTGTTGGCTATCTCAGTCTTCGATTGGGGGATTGGGAAACCGCGCGATCGGTATTGTCGGCTGTCGCGCAGTTCGACAGCCGCGACCGGTTGGGGTGCCGAGCACTACTGGAGTTTGCTTCCGGGGTATGAACACCTTACCGCAACGCGCGTCGTTGCAGAGTTTCACATTAGGAGCAATCAGCATGACCCAACTCGAAGAAGACATGGCGGAATTGAGCTCCGCCGAGGACTTCCTCAACTACTTTTCGCTGGAGTACGATGCTGTCGTCGTCCAAGTGAACCGTTTGCACATCTTGCAGCGGTACCACGACTATCTTCAGCGGGCGCGGCCGTCCATGCCTCAGGGTGAGGCGGCCCAACGAGACGTACATCGTGTTCTGCTTCAGCGAGCGTATCAGGACTTCGTCGACTCGACGCCGTTGCAGGAGAAGGTCTTCAAGGTGTTGAAAGACGCCGCTGGAGAGTCGTTCGTACCCCTTACCTCGATTGAAGGAGCAACTGAGCAATGAGCGCGCACGCCCTATCTGAGCCACAGCCCGAACTATCCCCCCGGGAACAACTCACGACATGGATTCTTCGGACACCGGAGGCCGCAAGGGTTCGTGAGACGGTGCCTTCCCAAGACGACATTCTCGAGTTCTGCGACAGAGATCCGGAGCTGTTGGAACAGATGGCGGCGAATCGGGTTTCGCCTCAGCAAGTGGCGCGAGAGTTGTTTCGCAGCGAATGGCTCAAGGCTACCCTTTCCGAAGTTTCGAGCGCGGTGTCCGCGCCGACGTTGCAAGAGTTACGCCGCTACTACGATCGCTATCCAGGGCGCTGGGTGACCCCCGAGCGACGTCAGGTGAGCCACATCCTGATTACGGTTCAGGACCAGTTCCCCGAGAACCACGAGGTTGCCGCCAAGTCCCGTATCGAGGAGATCGCGCGACGCGTGCGTGAAGGAGAGGACTTTGCTGCACTGGCGACGCGGCATTCGGAGTGCCCCACGTCGCTGTCCGGCGGTGACTTGGGGTGGGTCGTGCGCGGGACCGTCTTCCCAGAGCTGGAGACGACGACATTTGCGATGGCCGAAGGCGAGGTGAGTCAACCGGTTCGGTCGCAGATGGGGTGGCACCTGCTGTTTTGCAAGGGTATCGAACCGGAAGGGTACCGGACGTTCCAGGAGGTGATGGAGCCTCTGAGCAACGCTCTGCTCGAACGTCGACGGCGCGAAGCCCAGAAGCGTTGGGTCCACAAGGTCGCCCAGGAGAAACGAGATGCCAACTGAAGTGCCTTCCGTATCTTGCTGTTCCTTCTGCGGCGCACCACAAAGTCCGGGTACTCCACTGATTGCGGGACAAGATGGATTCATCTGCGAGGCCTGTGTGCAGTGTGCGCATCGCGTCGTGTCGGCGTGGGGGAGCCGTCGCGCGACGGGCAATCCGCGTGGGGATGTTCCGACACCCAAACGGATCAAAGCGCAGCTGGACGAGTACGTCATTGGGCAAGAGGCGGCCAAGCGGGTGCTGGCAGTGGCCGTGTACAACCACTATCAACGGCTCGAGACTCAGTTGCAAAGTCAGGTGGCGGCGGGCGAGCAGTCCGTGGAGCTGGAGAAGTCCAACGTGCTGCTTTTCGGTCCCACCGGGAGCGGCAAGACGCTCCTGGCCAAAAAGCTGGCGCAGCTGGTGGGTGTGCCGTTTGCCGTCGCTGACGCGACGACGTTGACCCAGGCTGGGTATGTCGGGGAGGACGTCGACACGATCATCCACCGCCTCTTGGATGCCGCTGGCGGGGACGTGAGCCGGGCCGAGTGGGGGATCATCTACATCGACGAGATAGACAAGATTGCCCGACGTTCCCAAGGGGCTACGGGGGTCCGTGACATCTCCGGTGAAGGCGTACAGCAGGCGCTCCTGAAGCTCGTGGAAGGGCATCGTGTGGCGATTCCCAAGCAGAAGGGCAAGGAACGAGAAGGCAAGGAGTACGTCGATACGTCGAACATACTGTTCATTGCTGGTGGCGCTTTCGAGGGGCTGCTGGAGAACGTCGCCAAGCGTGTTCGGCCAGCGAAGCGGATTGGATTCGGCGCGGCCAGCGACGCGTCGGGCGACCAGGACGATTGGAGCGCGTACGTCGCGCAGGTCGAGAACCGAGACTTTAGGAGCTTCGGGTTCATTCCTGAATTCTTGGGGCGGTTTCCGGTGCTCGCGGGCCTCGAGGAACTAGACGAGTCGGCGTTGGTGAAGATCTTGCGCGAACCCAAGAACGCGCTGACGCGTCAGTACCAGGTCCTGTTCGCGCAAGGTGGTACATCTATCGAGTTTACAACGCCTGCCTTGGAGCGTGTCGCGCGAGTGGCGCTGGACGCGGGCACGGGAGCTCGCGGGTTGCGCTCCGTGCTCGAGCGCGCGTTGTTGCCGACCATGTTCGAGCTGCCGTTCGAAGAGTCGGCGCACTGCGTGTTGACATGTGACGGCAACGGCGACCTGACGCTGGAACGTGTTGAAACGGAAACCAAGGAACGCGCGCCACAATTGGCGGCAGGGTGAGATGACGATGACGACGAACGACGTGATTGCTGGTATTCGCGCAGGGTTGACATCCGGCGCGGTGGTGCCCTACCTCGGACCCGCCGCCCTCACCGGCGTGGTGGACCGTTCGACGGGAGACCCCATACCCGCGGACTCGGACAGCCTGATCCTCGCGGTCAACGATGGTCGTCCGATGGCGCCCAAGCTCATGTACGAGTTTCCTCGCGCTGCGATGAACCTCGAGTTGAAAAAGGGCCGGCAACACGTAGAGCGGGCACTCACCCAGACATACGCAAGACAGAGCTGGACCTCGTCGAGAGTTCACTCGTGGCTTGCGGGCCTGGGCTTGCCCTACGTGATCGACACGAATCGGGATCGCTTGATGCAGGACGAGTATCAGAACCGGGCCCACACGTTGGTGTTGGGCATTGCTCGCATCGCTGGTACTGATTATCGATTCAAGATATTCGAGTTTGATGGAGGGAGCTACGTCGCCCGGAGTTCGAGTGAGGTCAATCCGCGGTTGCCGGTGCTGTTCAAGCCGCTGGGAACGCCCACGCCGGAGCCGACTTTCATCGCATCGGATGCTGACTTCGTCGACTACATCACCGAGTTGATGGGTGGATTCGCCATTCCCTCGTTCTTGAAAGAACGGCGTTTGGGTAAGCGCTATCTGATCCTCGGGCTGCGTTTGACCCGCGACACGGAACGGATGATCCTGACGGAACTGATGTACGGCGCGAGCGCTGATGCCGGCTGGATCTTCATCGAGAACCCGACGGCGAAAGAGCGACGGTTTTGCGAACGACTCGGGCTCACCGTCGTTTGCGAGGACCCGACTCAGTTGCTCGAATAGCGCTGCATCGTCCGAAGCGCTCTGCCTTGCCCTGAGCGCTTCGAGACGAAACCCCCGCGCCGACGACCCAGTCGTGAAGTGCCCGCGCGGACTCCGGCCAAGAGCCAATTCCTTGCGTTCAGCGCACGAAGCGTCCATCGCTTCGGACGCCATGTGGTTCGGCGCTTTCGAGCCAGCCGGCAACGCTCTCTGGATGCGAGTCGAACGATGGGACGTAGGGCTTGATGTCGAGAACTGGCGTTCCATCGACGGCGTCGAGACCAGTGACTTCGATTCGACTGCGGGTCGTGTCAACGCGATGCAGCGCCACGTTCGACAATCCGATGGGCGACGGCCGCGAGGGGGCGCGTGTCGCGAACACTCCCTTGGGTTGCGAACACAGAAATGGTTGGACCAACGCCTGCCAGTCGCGGCTCAGATGACAATGGAAGAGAACCCAAATTCGTTCGAATCCCTCCAGGTCGCACAGAGCGGGTCCAAAGTCCGGGTCGAGCTCGATACTCTGGAGGGGACCAACGTCGACCGGTTGTATTGGCATGTTCTGGGGTGATGCGAACTGGCTGCGTACGTGACCGATGACGCGGAGAGCAACACTCGTGCTCATGGCGTTGGACGCGGTCGTGCGATTTGAGTTCGGATGCGAAGTGCTTCGCCAGTGACCTCAAATGGTACTTCGGTGAGACCCTTTCCGGCGCACGGGCCCTGGAAGCAGATGCCGGTCTCCCGATTGAACGCCGCACGGTGGGCAGAGCAAGTCACGTTTCCCGTCGCATCGAGTGGGATGCCGTCGTCACTCAAGGGAGAACCGAAGTGTGGGCAAGAGTCGAGATACACCACGAATCCGGTAGTACGCCGCATGGCGTAGCCGAGCACACGCCGCTTCTTCTTCATGAGCGGAACCTGGATGACCGCGTGCTCGTCGGGAAGGTCGCTCAATGGTATCTCTTGGAATTCTGGTAGCTCGTTCATTTCAACATCCTTCCTTCGGGCTTGCCGATGAGTCGTGGAGGTCCTTTGGCGCGGGGTCATCGGTCGCTGGAGTGAGTTCTTTTGGCCAGCACCCGATTGGCGGGCCCAGATCACCACTGGCCGCTTCGAAGCGAACCAAGTAGAGCTCGGCCAGTGTCTCCTCGACGTGGCCGATGCGCACCAGGACACCGCGGGTGCCAGCACGAACGACGGTTTCGCCCGTTGCGAACTCCGGATGAGAGCCGTCGTTGTGCAAATCGGTTGCCGCGTATACGACGTCGCCTGGATTGGGTGGGGTCATCTGAGGTTCCTTGTCTCAAAGCCGACAGTGGCGGAGTAGCTTGTCACGTTGCTTACAGGTTGATGGCGCACCGTTGGTGCTTCACTAGCGGCGCCTTCTGAGCGGAAAAGCCGACGAGCGCGCGGTGGCGACAGGCAATGGAGCAAGAGTCGCGCCGAGCTCGGCGTTGGCCCGAACATTGCGAATGGTCCTTTCGAAGGCCACCCGTACGCCGGGCTGGAGACTAGAAAAAGGAGCTTGCAGATGAGCGCTGAAGATCAGATCCGAGGTGTGATTGCCTCGAATCCAGTCGTCCTGTTCATGAAGGGCACCCCCGACGAACCCAAGTGTGGCTTCTCGGCGCGTGCGGTCGGCGCGTTGCGCAGCGTCCAGCAGAACTTCGCCTACGTCGACGTGTTGTCTGCACCCCGCATTCGCGAGGGACTACCTCGCGTCTCGCAGTTCCCGACCTTCCCACAGCTGTTCATTCGTGGCGAACTCGTCGGCGGAAGCGACATCATTGCCGAGATGGTTCAGGATGGGTCGTTGGCGCGGCTGCTTGCCGTCGACAGCACTGCAAGCGGAGAGTTGCCGACTGGGGAGGGGACATGAATCCGAAAGCCGTATCGGACCGAATCGCCAGCGCGCTTCCCGAATCCGCAGTCCAGGTCGACGGTGAGGACTGCAGCTTCGCCGTAACCGTCATTTCGAACGCATTTCACGGGATGTCCATCGTCTCTCGCCAACGCTGTGTGCTGCAGTTGTTCAGTGAAGAGCTCCGAACCGGGAGTCTTCACGCGTTGAGCGTCCGCGCCCGTACACCGACCGAGGCCGGGCTGGTTGCCTCGCCGTGAGGGGTTTGTGGCGCAGATAGGGAGCATCGACCATGGCACCGCTACAAATCACCATCGGCGAGGCTGAGAAGCTGCTCGACGAGGAAACCCCCGTCGTGTTGGACGCCCGGGATGCGCCGTCGTATCGCGCCGGCCATATCGACGGCGCGATGCTGCTCCACGACGATTTGCTCGAGGCGCTGGTGAAGCGCCGCGAGTTACATCGCCCAGTGCTCATCTATTGCTATCGCGGCAACGTGAGCATGGACAAGGCGCGTCTGTTCAGCGCTGCAGGGTTCGTTCGTGTCTACAGCTTGGCAGGTGGTTACGTCGCTTGGATGAAGCGAGGGGACGCGACGTCAGCGACGACCTGAACATTCCGCAAGTCGAACGCACGGCGGCCCAGATCCGAGGAAACTCGGTCTTGGGCCGTTGTGCCATTTGGGCAGAATCACAGGGACTGAGTGCTCTACATGAGACTCAACAGGGGTTCGAACTGCCCGACAATCGTGCTCGCCCATCGCCGCGCAGTGATGCGCGCGGAGCTGTGGGTGGCTGGCCTGCCTTCGGGGCGACTGGGCGCGTCGGAGCTTTTCGTCTCCGATCGCTTCGAGTTCCAGGCGCGTTTCCTGACGTGAACCAAAACAAACAATCTCTTGGTGTTTGTCCGGAACGCGACGGCACGCGAGGTGGCCGTCGAGCCATCCGCATCTCGGTATTCACCGAAGACGACGATAGAAAGCCTCGTTCCCTGTTTTGGTTCCACGACGGCAACGCTGGCACAGTGGATGCAGAACGCGCTGGCACGGCTGATGCGAAAAGGCTGTCAGGGCCGAAGCAACGGCTACCGAGCCTCACATCGAGGAAGGAGAGAATAACGACATGCGACAATGCGCTATTTATGGAAAAGGTGGGATCGGCAAGTCTACCACGACACAGAACCTGGTGGCAGCGCTGGCCGAACTCGGCAAGAAAGTGATGATCGTCGGTTGTGATCCAAAGGCGGATTCCACTCGGCTCATTCTTCACGCAAAGGCACAGAACACCATCATGCACCTCGCCGCTGAGGCGGGTAGCGTGGAAGACTTGGAGCTCGAAGAGGTCCTGAAGGTCGGCTACGCGAACATCAAGTGCGTGGAATCTGGTGGTCCTGAGCCCGGTGTTGGTTGTGCCGGTCGCGGGGTCATCACCGCGATCAACTTCCTGGAAGAGGAAGGCGCGTATGATGACGACCTGGACTTCGTATTCTACGACGTCCTCGGCGACGTCGTTTGCGGCGGGTTTGCGATGCCAATCCGCGAGAACAAGGCGCAGGAAATCTACATCGTCTGTTCCGGCGAAATGATGGCGATGTATGCCGCCAACAACATCGGCAAAGGCATCGTCAAGTACGCCAACTCCGGCGGCGTGCGTTTGGCCGGCTTGATCTGCAACTCGCGCAACACGGACCGAGAGGACGAGCTAATCATGGCGCTGGCCGCCAAGATGGGTACACACATGATCCACTTCGTGCCGCGGGATAACGCCGTTCAGCGGGCAGAAATCCGACGCATGACGGTGATCGAGTACGATCCGAAGTGCAACCAGGCGGACGAGTACCGCCAACTGGCCAGCAAGATCATCGAGAACAAGAACCTCGTGATCCCTCAGCCGCTGACGATGGACGAGTTGGAAGAGCTGTTGATGGAGTTTGGCATCCTCGACGAAGAGGACGAGACGATCATCGGGCAGACCGCCGCACAAGAGGCGACTGCTTGAAGCCCCTGGGGCGGCTACGCACCTCGCGCGGCCGCCCCAGACCCCCGCGCTTTGCCAGGCAAGCTCGCCCGGTGGCGCACACGTTGAACTACACACTCATTTGAAGGAGCAAGATTATGCCCGAGATGACGCGTGAAGAGACCGAAGCCCTCATCGCAGAGGTACTCGAGATCTATCCGGAAGAAGCCAAGAAGGAACGCCAGAAGCACCTGGCGCCGAACGATCCTGAACTGGACCGCTCGAAGAAGTGCATCACATCCAACAAGAAGTCCCTGCCCGGAGTCATGACGATCCGTGGTTGTGCGTACGCCGGTTCGAAGGGCGTCGTGTGGGGGCCGGTGAAGGACATGATTCACATCTCGCATGGTCCCGTCGGTTGCGGTCAGTACTCCCGCGCCGGCCGTCGCAACTACTACATCGGTACCACGGGCGTGAACACGTTCGTCACGATGAACTTCACTTCGGACTTCCAAGAGAAGGATATCGTTTTTGGCGGCGACAAGAAGCTCGCCAAGCTGATCGATGAAATTGAAGGGCTGTTTCCGTTGAACAAGGGAATCACGGTCCAGTCCGAGTGTCCGATCGGGTTGATTGGCGATGACATCGAGGCCGTTTCGAAGAAGAAGACGGCCGAACACGGTAAGACGGTCGTGCCGGTTCGTTGCGAGGGCTTCCGAGGGGTCTCCCAATCGCTTGGTCACCACATCGCGAACGACTCCGTTCGGGATTGGGTGCTGAGCAAACGCGACGAAGATACTTCGTTCGAGCAGACACCCTACGACGTGGCGATCATTGGCGACTACAACATCGGTGGCGATGCGTGGTCATCTCGCACGCTGCTCGAGGAGATGGGGCTGCGCGTGGTAGCCCAGTGGTCGGGAGACGGTACGTTGAGCGAGATGGAGTTGACGCCGAAGGTGAAGTTGAACCTGGTTCACTGCTATCGTTCGATGAACTACATCTCGCGTCACATGGAAGAGAAGTACGGCATCCCCTGGATGGAGTACAATTTCTTCGGGCCCACGAAGTGTGACGAGTCGCTGCGAAAGATTGCCGCGTTCTTCGACGAGTCGATTCAGGCCAAGTGCGAAGAGGTGATCGCCAAGTACAAGGCCCGGTGGGAACCGGTGGTCGTGAAGTATCGTCCCCGCTTGGAGGGCAAGCGCGTCATGCTTTTCGTTGGCGGGCTGCGGCCGCGACACGTGATCGGGGCTTACGAGGACCTCGGTATGGAGGTCATCGGCACCGGCTACGAGTTCGGTCACAACGATGATTACGACCGGACGCTCAAGGAGATGGGCAGTGCTACCTTGCTCTACGACGACGTCACTGGCTACGAGTTCGAAGAGTTCGTCAAGCGGCTCAAGCCGGATCTGATTGGGTCGGGGATCAAGGAGAAGTACATCTTCCAGAAGATGGGCATCCCGTTCCGTCAGATGCATTCCTGGGACTATTCGGGCCCGTATCACGGCTACGATGGGTTCGCGATTTTTGCCCGTGACATGGACATGACCCTGAACAATCCGTGTTGGGGCAAGCTTGCCGCGCCCTGGCAGCAGGCGACGGTCGGTGCGACAGCTACCCAGTCGATTCGCGCCGCGGCCGGTGGAGAGTGAGAACGGCTCCGAAAAGGTATCGGTGATCTCGTAGAACCCGGTCCCAGGTCGATGGCCGCCCTCGTTTACGGCATGGCAGTGCATTCTGCGTCGTGAACGGGGCGTGCGGTCAGCACCCAACCGAACGTCGAGTGACGGCCGACGGTTCTTTCATGTGCCGTTTGCTCGAAGAGTTATCAAACAACCCCTTGCAGCCCGTGGTGAAAGTCGGACCGAGTTCCGGCGCGAGCGCGGCGCGGGTAGATGCTAGGAGCGAGGGCTGAGAATACTGCAGCTATTTGAGGCCCGAGCCGACAACGCAGATGCCCGTGCCCCGCCGCGTCCGGCGACGGGAGACTTTCGCCACGGGCTGCTAGACCCCCGAAAGTCACGGATGAGTGACGAGGAGGATCCAATGCCCCAGACCGTAGAAGACATCAAACCCAGTTATCCGCTGTTCCGTGAGGAAGAGTATCGAGACACGCTCGCCCGCAAAGCGCGGGACTTCGAAGAAAAGCACCCCCAGGAAAAGCTCGACGAAGTGTTCGAGTGGACGACGACCAAGGAATACCAAGAGCTCAACTTCAAACGAGAGGCGTTGACGGTCAACCCCGCCAAGGCTTGCCAACCACTGGGTGCCGTTCTTTGCGCGCTCGGATTCGAGAAGACGATGCCGTACGTGCACGGTAGTCAAGGTTGTGTCGCGTATTTTCGCACGTACTTCAACCGCCACTTCAAGGAGCCGATCGCGTGCGTGAGCGACTCGATGACTGAAGACGCGGCCGTTTTCGGGGGCCAGAAGAACATGTTCGCGGGGCTGCAGAATGCTCGGGAGATCTACAAACCCGAGATGATCGCAGTCAGCACGACGTGTATGGCCGAAGTCATCGGCGACGATCTCAACGCCTTCATCAACAACGCAAAGAAGGACGGACGCGTTCCCGACGACTATCCCACTCCGTTTGCGCATACGCCCAGCTTCGTGGGAAGTCACGTTACCGGTTGGGACAACATGTTCGAAGGTATCGCCCGATACTTCACTCTCAACCACATGGAAGACAAGCAACCCGGCAAGAACGGGAAGCTCAACGTGATCCCGGGGTTTGAGACCTACCTGGGCAACTTCCGCGTGGTCAAGCGCATGCTTTCTGAGATGGGCGTGGACTTCACGATGCTCAGTGATCCAGAGGAAGTGCTCGACACGCCGGCGGATGGGCACTTTCGCATGTACTCGGGTGGGACCACTCTGGACGAAGTGCGCGATGCTCCGAACGGCATCGATACGTTGGTATTGCAGCCCTGGCAGTCGACGAAGACCACCAAGTTCCTCAAGGGTACCTGGAAGCACAGTGTTCCCGACTTGGCAATCCCCATGGGGCTGGACTGGACGGACCAGTGGCTCATGAAGGTCAGTGAACTGACCGGCAAGCCCGTTTCGGAGTCGCTTGCCAAGGAACGTGGACGATTGGTCGATATGATGACCGACTCGCACACGTGGCTGCACGGCAAACGCTACGCACTGTGGGGTGACCCCGACTTCGTCATGGGCATGGTCAAGTTCCTGCTCGAGGTCGGTGCGGAACCGGTCCACATCTTGTGCAACAACGCCAACAAGCGTTGGAAGAAGGCGGTGGAGAAGGTCCTCGCCGAGTCACCCTACGGCAGCAACTGCAAGGTCTACATCGGAGCGGATCTGTGGCACATGCGGTCGTTGGTGTTCACGGACAAGCCAGACTTCATGATTGGCAATTCCTACGGAAAGTTCATCCAGCGCGATACACTGCACAAGGGCAAGGAGTTCGAAGTGCCGCTGATCCGAATTGGGTTCCCAATCTTCGATCGGCATCACCTGCATCGACAGACGACACTGGGTTACGAGGGTGCAATGCAGATGCTCACCACGCTCGTCAACGCGGTGCTCGATCGTCTCGACGACGATACCCGCGGCATGATGACGACGGACTTCAACTACGACCTGATCCGCTGAAGAGGCAACGAAGCATGGCAAACGTGATACTGCGTAAGGGTGAGTCCGGCGAGCTGATCTTTTATCTCGCGAAAAAGGACCTGGAGGAAGTCGTCGTCGCTCTCGAACACGATAGCGCCGAGAAGTGGGGCGGGGAGCTCACCCTCAGCGATGGGTCCCGCTACTACCTCGAGCCGCAGGGACGGCCCAATCTCCCGAAGACCGTTCGCGCGAACCGTTTGTCGGAGGATTGAACCTGGCCCGGTGAGGATTGCGGCTGCCCGTCAGTCGCTTTCCTCACTGGCCACTCAATGAAAGGAGGCCAGCATGGCCATGATGATCATTGCCGCAGAATGTACTGCGTGTGGCGACTGCGAGCCGGTCTGTCCGACTCAGTCGATTACGCCCCACAAGGGGGTCTTTCGCATCGACGCCCGTACGTGTACCGAGTGCGAGGGCGACTTCGATGCGCCCCGCTGCGAAGAGGTGTGCCCGGTTCCCGGGTGTATCGTCGCGGCTGAGGAGTAGTCCGGCGTGGACGGGGAGGGTGCGGTCAGTGCCCTCCCCGCGGGGCCTGCGTCATGTCTCAGAAACCAGTGCTCACTCGCGATGTCGCGTTTCGGATCGGCGCGGCTGCTCGGGAGCTTCCCCGGGTGGAGCTGCGCTCGGTGATCAACGCACTCATCAAGCTGACGGACGGCCAGCTCAGTGTCGAGGCGTTGGGCGGCGTTGGGGTGCGCGGTTTGCGCGGGGCGTTGGCGGAGTTCGGGACCAAGCCCAGCGCCGCGAGCGTTCAGCGCGCCGTCCGCCAACTGAAGACGGGCTTGCGGGACGCGGGTGATGCCAACGAAGATCTTCGGCTCGTGACCTGCCCGGCCGTACAATTGCCCCGGTCTCTGCGTGTCGCGTTCACGTCGCACGAGGGCCGCTGGCTCGATGGGGGAGTGATGCGCTGCCGGCGCTTTCTGATTTATCAGGTGGGTGAAGCGGACGCACCGCTGGTCGACGTGCGTTACCCGGCGCGGGGAGTGGGGACCAACAGTCTCGATTGTGACGTTGCTGCTCGAGCCGCGATGCTGAGCGATTGTCACATTGTCTACACTTTGTCGGTGGGTGGTCCGGCGATGGCCGCATTCGTACGGATGGGAGTCCACGTCGTCAAGCAGGCCCATCCGGTTCCCTGTGTTCACGTCCTGCAGTTGTTGCAACGGGTGATTCGAGACGCGCCACCTCCTTGGATGCGCAAGGCGCTGGCGGCCTACCCCGCCGAAGGGGCGAAGGAGAAACCATGACATCGACTGAAATCGCGGAGATCGTCCAGCAATTGGATGAGAAAGGGCTCAGCGAAGAGACGTTGAGTGAGCTGCGCGCGAGCAGGCAGCCAATTCGAGTCACACGCTGCACTGCCGACGACCTCGAAGATCACGACCCCTACTTGGAACGTGATGGATACCTCGTGTACTTGCTTTCCAGTGACGGTCATTGTCTGGCCCTGACGTCGGACTTGGACAGCGCCGTGGGACTCGTTTTTGCAGAGCGTTGAGCAGCGGGCCCACGGGAGGTCCGTTCGAACGCGTCCCTGGACGCATGCGTCAGGAGTCTGAACATGGCCTTGAAGAAGCAATCGGAGCTGTCGGCGTTGCTCGACGAACCCGCGTGTTCGCACAACAAGAAGTCGAAGTCCGGCTGCGCCAAACCCAAGCCAGGCTCTGCAGCTGGAGGCTGTGCGTTCGACGGCGCGCAGATTGCGCTGTTGCCCATCGCCGACGTGGCGCACATCGTCCATGGGCCGATCGCTTGCGCCGGAAGCTCCTGGGACAATCGCGGAACACGGTCGTCGGGTCCGTCACTTTACCGACTCGGAATGACCACGGACCTCACGGAACAAGACGTGATCATGGGCAGGGGTGAGAAGCGACTGCTTCATGCCATCAAGCAGGCGGTGAAGGAACACTCCCCACCGGCGGTGTTCGTCTACAACACGTGCGTGCCCGCGTTGGCGGGCGATGACGTCGAAGCCATCTGCAAGACAGCGCAGAAAGCGTGGGGAGTCCCCGTCGTGCCGATCGATGCCGCCGGGTTCTATGGGACCAAGAACTTGGGCAATCGGATTGCCGGCGATGCGATGGTCAAGCACGTCATCGGGACTCGGGAGCCTGAACCCGCGGTGGGTGACGGGCGCTGTATCTACGACATCAACTTGATCGGGGAGTACAACATCGCTGGCGAGTTCTGGCACGTGCTGCCGCTGTTCGACGAGCTCGGGTACCGCGTATTGTGTACCTTGTCCGGGGACGCGCGGTTCCACGAGGTCCAGACGATGCACCGCGCTCGGGTAAACATGATGGTTTGCTCGAAAGCCATGCTCAACGTAGCGCGCTCGCTCGAGGACAGGTACGGGACACCCTGGTTCGAGGGGAGCTTCTACGGCATCGCCGACACGTCGGCTGCGTTGCGGGACCTCGCGCGACTGATCGATGATCCAGATCTGAGCGAAAGAACCGAGGTGTTGATTGCTCGGGAGGAAGCGGTACTGCGAGAGCGGCTTCTGCAAGCACGTCCGCGACTTCTTGGCAAACGGGTGCTGTTGTACACCGGCGGTGTCAAGTCGTGGTCGGTGGTCAGCGCCCTTCAAGATTTGGGAATGGTCGTCGTGGCGACCGGGACGAAGAAGTCCACGGAAGAGGACAAGGAACGCATTCGAGAATTGATGGGACCGGATACGAAGATGATCGATGATGGCAATCCTCGCGCTCTTCTCGATACCGTCAAGGAGCTGCGCGCGGACATTCTGATTGCCGGTGGCAGGAACATGTACACTGCGCTCAAGGCCAAGGTCCCCTTCTTGGACATCAATCAGGAGCGTGATTTCGCATACGCGGGCTACACCGGGATGCTCGAACTGGTGCGACAGCTCGTCGCGGCGTTGGAGAGCCCCGTCTGGGAGGCAGTGCGCCGCCCCGCGCCGTGGGAACAATCGTGCAGCCTCGAGGTGGCTGCTGTTGGAGGGTGAACGTGGCGGAAGTACTAGGTCGTACCAAAGCATTGAGCGTCAGCCCGTTGAAGGTGAGTCAACCCGTTGGCGCGGCCCTGGCGTTTCTGGGTTTGCGCGGGGCCATTCCCTTGATGCACGGTTCTCAGGGCTGCACTGCATTCGCGAAGGTGTTCTTCGTTCGCCACTTCCGCGAACCGATCCCACTTCAGACGACCGCCATGGACCAGGTCAGCGCGGTGATGGGTGCGGACGGCAGCATCATCGAGGCTCTTGCGACCATCTGCAAGAAGTCGAACCCCGAGGTCATCGGTCTGGTCTCCACGGGATTGTCGGAAGCGCAGGGGTGCGACCTACGCGGGTCAGTGAAGAACTTCAGGGCACAGCATCCCGAGTTCGAGGGGACGCGTGTGATATCCGTCAACACCCCCGACTTTGCGGGTTGCTTCGAAACCGGGTACGCCAGCGCACTGCTAGCGCTCATCCGCGACGCTGAGCCGAAACCGCTCATTCGCCCTCGGAGTGACGTCGTCAACGTCCTCGCTCCGTCGATGCTCACCCCGGGCGACCTGGAAGAGATTGAAGACACGCTTCTGCAATTCGGGTTCGCATCACGCATCGTTCCGAATCTCGGTGGATCACTGGGCGGGGAACTGACGGATGTGGACTTCAGTCCGGTCACGCTCGATGGTACGGCTGTCTCGGAGTTGAAGGCTCTCGGTGACGCTCGCGCGACGGTCGTCATTGGATCGTCGCTGCGCAAGTGTGGGGAGTGGCTGCAAGAGGCTGTCCAAGTGCCGACGCTCTTCTGTCCACACCTGCACAGCCTGGCGAAGGTCGACGAATTGATCGGATTCTTGCTCGGTCTGTCCGGTCGCGCCTCGCCGCCTGCGTCGATCGCGCGCCAGCGACGGCAGCTGACGGACGCAATGCTCGATACGCACTTCGTGCTTGGGCAGCGTCGCTTGGCGATCGGCGCGGACGCGGATTTGTTGCTAGCGTTGACGGACTTGGGTCAAAGCGTGGGCTGTGAGGTCGTCGCCGCGGTGACGCCGAGTCGCGGCGAGGCGCTTGCGGCGCTACCCGTCGAGCGGGTCCAGATTGGTGACCTCGAGGATCTGGAGAATGGCGCGCGCGCCTCGACAGCCCAGCTGTTGTTCGGGAGCTCCCATGCTGCGGAGACGGCGCGGCGTCTCGGCATCCCGCTCGTCCGCGCGGGGTTTCCTCTCTACGACAGCATCGGTGCTTACGCGCGCCGTTGGGTGGGCTACCGGGGCGTGCGACAGGTGTTGTTCGACGTCGCCAACGTCGTGCATGGGGAAGGGCTGGACGAAGTGCCGGCATACCACTCGTACTACAGCCAGAAGCGAGACGCTGCACTGGCGGTCGGTTGAGAGCCCTGCCACGGAGGACGTCATGGAGCTGTCGCGGCAACTGGAACTGATGCACGGCCCGGAAGTGCCGGGTGGGGCGGCGTTGCGGGTTGCCTTCGCAAGCACCGACGGTGTCAGGGTCGATCAGCACTTCGGCGCGGCATTCCGGTTCTTCGTATATCGCGTGAGCAAGGCGACAGCAGTGCCTGTGACAATTGGCGAGTTCGCAACAACCGAGAGCGGTTCCGAGGGCAGTCGGTTGCGCGCCAAAGTCGCTTGGTTGAGCAGTTGCGACGTGATTTATGCTTGTGCTCTAGGGTCGTCGGCGAATCGCAAGCTTCTGGCACGCGGCGTGCTTGCTCTTCGGACGGCAAGCGGTTCGACAATTCGCTCGCTCGTGGAACTTCTTCAAAGCGAACTGGCCGACCCTGCGTGTGGCTGGCTCGTCGACATCGAGCGCCTCAGGGGGCTCGTTGGCGTCAGTGACTCGGAACATTCAGACGTATCCCAGGAGGACTAAGTGGAAACAGCGATTGTAGCGGATGAAGTGAAGGTGGCCCCTTTCGTCAAGGAGATGGTCAGGCAGCTTCGGGCGCTCGACTCCTACGGATCCTACGACGGCTGGTCCGACGATCGAGTGTTGGAGCCGCTGATACTCACCAAGGCTCGCAAGGCGGAGATCCCCGTGGTGGGGGATCCCGACGAGGTGACACTGTCGCGTGTCAAAGCGTTCTACAACGCAGTCGCAGTCCGGGTCGAGGCGACGACGAAGCTCCTGACCGTCCCGCTCGTGCATCTGAGCCATGAAGGTTTCGGGCGCGCCTTGGTATCGGTGGGGCGTTTGATCGTCGTGGACCGCACGCTGCGCGACGTCCACCGTTTCGGCTTTGCCTCGATAGAGAAGCTCGAGGCTGAGGGTGACAAGATCGTCCGCTCCGCTGTCGAGATGATCGAGCGTTACCCGAGCGTTGCGAACCACTGAACACCCATACCGACGGTGCGCTGAAAGGAATCCACTCAATGTCTGAAGACATCAAGGTTCTGGAGAAGGACGTCCGGCGCAACAAGCGACTGGCCAGTGAATGGGCCTCGCAGTTGCACGATCTCGTGGAAGATCGCCTGCCAGCAGCGTACGAAGAGCTGCCCGCGATAGCCAAATCGACTTTCGATGCGTGCAAGCGTTGGAAAGAGTCGAACGACAAGCTCGAAGCTGCTCAGTCTCGACAGACGCAGGTGGCGGAAGGAGCGTAGCGATGGCAAACATCATCGGTCGCACGCGTCGGGGCGATTTGTGGGAGCCCCAGTACGTCGTTGCTCTCGATCAGAGCAAGTGCATCGGTTGCGGCCGCTGCTACAAGGTGTGCCCTCGCGACGTCTTCGAGCTGACGGAGCGATCCGGCGACGAGCTGGATGACGATGACGATGACGACGAGGACATGAAAGTGATGGCGCTCAAGGACGAGCTGGACTGTATCGGGTGTGGCGCCTGCGCCAAGGTCTGTCCGCGAGACTGCCATGCCCATGCGGCTGCACCGGCGGCTTAGAGTTGCAAGCTCCGCGGAGCGCTTTGAGTCTTGGACGATGGTGGTGACGGCTGAGACGGTTGACGGTCATGGAGCGAGCAATGCGTAAACCGAAGCGACATATTTTCGTGTGCCGGCATTCTCGCGCAAAGCGCCACCCACGTGGGTCATGCGGAGAGTTCGGGAGCGACGAGTTGCTGGTCGCGTTGACGCACGAACTCGGAAAACGTCGTCTGCACGAGAATCTGATGGTGACCAGCTGCGCATGCTTCGGGCCGTGCGAGGACGGTCCAAACCTCGTGGTGTACCCGGAGGGGGTCTTGTACAGCCACGTGCAAGCATCCGATGTCGCGGAACTGTTTGATGTTCATTTCGAGCAGGGACGCGTTCTCGATCGTTTGGCGGCGCCAGCGGGCGCTTGGTAATTGGAAATCAACTAGATGGCGGGAATCGATACCCGACGAGGAGCGACCGATGGAACTCAACGTGATACAAGAGGAAGCGCCGAGCAAGGGCTGCAGCGCGACGTCGTGCGGAAGCACGGATGATCAACTCTCCCACCTCACCGACGAAGTGCGGCAGAAGGTGCAGAATCATCCCTGCTACTCGGAGCAGGCCCACCACTACTTTGCTAGGATGCACGTCGCCGTGGCTCCAGCGTGCAACATCCAGTGCAACTACTGCAATCGAAAGTACGACTGTGCCAACGAGTCGCGACCGGGGGTGGTTTCGGAGCTGCTCACGCCGGGCCAGGCCGTCAAGAAGACGATGGCGGTGGCTGCTACGATCCCCCAGATGACCGTGCTTGGTATTGCTGGGCCAGGTGACCCCCTGGCCAACCCCGAGCGCGTCTTCGAGACCTTCAACGGGCTCACGAAGAACACGCCCGACATCAAGCTGTGTTTGTCTACCAATGGGTTGAATCTTCCGCAGTACGTCGATGAAATCGCCAAGCACAACATCGATCACGTGACCATCACGATCAACTGCGTCGATCCGAAGGTTGGGGCCAAGATCTACCCGTGGATCTACTGGAACAACAAGCGGATCCGTGGCGAGAAGGGCGCGAAGATACTCATCCGGCAGCAGCAACGCGGTCTCGAGATGTTGGTCGAACGCAACATCCTCGTGAAGGTGAATTCGGTGATGATCCCTGGCGTGAATGACGAGCATCTCGTCGAGGTCAGCAAAGTCGTCAAGCAGAAAGGTGCGTTCTTGCACAACGTGATGCCGCTCATCGCCGAAGAAGAGCATGGCACGTTCTACGGCGTCATGGGGCAGCGGGGGCCGTCACACGACGAGTTGCAGACCCTACAAGACGCGTGCTCCGGCGACATGAACATGATGCGGCATTGTCGTCAATGTCGTGCCGATGCAGTGGGTTTGCTGGGGGAAGATCGTGGTGCGGAGTTTACGCTCGACAAGATCGACGAGATGCAGATCGACTACGAAGCCGCGATGGTCAAGCGCAAAGCCTTGCACACGGCGATCGCCGCCGAACTCGAGAGCAAGGCGAGAGAGGCGCAGGCACAAGACGGTGGCCTGTCCGACTTGGCAACCACACCACGACTGATCGCCGTGGCGACGAAGGGCGGAGGAGTCGTGAACGAACACTTCGGACATGCGCGAGAGTTTCTGGTCTACGAGGCGTCACCGTCGGGAGTGCGCTTCATCAGTCACCGCAAGGTGGACTTGTACTGTAGCGGGGACGACACGTGCGGTGAGGCCGAAAGCGCCCTGGACAGGAACCTCGCGACGTTGAAGGGGTGCGCTGCAGTGCTTTGCTCGAAGATTGGGTTTGGCCCTTGGGAGGCCCTCGAGCAGGCAGGGATCGTTCCTGACGGTTCACACGCCATGGAACCGATCGAGGAAGCCGTCGCTGCGGTCTACCGGGAGATCGCCCAGCGCTTGGACGAAAACGAAATGCAACAGCCGCCTCTGGTAGGTGTGGGCGGTTGAGAAAGCAGAGGTACGAACGATGTCCGTCAGTATCGTCGATAGATGCGTCAATTGCTTCGCGTGCATGATGGTTTGCCCCAACGAAGCGATATATGAAGCCAAGCCTCACTTCATGGTCAACCCACGCAAATGTACCGAGTGCGAAGGCGACTTCGACACTCCGCAGTGCGCGACGATTTGCCCCGTGGAAGAGGCCATACTGGACGCCGGGGGGGCGGCCATCAATCCTTTGGGTACTTTGACCGGTATCCCTGCGGAACGATACCTGGAGTTGCAAGAGAAGGAGCGCGCGCAGCAGGCCGTGTCTGCTGGAGATTGACCTCTCAACGGGTCTTCGTTCGCTGTCAGCGCAAGCGACACCGAAAAGACGACCCGAACGAAACGATAGAGCGGTGCCGGGGAACGGACGCCAGAACTCAGGGCAGCACCCAGCGCGACGTACGGGGCTGTATCATTGGGCGTCGTTCCCCGGCGCCGACTCTCCTGTGAGGAATCGAGATGTCGGTGAGTGTTCAAATGGAGCTCGATGACGGCGAAGTGCGGCAACACGATGCTGACCCCAAGGTGCTCGCAAAGTCCTCCGGTGAACGCGACTGGGTGGCGCTATCTTCGGCGATTCTCGAGTGCAGAGCCGCGCGGCACCTCTGGGGCGCTCCTGTCTCGAGGCTCATCGCGAGTTTTCTCGTGGGAAAGAGCGCACTGCCAGAAGACGTCGGACTCGGGACGTCCTATTCCGCACTGATGCGGCTCGCCTTCGACGTGGAGGACGTGCTGCCATTGTTGGAGCGTCGATTCGGCAATGACTTGGGTTGGACCCACGCGCGCGCTCTTGGCAGAGAACGTGCGCGGCTGCGCAGTGTGCTCGCTGCCGGCAGAGAAGACGAAATCAATCAACTCGAGGCGTTGCTGATGGAGCATCGGAAGTCGGATGATCCGATGTGTGGATTCCTGGCGCGAATCGTTGCGTGCGCTTGCCTCGGCAGCGCACACCTGTGGTCGGACTTGGGGTTGAGCAATCGCGGGCAACTGCGCCGATTACTCAGCTCAGCCTTCCCCGACTTGGTCGCATCGAACATCCGAGACATGCGTTGGAAGCGCTTCTTGTACAGACAGCTCTGCGAGCGGGGCGGGGACTACCTTTGCCGTGCCCCCAGTTGCGAGGAGTGCACGAGTTACGCCGAGTGCTTCATTTTGCCGACCGACGATGAGAGCCGGAGTCACTGATGTCGCTTCAAGATTACGATCTGCCCCACGTGTTCAAGTACCACTGCTTCGTTTGTTGCCAACAGCGCCCGCCGGGGCATCCGCGTGGGAGCTGTGGCGCAGCGGGGGCTCAGCCTCTTTGGGAGCACCTGATCAACAAGGTTCAGGCGATGCAACGCACGGACATCTCGATCACGACTTCGGGGTGCATGGGGTTCTGCTCCGCGGGGCCACTGATGGTCGTCTACCCGGAAGGGTTCTGGTACCAGCCGAAAACGATCCAGGACATCGATGCGATTGCGCAATCTCACTTGGTGGAAGGCAGACCCGCCGAAGAACTCGTCGTGGTGCTGAAGCAATGACTGGTTGGAGGATCGTGTGACGAATTCGACGACGACGACCGATCCAGGAGTTGATGTGCAACGTGCCATCGACCGGGTGTCGGCCTCGATGATTTCGACGGTCGCCGCTGCAGGGCTGTGTCTCGATCGCGCCCCGTGCAGTGAGCGTGCCGCGTTCAGCATTGCGGTCGATCCATTTGACCGCAGCGAGACCATCGTGGCGACGTGGAAGACCGACGGTGACCTGGATGGGACGGTGCAGGTTCGCAGTGACGGTACGGTATTCGGAGAGTACTTCGTGACTCGCGCCCATCCGAAACGCCCGCAATGGTTCGTCGAAGCGGTGACGGCGTGGGGCCCACTCGACGACTTGCGCTGCGAGTTGCGCCTCGTGCGTTGAGGGCGTCACGTACGGTCAGACGAGAGCGGTGGCTCCATGAGCGAACGGAACTTGACACCAGTCGGCGATTGCGGGAGCTGCCCCCACCGGGATTCGGCGCTGCCGAGTGGCCGCTGTTCTCCGGGTGACGCCTGTGTTGCCGTGAACAGCGGCCGTCAGATCGACCGCTTCTTCAGAAACAATCCCGCGCAGGCGCCGCAGTACATGTGCGACGAGTTTTGGGAGCGCCGCGCGATCGCGACGCGGTACTTGCCCATCGACCGCCTTCAAGAGCTCATCGACGATCCTGACGAGACGGTTCGTAGAGCGGTCGCGTATCGATTGCCACTGGAGCAACTCGCGAAGCTGCTAGGCGACCCGGATCGCGAGGTGCGGATCACCGTCGCCGATCGGCTT
This sequence comes from Deltaproteobacteria bacterium, assembly GCA_003235365.1. Classification (GTDB taxonomy): domain Bacteria; phylum Myxococcota_A; class Polyangia; order Polyangiales; family Polyangiaceae; genus SZUA-265. Next base: position 43,649 of record QJWJ01000429.1, read on the forward strand.
CCCGCCGAGCAGCTCGAGTCCTTGGTTGAGGACGTGGACTACCAGGTGCGCGTGTACACTGCGCGGCGCCTGCGGCCAGACCGGTTGTTCTTACTGATGAACGATCCCGAACGCGAAGTGCGCAAGGTCGTTGCGGCCCGGCTGCCCTCCGTCAGTTTGGGGTTCATGTCCTATGACGAAGCACCTGAGGTGCGGCGCATCGTTGCATCGCGATTGCGCGGCGAGGCGCTCATTCCGATGCTCGCAGACTCTGACTGGACGGTGAGGCTCGAAGCGGCGCTCGGCGCCCCCGAGAGCGCATTGCGGGAGCTATTGGACGATCCCGAACCCGACGTGCGTCGTGTCGCGGCGGAGCGTCTCGGCGCAATGCGATGCTGAGCCCGGCACTCGACCGCGTGTCGATCGCCGCCGCTGAGACGCTCCGGTGAAGCTCAGGTTCGTGGGGCTCGGACGGACGTCACCTCGTAGGTGCAGCCGTCCCGCCCTTCGAGTTCCACATCTACCTCGTCGCCTTCCTGCGCGCCGTAGAGGGCTTCTGCCAGCGGGCTCGAGCGGGCAAGCAGACCGGCGCTGATGTCGGCCTCGTCGTCACTGACGATTTGGAAACTCTGTTCTTCGGCTTCTTCGGTGGCGAACACGGTCACGAGCGAACCGAACTGTACCCGCGTTGGAAGGATTTCGTCGGCCCCCACGACGATGCTTTCGTCCAAGCGTCGTCGAAGTGCCTGCCAGCGTTGCGTGCCCACGTCGGCTTCGCCGAGTTGCGTTCGCAGAACCTCGAACCAGCGCGGAGTGACCCAACGCGACCGTTCGTCGGTGGACGAAATCGACGTGGGTGCTCCTTCGGCGGCAATGGCGGCAGGTGTGCGGGGCGTCATTCCGTCCACTCCTCGTCCAGCAAGTCGTCGACCTCCGACGTCGCTTGTTTCTTCGTCTTGAGCAGTCGCTTCAACCACGCCGCTTTGGCCTCGACGATGTCGGATTGGAGTTGAGCGATCACGGCGCCGATCTCGGGTCTGCCGTCGACGGCGATGGGCTGGGTCCCAGCCGAGAGTAGCTGCCGAGCGGCAGATTGACCGACCTGTGCACAGACGATGACGTCACAGCCACGCAGCCACGAAAGCTTGGTGACCAGTTTGTCTTCGTTGCCGTCCTGCGCTTCGCGTTCGAACGTGCGCTGGGTGATCAGTTTGCTCGCGCTCGGAGACAGCCCATAGACGATGAAGCGCTGGGCCGAGCCAAAGTGCTGATTGACGTGTTCGCCATCAGTCGTTGCGAAAGCGACGGTGATCAAGCTCGGGTCGTCCGCTTGGGCAGCTGTATTGACGTCGATGGATGGCGACTCGGACATGGAAACTCCAGAATCGAGTGAGGTGACTTGCTCGTCGGTGCTCGGCGCGTTCACACCTGTTGCCACGGCAGGGTGGCACCGTTGGTCGATGCGGTGACGTCGACGCCCTTTTCGATGGTTTGACGCACACGTTCGTCGAAATCGCTTTCGCCGCGCAAGAGCTGCTCCGCGACGAGCAGCGTGCGCTCGCCGACGCGTACGTGGTAGTGAATGCCGAGGGCAGCGTCGCGTTCGACCTTCACGATCTCGCCCTGGTCTCCGGCGCGTGCAACCGTCTGACCGCGAACGGTCAACGTTGCTGCCAACGTGACGGTGTCGCGAAACTCGTACCGGTTGGGGATCCATTCGAGTTGGGCATCGACGAGCTCCTGCTCGCGACAACCGACGCGGTAGCCGTATTCGATGAAGTCGACGGCGTACACGATCTCGTCTTGCAGAAACGTCCCGATGTCGCGCACGTACCCGGTCGCGCCTCGACGCAGCAACAGCTCGCCGATTTCCCGACCCGGAAACGTCCCGTCGTTCCTCACGTTTCGGGTTACCCGAACGTGCTGCCCAAACTCGAACTTCGGTTTCATGATGGCGACCGCAGCGGTGATGAGTGGCCGAGAGCGACCTCTCATCGGACGCTTGCAAACCGGGTGCCACGTTAGCGTCGGGACTTCATCGAGGGGTAACGCGACTTCCAGCCGAGAAAGAGGGGCTTCGCTGGGCCTCACGTCGAGCTGACGGAGGGCAGCCGGGCTCGGTTGTAGCAGACCCGACAATGCTGTTGTCAGGGCGCGAACGTCGTACCCGTTCCTGCAGTGCTCGGTGGCGGCCACTAGGAGATGCCCCTATTGGGGCTGCGGCGGGGGGAGGATCGATTCACCGACACCGAGCCCCGAGACGCCGCCGGAGACGATGAAAGTCATCACTTCGGCGCTGGGGACGTCCAGGACCTCCACTTGATGGCCGGGTACCAGTACCAAGTTGCCGGCGAAGTTGTAGGACTGGGGAAAGTAGACCGCCATGTGACCAGGCAGGTCCAATGCTGGGACGTCCCGCCGAGTGATGAACCCGAGCGCGCGGACGTCGGAATCTGCGGACAGCCGGACGACGACTGGCTGATCGAAGCTCTTCTTGTCGCCGACGAAGGCACCGATCAAGTCCTTGATCGAGTTGTACAGCAGCTTGACGAATGGAACGCGTCGCAGCAGGGCTTCGGTCCATTCGAATATGGACCGGCCCACGACGTTGGAGGTGAGGAAACCGATCAGCGTCACCACTGCCGCCGTCGCTATCAGGCCCAGCCCCGGGATGCCGATCGGCAGCAGCTCGTCGAAGAGTCGAAACAGCGAGTACAAGATGTACAGCGTGAGCGCGACCGGAGCGGTGATGAATGCACCGCGAAGAAAGTAGCCAGGCAGATGCCGCAGTATCATGCAGCGAGAATAGCGCGCACCCGACGGTCTCATCAAACCCGCCGTTTCCGAGTCGGTGAGAGCCGCGGGGGCGTCCCCTTTCAGGGGACTCGGGGACGGAACTCGCCCATCAGACCAACGTACGGGGCTGCCCCGTCGCTTCCATCACGCTCATCCAAAAGTCCTCGCCGGGATTGACGACCTTGCGTACGCGCGTGGCCAGCTGCATTGGCACGTGAACGAAGCGCCCGTGCCAGCGTCCGACGAGCATGCTCGTGTTACCTGCCATCGCGGCGTGAACCGCGTTTCGGGCCATGTGCCAGCAGTACACGCTGTCGGAAGGGGATGCCGGAACGCTCCGGATGCTGTAGCTCGGGTCGATGTACTTCAGCGTGACGTCGCGACCCCGGTGCCTGAACTGGGAGACGATTTCGTTCTTGAGGAACGTGCCGATGTCGCCCAGGCGCGAGTTGCCGCTCTTGTCGGTCAGCTGCGACGGCGTCAGGAGATCCTGCCCCGCCCCTTCAGCGACGACGATCACGGCATTGTCTTTTTGATCGAGTACCCGCTCTAGGTAGCTGATCACACCGTTCGGCCCTTCGAGCGCCCACGGCACTTCGGGGATCAACACCAGGTCCGCTTCCGTGGATGCCAACGCGGCTTGGCAAGCGACGAACCCGGAGTGTCGGCCCATCAGCTTCACCAGTCCGATGCCGTTGTGCGCGCCCGTCGCCTCGACGTGCGCCGCGCGAATGACTTCGACGGCTGCGGAGAAAGCGCTCTCGAAACCGAAGCTTCGGTCGATGAACGGAATGTCGTTGTCGATCGTTTTCGGCACGCCGACGACGGAGATCGGGAGTTTGCGTCTGCCGATCTCCGCTGCGATCTTCATGGCTCCGCGGATCGTCCCGTCGCCTCCGATGACGAACAGGATGCTGACGCCGTCGGCGACCAGCTTGTCGACCACGTCTGCGGCTGCTTGCGAGCCGCGCGATGATCCGAGGATCGTCCCGCCGGAGTGGTGGATCTTGGAGATGTTCTTCTCCGTCAGCGGGAGCGGGGCGTGTCCGTAGCGGGCTACCAACCCCTCGTAGCCAAACCGATAACCATAGACGCTGTTGACGCCGTAGCCGCGCGCGAGCTCGAGGACGATCCCGCGTACGACGTTGTTCAAACCGGGGCACAGACCGCCACACGTGACGATCCCGCAGCGCAATCCCTTTGGATCGAAGAAGATGCTGTTGCGCGGCCCAGCGAGCTCGAACGCGGGAAGCTCGGCGGGCCTTCCGCCGTTGCGGGTCAGTTCCGAGACGTGATCGTCGAGCAAGACCTTGTCCGCCTTGCCGACGAACGCGAGCGCGTCAGCGCCCAAGTGCTTCTCGACGGGAGAGGGATGTCGACAAGCGCCGAGGGTTTGGATGGCGACGTCTGCTGGCGTGAGGCGTTGCGGAAAGCCGGGATCGGCCGGCGGCGGGACGGTTCCGGAGGGCTGGCTCGGCGACGAGGGGATCATCGCAATCGGTTCGGGGGCTGAGGCGGGATCGGTTGCCATGGGCGTGGTGAGGGTGGTGAGTAGTGTTGCTCACGAACTATTTCCGGGAGTTTTCGTTCTCCTGGAGAAGGGGATTCGAGCAGGGGAGCCGATGATAGTGGGTGTCCGGCCGTTGCGAAGGCCCGTGGGCGTTTGTTTCGCAACTCGCGTACCCGAGGGACGACCTCGGGGCATGGCCTTACGCTACGACGCCGATTTTCTGGTCACTTTGGTCGCTGTGAGCGCCGCTGCGTGTGCGCTCGAACCACCCGAAGGGTCAAGTGCGATCCCTGATGGGCGGTCTCGTGTCAGTTTGGGGCCCGACTTCGGTGCTGGCCGGTTGGGGCCGGTGTTGCGTATCGACGATTGCGAGTCGACAGCCACGCTTCCTCGCCTTTTCGTCGGTGAGCTGAGCGACTACCACCGCGCCCGAGCCGACCTCGAGACCTTGCCCAGTACGCTGGCTGAACGACAGATCGCGTTGTGGAAGGGGGCCCGGTCCGATGAGTCGGCCGTCGCCCTCGGCTGGCTCGAACCAGGGCAGGTCCACTCCTTGGTGGTTGCAGACGGCGTCGTGGTGCCGATCCTCCCCGAGGTGGATCCGCCGCGTCTGCGCCGCGTGTGGCCGCCTTCTGACGCAACGGTACGAGCCGCCTACTGCGATGAGCCGTCCGAGGGGGGACCCGTCGTGTTTGGCGCCCCGTCCCGTTCAGACGGCGACGAGTCTCTCGAGTCGGCACTCAGCGATGGTACCGCGGCGCGTTGGCGGCCCCTCGACTCCGGCCGTTGCTGGCTGCTCGACGTCGACGGGGCGCTCGATGGTGGCGGCGCGGTTTCTCCGCTCGTTTTTCGAGGAGCGGCAGTCGAGCCCACGTGGTTCAAGCACGGTGACGCGCTGCCGCACGAAGCCGTTGATTGTGCGGAAAGTGAACTGCCGTTAACCATTGGTTGCGTGTCAGTACAAGATGACCGCCTCATCGTGCGCGGCCCGGCAGACCCGACCCTCTGGACGTTTGCCGGCCAGCTTCAAGCCCTCGCAGTGACGGAAGGGCCGCGACGGTCCGTGGTGCGTGGCTTGGTGCCATCCCAGGTGGTCAAGGCACGTGTTCGGGTACACGCCATGGACGGCAACGAATGGTCCCAGTCAGTCGAGATTCGAGCGGCTGAGCCACGACCTCACGTGGTCATCAACGAGGTGCTGGCGAACCCCATCGGCGCCGAACCTGCGCAAGAGTGGATCGAACTGTACAACGACGGCGCCGAGCCCGTAAACCTACGGGGGTGGACGCTCAGCGATGGTACTGGCGAGTCCGTGTTGCCAGATGCAACGCTGGGACCGGGTCGGTACGCGCTGATGGTTACGGCCAAGTTCGATGTGGCGCCCGACTGGGACGTGGTACCCGCCCCAGGGGTACTACTCTTGAGCGTTTCGGCGATTGGCAAGGGCGGGCTCGCCAACTCCGGCGAACCGCTACGCCTCAGTACGAGCGAGGGAGTGGTCGTCAGTCGTTTCCCGCCTTTGGCGTCGCCGGGTGCCGGAGTGAGCCTGGCGCGTCGGGAGCCATGGTTGCTCGACGACGATGACAGTGCGGTGGCGGAGCACGGCGGTCCGGGAGCGTCTCCGGGTGCAGTCAACGTCGTCGACTGACGCGCGTGACGGGCACGGCGCGCCGGATGTCTCGGGAGCTCAGGTTCCGCCAATCGTCATCTTCGAGACGCGAAACGCCGGAGAGGCGACGGACGACTGCAGCTCGAGGTCGTTGGCCACCGCGTCGATGCTCTTCAGCATCTCGTCCAGGTTGCTCGAGATGGTCACCTCGCTCACGGGGAATGCGAGCTTGCCGTCTTCGATCCAGAAGCCCGCGGCACCGCGCGAGAAGTCACCGGTGACGGCGTTGAACCCGTAGCCCATCATGTCCGTCACGTACAAGCCGCTCGGTGTGTCCGCAATGAGCTCCTCGGGTGAACGGTCTCCGGCCGCTAAGGTGAAGTTGGTCGTACTGGACGAAACGCTCGCGCCGCCACGGCTGCCGCTGTGGGTGCACGGCCTGCCGAGCTTGCGCGCGCTGTAGGTATCCAGCAGGTAGCTCTGCAGTACGCCGTCTCGCACGACCTCGTTGCGTTGCGACGGAAGACCGTCACCGTCGAACAAGCGTGAACCCGGTCCGCGGGGCACCAGAGGGTCGTCGACCAAAGTGACGAGCTCACTCGCTACCGGAGTGCCGACTCGGTCGAGGAGGTAACTGCTCTTTCGCCACAGCGCCCCACCCAAGATACAGCCGGCGAACGTGCCCACGATCGACTTGGCGGCATCCTTGTCGAAAATCACTGGCGCGACCGTCGATGAAACCTTGCGGGACCCGAGCTGTCGCAACGTCCGCCGAGCGGCCTCTTCGCCGACGCTCTTGCCGTCCTGGAGGTCGGCGAAATGTCGCCGCGCCGTCCAGTGGTAGCCACGCCGCCGCTTCTGGCCTTCGTCCATCACGACGGGGACTACGTTCAACGCCGCGTAAGTGCCGGACTGCAGGCCGCTGAACCCGGTCGAGAGCACCAACGCCGAATGTCCTGAAACGCGTGTAAACGTTGCGCCCTCACTCAACGATAGCCGGGGGTCGGACTCCAGCGCCGCGGCCTCGGCGCGCTGGGCGATGTCGATGGCGCGTTGAGCGTCGATGTGATCGACCGTGGGGTCGAACAGGTCGAGATCCGGTCCGCCGCCGCGGTAGAGGTCCGAGCTGTCCGCCGGACCAGCGTGAGGATCGGGTTCGCTCAATTCGAGCAGGGCCATCGCGTCTTCGACACAACGCGCTAGCCCCGCTTCGGAGAGGTCACTCGTTGATGTCAGGGCTGAACGTTGGTCACGAAGCACCCTGAGGTAAACCCGGCGATGTCCGGCCTCCTGAACCAGCTCGGTCTTGCCGAGGCGGACCTTGACCGAGAGTTCCCAGCCGGTGCGGGCCGAGGCTTCGGCGATTGCTGCCCCCGCCGTGCGTGCTCGTGTGACGAGTTGCTCGGCGAGGTTGGTCAGTTCCGATGTGTTCGCGTCGCTCATCGATCTCCCACTTTCGCGGCCGGGCGAATGCTGCGCCCAGGGACGTGCGTCTCTGCCAGTTCGTGAATCGGGCGTTGCTGAATCCGCCGCAACGCGAGCGCAGTCCACAGGGTCACGCCAGCGACGAGCGCAGTAACCCACAGGACGGAATACCCCAAGGCGCTGCCCGCGATCGGTCTCGTGCCAAAACCGTTGTGAAACTCGAGGTAACTCGCTTCGACCAGCAGCCGGGGCAGTGCCAGCAGCGAAGCGGTCGCGCAGCCGAGCAGGGCCCCCGCCCCAACGTAGATCAGCACGACGGGTTGGCGTCTGCGCAGCATCGCCGCGCCGAACGCGAAGCCTGCCAGCGGAGCGAGGGCACAGGCCAGGACCGCCAGGGCCAAGAGGGCGGCCGGCATCGCATCGGCCGCCCACCAGAACGACAGGCTCCAATCGCCATGAAACGAGACCAGTGAGCCTGCGCTCGGGCCAAACACGAGGACTCCGAACGCGAGGACCACCCAGGCGGCCTCTGACTGGAGTGTCGACCGACGTTGCTTCAGCTCGTCCGTCGCGCACCACGCGAAGACCATTCCCAGCAGAATGCCGGTGACGAGCACAGCGATGAGGGGCATCGACGTACAAGAGCACGCTTCGCGCCGGGAGCCAAGGCGCTTGGTCCCCATGCGCAGTGGGTGCTAGACCGCCGCCATGGATGTCGACAAGCTTCGCCACCTGCTCGACCGGGTTGCACGTCAACAGACCGACGTTTCCGAGGCGCTGACCGAATTGGCCGAGCTGCCGTTCGTCGATCTGCCCTTCGCGCGCGTCGACCACCATCGGACACTGAGGCAAGGCATCCCCGAGGTGGTGTTCGCGCAGGGCAAGACCAGCGATCAGGTGGTCGGTATCATCGCCGAGTTGAAGCGACGGGGTCATGGGGTGCTCGCCACGCGCTTGCAACCTGAACACTTCGGGGCGTTGAAGCGTCAGTTTCCCGACCTGGCTGTGGACGAGTTCGGCAGGACCGCCCTGCAGCGAGGCAGCGTTCCCGCGCATCGAGCGCATGCGAAGGTTCTGGTCGTGACGGCGGGCACCTCGGACCTTCCGATCGCAGCTGAAGCCGAGGCGACACTCAGCGCTTGTGGGATCGAACCCGAACGGGTCACCGACGTCGGCGTCGCTGGATTGCACCGTTTGTTGCCGGAGGTCGAGCGCCTGCGCCGGGCTCACGCGGTGATCGTCATCGCGGGAATGGAGGGGGCTTTGGCCAGCGTGGTGGGCGGATTGGTCTCTGCGCCCGTCATCGCGGTTCCCACCTCGGTGGGTTACGGTGCCGCTTTCGAGGGGGTCGCGGCGCTGCTGGGAATGCTCACCTCGTGTGCCGCGGGTGTGACGGTCGTAAATATCGACAATGGGTTCGGCGCAGCCATCGCTGCGGTGCGAATGGTGGACCGTTTCCTCGTCGTGTCGGCGGATGAGGGCCCCGGAGGCGAGCACCGGTGAGACACCTGGATCGCGTGCTTCGCCATCGGCATGGTCACGACCACGACGACGGCACCTCGACCGCGCCGGTTCACGTCGATGGCGAGCAGGCTGGGTCTCACCACGTACACCCACACCCTCACGCGCACTCATCGGAGCCCAGCGACCCGGAGGCGCACCGCGATGCGCTCGCTCGGGGGGCTGGCGCTGGCATGGTTCTGTATCTCGACGCGTTCAGTGGGCTGGCCGGAGACATGTGCATTGCCGCGCTCGTCGACCTCGGTGTGCCGTTCGACGTGGTGCGCGAGCAGGTGGCCCATCTGAAGCTGTCCGGGGTCGAGCTTCGGTTGCGCGCGCTGCCTGCGGGCGCCATCGGCGCATCGAAGTTCGACGTGCTGGTCAGCGGGCACCAACCCCAACGAAGCTACGCCCAAGTTCGGCATCTGCTCGACGAGTCGGCGCTCGATCCCGGCGTCAAACGACTCGCCCAGGCCATCTTCGCGCGGCTCGCCAAGGCCGAGAGCACCGTGCACCGCGTCGCGTTGGACACGGTGCATTTTCATGAAGTCGGCGCTGCCGACGCACTGGTCGACATCGTCGGTGCCGCCGCGTGCTTCCAGTACTTGGGGGCACGTGTGCTGTGCTCCGCACTGCCCATGGGTCGTGGTCGAGTTCGTTGTCAGCACGGCTGGTTGCCCATTCCCGCGCCTGCGACGCTGTTGTGTTTGGACGGCTTGTGGACGTGTGATGCCGATGTGGAAGCCGAACTGGTCACGCCCACGGGGGCGGCCATCGTCGGAGAGGTTGCGACGTCATCGGGGTGGCCGGCAATGGTTCCCAAGCGTGTTGGGTGGGGCAGGGGGACTCGCGACCTGCCCGATCGGACGAATGCCTTGCGTGCCGTTCTCGGCCAGCCGAACCCCGAATTCGCTGCCGGGCATTCAGATGGTCGTCACGCCGTCGTCGAAGCGAATCTCGACGACGCGACGGGCGAGATACTCGGCCATGCCATCGCCCGCCTGATCGAGGGAGGTGCGCTCGACGCTTGGGCGGTGCCGGCAACGATGAAAAAAGGGCGGCCAGGTTGGGTGTTGAGTGCGCTGACCACGCGGGAAAACAGGTCTCGCGAAGCGGAGGTCATGCTCCGCGAGACGCCCACGATCGGGGTTCGCTGGCGCGACGTCACGCGCGTGGAGCTCACTCGAGACGTGCAAGAGGTGAATACCCCCTGGGGGATCGTGCGCGTGAAGTACAGCGGCCAGAATGGGGAGATCCTTCACGCGAAACCCGAGTTCGACGACTGTCAGCGATTGGCGTGCGAGCATGGAGTGAGCGTGTTGGTGGTCGTCGAGGCCGCGCGCCTGGCGATTGGAACCACGCGCGCTGCTTCCCAAAAAGAGGGTTGAAGTGTGTCTCACCAGCGCTCACATGCGCTGGGAACCGGTTACAGCCTACGACGCGGAATCGCCACGGAAACGAGGATCGACGGCGCGCGCGGACGGCGGATCTCTGCAGCGTGTCATATATAAGTCGGGTCCGTTTTGGCCGCCCAGCTGCGGCGTGCATCAGGTGAACAGGCCGGTTGGGAGCAGTGTGTCACCCGACTCGCCATGAGGTGCGATCGGGCCGGTGCGAAAAGTGTGCGACAGCGCTCGTGTCACACCTCGAACGACATCTGCTCAAAGGTGCGCGGGCACGCGTTCGTGCTGAAAAAGCCGGGTGAAGCGAGTGATGCCCCGAGTGCACCAGCGGCCGACATTCCGCCGGCTTGACTGAGCCACCAAAGCGACGTGCACCTTCGACTGCAAGGTCCTCCGCGTCCCGTTCACTGTCGGTGAAAACGCCGCGTTACATGCCCTAATGTAGGTACGGCAGTGGCCGGCGTGCCGGTTAGCCCAGCCGAGTTTTGTGCTCGGGCTTTAACCTTGACCCCCCTGGGGACGTCGTGTACTCCCACGCCACGGTGGGCTGGAGTCAATCTACCCACCGCAATCAGGACCTTACAGGAGAGGTGATATGAAACTTAAACCCAACTCGGCAAGCTTGTGGTTTGCCGTGCCGCTGGTGGCGATGTCGTTAGTCGCCTGCGGAGATGACGACGGCACCGGGACCGAAGCCGGCGTGGAATGCGGCGACGGCGTCCAAGCCGGCGACGAAGAGTGCGACGACGGCAACGATGTCGACAACGACGATTGCACGAACGAGTGCATGTTGCCGGCGTGTGGCGACGGCATCGAGCAAGCGGGTGAAGCTTGCGACGATGGCAACGACGTCGACACGGACGAGTGCACGAACAAGTGCACCGTTCCGACGTGCGGCAACGGCGTCAAAGAGGGCGAAGAAGAGTGCGACGACGGTAACAAGGAAAATACCGACGCCTGCACGAATCGCTGCCTCGACGCAGCTT
>QJWJ01000424.1 GCA_003235365.1 Deltaproteobacteria bacterium
AGGCATCGGGACGTGCTCCAAGCAGAGCGTTGCGACCGTTCTTTGCTGGAGGTGAATCGGTCGCGCGATGCCCGAAGCGCACCATCGGGGTGTACCTCTGCGGCCCGTATACCGGCTGTATACGGAAATCGGTGCGAGGCAGCTGAACGTCGCGGGCGGTTTTCTGGCTCGACCTGCAACTTCTGACAAATTTGGCACTAGTTCCCTCTGCCGATTCGAGCAGTTTGTTGACTCGTTCGACAAGCAGTCGTCGGGCGGCATCTTCGATCGGGACCGCAACAGGTCCTCAGAAAGGCAGTTCTCATGTTCTCGTTCGTTCGAAAGCTCGATGGTGCGGCGACTCGCTGGGCCACGTTGGCGGGCGTGTTGCTCGTCGTCGCGTGCGCGGCCAGCAAGAGCGAAAACCCGGAGGTATCAGGCTCCACGCACTGGCTCACCTGCGAGAGCCCAGCAGACTGTGAACCGTATCCGGACGCTACGTGTTCCGAAGGTTACTGCGTCGATGAAGAGGGTATTCGCATTGCGGTGAGCGCCGCCGAGACGGGCGGTCCGGAAGCCACCGACGCGGAGCGTGGTTCCGACGAGGTGAACACCGAGTCGACCGAAGAGATGCTTTCGAGCCCCGAGGAGGCAGATACGGACGAGGCGACGGATGGCAGTCCGACAGATGCCGACGAGACGAGCGCGGCGGAGGGAGTGGACGCCGGCACGACGGGTTCGGAAAGCGACCCGGAGAGCATGTCGCTCCCCCCAGAGGATGCGACCGACGAGGATGCGACCGACGCCGCTGACGAGTCTGCGGGTGATGCGGGGGTCGTAGAGCCTCCACCTGCGACGGCAGAGTGCCCCGCTGGACCCCCGGCGGGTGGCGCTGCATGTTCATCCGAGGGGCAGCGTTGTGAATACGCCGGCTCACCCACGGCGAGTACGTTCACCTGCACTGGTGGGAATTGGCTGGAAGAGGGGTCGAATGGCGAGGACCCTTGCCCCGAGTCGTTGCCGACGAGTGGCGCGATGTGCCCCGAACCATCGAGCCCGGCGATCTCCATCGCCTGCCTGTTCGACTGCGCCGGGACAGGTGACTGTGCGGGCAACGAAACATGCGGCGCGTACCAAGCTCAATGCCTCGAGCAAGCAGAGGGCTGGCGGTGGACCGTTCTCAGCACGACCGAGTGCGCGGTGCCCGCGTGCCCCGATTGCGAGCTCATCGCCGATCCCATTTGCCCTCCGCAGACCACGCTTGGACCGGCGTGTCCGATGAACGCTCCGGTGCACGGAGAGGCGTGCGGCGTGGAGTACTGCTGTGAATACCAGCAAGAGACGCGCTTCGGCTGTTCTTGCGTGGATGGTCAGTGGGACTGCGAAACGGGCTGCACTTGCCTCGACCAACAATGACGCGTGCGTGCGAGAAAACGGCAAGCCAATGAACGCCCACCTATTGATCAACGCCGTCGTCCAGCAGACAACGGTCTTCGTCGCGCAACTTGCCACTAGCGGTGGGTTGCGCGCGCCCGTCGCGCAGCTCGCCAACCAGGTCTTCGTAGACCTGGCCAACGAACTCCGAAACCAAGGCCTGCGCAAAAACGTCATCGCCGACATGTTCGGCATGACCTTGCGCACCTACCATCGAAAGACATCGGAGTTGGCGCAAAGCCGCAGTGTGGAAGGGCGCACCGTCTGGGAGGCAGTGCTGGAGTTCATCCGGCAGCAGCAACCAGTGCCCGGGGCGCGAATTGCTACGCGCTTCGCTGCTGATGAGCGCGATGTGATCACCGGCGTGCTCAACGACTTGGTGGAGTCTGGGTTTTGCTATCGAGCGGGCCGCGGAGCGCACGCCGTTTACCGCATTGCGGACGACAAGGACTTTGCAGGTGTCGAGCAAGGCGAACGCGCCGTTGCCAACTCCTATCTCGTGTGGCAGGCGGTGTTTCGCAACGGTCCTATCGGGCTCTCTGGAGTGCAAGAGGTCACCCGGCTACCCGAAGCCGCGTGCCGCGCGGCACTCGATACGCTGCTGGACGATGCCCGCATCCAGCGCGTGCCTGGAGCGGCTGACAGGTACAGCAGTGACCGCCTCGATGTCCCCGTGGGGCTAGGGCGCGGCTGGGAGGCGGCTGTCTTCGACCACTTTCAGGCAGTCGTAACGGCGATCTGCGCCAAGCTTTCTCAGGGTGAAGGCTCATCCCAAGCCGACCTCACGGGAGGGGCCACGTTCACCTTCGACTTGTGGCAGGGGCACCCCATGGAGCGAGAGCTCGTCGGCACGCTATCCCGATTGCGCGATGAACTGGAAGCAGCGCGCACGCGATTGGACGAGATCAATGCCCGCAATGAGCGCGAGATCGATTCGCGCTTGGTGGTCTACTTCGGTCAGCACTTCAAGAGCGACCGCGATGGGGGATGAGAAGCAAAGCGTGTCCGATGTGCACCTCGAGCCGAAGCGCCGGTGAGCTGTCTAGCCTCCGCCGTCGCTGGTACACGTCATGGCAGGGTGGAAGATCGCGAGCCACTCTGTTCCGAAGATGTTGCCACTCGCTCTCGGAGTGGCGCACGCACGTCTGCGTGGTTTCATCGGGGGCCAACTGGAGACTTCGCATCTCCAGGGTTCCGGCTGTGCCCCGTTGGGTTGCGGGAAGCCGGGGGAGGGGCGTGCTTGGCGTCGAGTCGCGGTGCGGAAACGTCAGGGGAGCTTCCTCCGCACTGAGTTGAGCTCGCCCTCGAGGTGTACTGCCCTCCAGGGTTGCACCCGCCACTGATCGCGGCGCAACCATCGCGCTGCGCCGGTCGGGTGCGCCTCGATGACGCCGGGGCGTGTGCCAGCGCGTCCCGCTGCTCGCGTCTGGTGAATGTGTCGAGTTCAACCCTGGACGTCAGCATGGTTCATCGGTCACGGTCAGTCAGTTCACATCAACGGCGGTTGCTTCGGCAGCGGGCGCGGCGGATGCGGCACGAGCCGTCTCAGGGAGAGTGGGTGTTGTGGAAGGCGCTTCGGTGCTCGCAGTTGGGTGTCGTCTTCCGTAGGCAGGCAAGTAGTACTGCAGGGTTACATAGCGGACTACTATGCTTGCGCATCGCGCTTGATCGTGGAAGTCGATGGCGGCTGGCATGACAGGCGCAGCCGCGCTGAGGCGCGGCGCGACCGCGTGCTCGCCTCCGCCGGCTACCCCCTTCGCTCCGACCCATTCAGGCATGCCTGAATGGGGCCCGGTCGCGTGGGTTCCCCTGCGGGTGGCTGAGGAGGAAGTGCTGTCGGCTCTTCCGCAGGTGGTGGCGCGTATTCGCGCGGCCGTCGAGGAGGCGGGGTGAGGCGAATACCCAGGGTGGCGGAACTGGCAGGTGGTGACGCGGCAGCCCTGGGCGTCGAAGTCGGTGGCGATAGGGCAGGGCAACCGACGCTGCGATTGATGTCTGGGGAGGCCACGCCCACTGCAAGAGTTGTTCACTCGTTGTGTTCCTTCAAGTTCTCCCCGTTCGAGCTCGAACGCGGACGTTAACCGAATACCGTTCGGCGTGCCCACGACCCGTCGCCTGGTTCCGGGTGGCGCGCACGTCTCGAGAAGTACCCTCCGCGCAGATCGAAAGCTCACAAATCGACGACTGCCGATGAGGCGGCTGTGGCCCAGCGCGAAGAACGGCAGGTCGAACGCGCGTGCTTGCGTCTTTGCCGATGGCACACAGAAGTCGTTCCAATTGCCTGCTGGACTCGAGACGCGGGGCCCCGCGCCGAACCGCGTCTCGAGTCTGAGAACCCATCAGCGATCTCGCGCGGGAGTCGTGGCGCGGTCATGGTATCCGGAAAGAATACGCTTGGTCCGCTGCGCTCCCCGGTTGCCTCGCGGGGTGGGCAGGTCGACAGCGCGACGAACGAGTGGACTGGCGTGCCGGTCCCCGAGCGTGAAGGGCTTTTCGAGTACGCTGCGTGACCAGGCGATGCCCTCTCGATCTGGGGCGGCTGCATCGACATCGCCGGCCCGCTGGTCACAAAATCGACCGAGAGTTTCAGAAAGATGGAAGCGTTCGCTCGGGGAAGCGTCTTCATCGGAAACACTTGGAGAATCCATCTGATGCCTCGCGTCAGTTCCACGACGCGGGTACCGGACAACCCATGCGCGGCAACCAAGAGCATTCCCCTCAATGACCCTGCATCCTGCCACTGCCCTGCGCCGCCGCGCATTCGAACCCGCGCCGCTCCCCATCGAGCTGTTTGCCACGATCTTGGCCTGCGATGAGGAAGTGACGCGGGATCGACCAACGGCGAGTCAACCTCCCGACATAGGAACTGGGGCGAGTTCCGATGGAGCAAGTGTGAAACGCCGTGACGGATGATCGGAGCCGTCCCACGGCAAGGACGTGGAACTCAATTCGACCCGCTGTTCTCAACGGCGAAGGTACACACCGTCGAGATTGCGATGACGCCCGATCACACCACGACGCAAGACCATCTCGCTGAGATCAGTCCCTTCGTCGCTGGCCTGGATGGCGGGCAGCCGGGTTACACGCGGATCTCGTTCCCGCAGGCGTTTCTGACTCGACCGATGGGCACAACGGTCTTGCGGTGGGCGTGCAAGCACGTCACGCGCGTGTGAAGGCTCTACACTGGAGGAATGACGGACCCGACTGATTAGGCAACCACTCGGCGCTGGATCGCTGGCCCTCACTGGTCGGCACGGGTGAATTGTGTTCACGCTCACCCTGGCTATGGCGGGGAGATTGCGTCCGCCGACCTAAAGTCACGGTCATTTGACAAATCTATGTCGAGCCGTGCCTACAAGCAGGCCTCAGCGACACTATCCAAGTCACTCGTCGTCGCTAGGTAGCCCATGACTCCGCCGCTCCACAGACAGCTCCGATCCCCCATTGCCGTGGCTTTCACTGCGGCGTTAGTCGTTGCCTTCTTGGAGGCATGTTCTTCCTCAGGCTCGCCTGACGAGAACAGCGGCGCTCCCACGGGATCTGGTGACCCGGAACCCGCAGGCAGCTCGAGCTCAGGCCCGGGCAACCCTTCTGATCCACCAGCGAACGGGCCACAGTCTGGCGATGGTTCCGAGGCGGGTGATACGCGCTTGGGTACGTTCAGCGTGACCTTGAACCCCGCTCTCGAGTCGACCCCGGCCTACACTTCCATCTTCGGCACCGTCTACTCTGGAGCGTACCCGACCGACGTGGTCGAGACTTCGGTGATTTCCGAAGGGGGCTGCACGGTTTATGAGTTCTCGCGCCAAAGCTGCTTCGACCCGGCGTGCGACGCGTCGCAGAAGTGTGGTGGGCCCAACCAATGTGTCGCCATCCCAAATCTGGTTGACGTCGGTGACGTGAGCGTTGCCGGCGTCGGCGGTCAGTCGCTCAAACTGAGCGCGATCAACAACAACT
>QJWJ01000107.1 GCA_003235365.1 Deltaproteobacteria bacterium
CTCCGCGGTGATTTCCAAACAATCGGGAAGAGCTTGGCGAGACACCGTCAGGGAGTTGTAGCGCGCGACCTGCAAGCCCCCTGGTAGCCCGTGGAACAACCCGTCGCCGCGGTGCGAGATGCGGGTGCGCTTGCCGTGCCAGGGTTTGCAGGAGGCGACCACCCGCGCGCCGAAGTGCAGGGCAATCGTTTGATGGCCGAGGCAGACTCCGAGCACAGGCAGCCTTCCTGCGCTCAGGCGCAGCAGCTCGAGGCAGCGTCCGGAGCGCTCGGGCGTGCTCGGCCCCGGCGACAGCAGCAGCGCTGAATACTCGCCCAGTCGCTCGGCGGTCACCGGCAGCTCGGGGGCGTCGTTGGTCATCACGACGCAGCCGCGCCCCAGCACCCCGACCAATTGAACGAGGTTGTAGGTGAACGAGTCGTAGTTGTCGATCAGCAGCACGGGGTTGCCGGACGAGCTGGATTGCAGGGAACTTCCACCCATCGCGGCAACCGAGATAGCATGTTCGCATGCGCGAGCGACGATCAGTGCCCAGAGTCCCGATGGACTTGTTTTTCAACAAGTTTCTGGATGGATACCCGTATCTATGCCGCACTCTGGACGCCTCGGAAGACGGCGTGCTCGTGGAAACGTACGCGGAGCCGGAGTCGCAGCCCGAGCGCTTTCCCCTGGAGTTGCGCTTCACCGGGGACAGGCGGTCGCTCTGGCTGTGGGCCAAGCCGGTGCGTACTGCCGGGCGCTTTCAGGCGTTGCAGTTCGTCGGGGTCTCGCCTGCGGCGCGCAGGCACCTGCAGAGCTGGTTGTTGCGCGCAGACTGAGCCAATTCGGGGTAGACAAACAGGGGCGCGAAGCCGTCGATTGGCGACGTTTGTGCGGAGCGCCACACTGGAAACCTCTGGAAATCTCAGTGTCCGGCCGTCGGGTTAGCGCGGTCCCTGGACTCGGCCCTTATTTCACTGTTGCTCAACATCGGTGGGATCGCTACGTTCTCGACCCCGCCCGAATTCTACTCTGGCGGTAATGTCGCCAACACTTTTTGAGAGCTGAGGAGCTAGATGGCTGCAGGAAAGATCGACTTGAAAGCCCGTCTGGGGCGGAAATCGGCCGCGCCGGGCGCACCCCCTCCCGGAGCACCCGTCCCTGGTGCGGTATCGGCGCCGCCTGGCGTGGGGCTTCCACAGGGGTCCGTTCCGCCGCAAGCCGCTGCATCTCGGCCCCCGGCAGCTGCCGTTTCCGGGTTTCCTCAGCCCGCCGCACCTGCTGCGCGACCCGCACCTGCTGCGCGTCCCGCGCCTCAGGCTGGCGTTCTGGGGCCGTCCATCCCACCGCCTCCCGGCTTCGGTCCCAAGCCTGTGGCCGCGGCGCCCTCGGCACAACCGCCGGCGGCTCAGCCGCCCGCTGCAGCGCGCCCCAACGCCATCCGCATCGAGATGACCGAAGAAGTCGTCCAGGCGCAGAAGGCTGGTCGTTCCAAGGTAATGCTCCTCGCTGCGTTCACCCTCGCCATCGGCTTGGGCATTGGCTACGGCGTCGGCGGTCTTGCCGAAGCGAGCAAGGGGGCGGATGCCGCGTTGCTCGGTGCGCAGTCGCTGGTCAAGGAGATCGAGGCGGCGAACACGAAGGTTTCCGAACTGAACGACACGCTCAAGGCCGCCGCGGGCAAGGTCAAGGAGGGCAAGTATCCCTCCGAAGAGATCGAGAAACTCGGCGCGGTCGACATTCCCTTCGACGGAACGAACCTGGTCGGCAAGGGCATCGGTCGTTACAACGCCACTGCGGTCTCGCTGCTGCTCGGCTACTCGTCGGCGGTCGCCGACGTCGAGTCTCAGACCGAGAAGCTGCGCCGCTTGTTTGGCGCCTTCAAGCCGCAGTGGGAGCAGATCGAGGCCGAGGCGAAGGAGCCCAAGGTGCATTGGGGTCTGGTCGTTGCCGACGGCCCCAAGGGCAAGTGGGCCAAGATGACGCCGCTGGCCAAACCGTTCTCCGTCAAGGAGTGGGCGAGCGAGGTCGAGGTCGGCAAGAGCAAGATGTCGGTCTACAAGAAGGGCGACCCGGAGGGGTCCGAGGTCATTCCGGTCGACCCCACCACCGAAGCCGGCGTTTGCCCGAACAACATCCAGTTGCGCCTGATGGGTGCACTGCTCGATTTGGGCAGCTCGATCGTCGGTGACTCGACGCCGGGGCACGAGGTGCCGGGCGTCATCGATCAGGGCAACAAGTTGGTCGACCAACTCAAGAAGATCGGCGCACCCGCCGCGGGCTGAGTCCCATCACGACGAGGGCGGGGTGTTCTCCCGCTCCCAACCATCGAGCGCCCGGCTTCCCCCTCGAAGTCCGGGCGCTTCGCGTTTCGCTCAGCGGGTGAAGTTGAGCAGGTACGGCAAGCGGCGGGCGCTCCGGGCAGTGGCGGAACGATACCGAGTCAGAGCGGGGATTGCGCGGCGGGAAGTTCCCACTGGGTGCCGTCGTGGCGCGGCGCGCCAGGTCGGCGCGGGTTGCACCGGGGTGCGTTGCGGGCTACAGCTACTCCTTCGGGAGCGACGTGGACCGGCGGCATGACTGACGCGAACTGCGACGCATGGGCCACCGGTGACGCCTACGAGGCCTACATGGGTCGCTGGAGTCGTCGAGTTGCGGACGCGTTCGTCACTTGGCTGAGCCCACCGCCAAATGCGCATTGGCTCGAGCTCGGCTGCGGTACCGGCGCGCTCACGTCCCGCATTTGCCAGCAATGCGACCCTTCGTCGATTGTCGGGTGCGATCCGTCACCGAGCTTCGTCGAGCACGCTCGTGGTAACCTGGTTCGCCAAGGTGCGTCGTTCGAGGTCGCCTCGAGCGATGAGCTTCCAGCGCGCGAAGGCGGGTTCGACCTGGTCGTATCTGGCCTGGTTCTCAATTTCTTGGCACAGCCGGTGGCCGCGGTGGCCGCGATGAACGAGCGCGCTCGTTCCGGTGGGGTCATCGCCGCCTACGTGTGGGACTACGCGGGCGGGCTCGAGTTCGTGCATCACTTCTGGCAAGAAGCGGTTGCCCTCGACCCCACCGCGACGCCGTTGGACGAGTCCGCTCGTTTCGGCGCCTGGACGCAGACGCACCTCGTCGCGTGCTTCGAGACCGCGGGGCTCGTCGCGGTCGAAACGACAGTGCTCGACGTCGCTACGCGTTTCGTCTCGTTCGACGACTACTGGCTCCCGTTCCTCGGAGGTACCGGACCCGCGCCGACTTACGTCGGTTCGTTGCCCCCACACAGCCGGGAGCAGCTCGCACGCCGGTTGCGCGCGCGCCTGCCCGTGGCTGGCGACGGGACGATCAGCCTTCGAGCTCGCGCGCTGGCCGTCCGTGGCGTCCGACCGTGAAACGGGAGCGTGCCACGTCGGCGTGCAAACCGCGGCTCGACCGGGCTCAAGCCGACGCGCGCAGCGGCGGCGGCGTGATCTCGACCTTCGCGACACGGCGCTCGTCAGCCATGCGGATCAGAAACCGATGATCCGCTCGTTCGAGCACGGTGCCAGCTTCCGGCACTCGCCCCATTTCCTCGACGATGTAGCCACCGAGCGAGTGGTACTCTTCGTCGTCGGGAATGCTGATGCCGAGTTGCCGGTTCAGATCGGCCACGGGGATACTGGCATCGACCACGAAGTTGCCGTTGCTCAGGCGCAGGATGGGGGAGTCCTCGTGGTCGTGCTCGTCTTGGATTTCACCGACGATCTCTTCGAGCAAATCTTCGAGGGTCAACACGCCAGACACGCCGCCGAACTCGTCGAGCACGATCGCCATGTGGTGTCGCCCCGAACGCAGTTGTTGCAGCACGCTGGCAGCGCGTTGGGTTTCCGGCACGAACACCGTTTTGCGTAGGAGCTTACGAAGCGTGAGGCTCTCCAGCGGGTGCGATGCCGTGAACAGGAACAAATCCTTGACGTGCAGGATCCCGACGATGTCGTCGACGCTGCCGTCGTAGACCGGATAACGCGAGTGCGCCTGTTCGACGACCATCTTCAGGATGTCCGCCGGAGGCGTGTCGAGTTCGATCGCTTTGATTTGCCGGCGCGGCACCATCAGGTCGCAGGCCTGGGTGTCGCCGAACTCGAGCACGTTGCGGATCATCTCGGACTGGTCGTGATCCAACGCGCCGCGTTGTTCACTCTCGTTGACCAAGATTTCCACCTCGGCCTCGGCCATGGCGGGGCTCGGGATCGACTCCTTCATCGGACGCGCCATCAGCCGCGTCAGCGCGACGATCGGGTCCACCAGTGGGAGGACCACGAGCTCGGCGGGGTAGGCCAAGCTGAGCAGCACCGGCGCGGCGCGTTCCGCTGGGGCGCGCAGGAGCGACGCGAGCATCTGTGAGACCAACACGTACAGCACGGCGACGATGGCCAGCGCGATCGGCCAGGCGCCAACGCCGTCCAGCAACATCAACGTGCCTGCGGCCAGCCCCACGGCTCGCAGCGCGCGCCAACGCGCCTGAACGAAGGTGTCGGCGCGAAGGTAGCGCGCCAGCGCGTTCTGCGCGGAGCGGGATGCGCTCTCAGCCATCGCACCCAGGCGGGCGCGTGAGATCCCCGTTACGATGTTGGCTGTGGCCGCGTAGAACGCGGCGACGGTGACGAGGACTAGTCCGAAGACCAAACTCGGAGGTTCTGGTGGTGGTTCCAAGGCGCACTGCCAAGCGGGGGAAGGTCCAGCCCCGCCCAAACTTCTCTCAGATTATTCGCGGTGCCGTTTTCTAGCAACCGTTTGCTCGTCGGGGCGACACGGCGATATGACCAAGGCGAATTCTGCATCCGCCGCAACCTCCGTTGGCACGCGTTTGGCCAGGGTTTCGGCCCCGAGGACCAAACGCTTTTCAAAACAGACATTTGAGGATCTGCTGCGCGGGCACACACTGGCGCCGAACGGCGAGGGGCCCGCGTTGGGGACCAAGGACATTTCAGCGTCCACGACCAAGTCGGTCGGCTGGCAAGCGCAGCCAGCGACCCAGGGTGAACCTCCGGGCAGGGCCATTTCCGAACGCGAACCCCTCGAGGCTCACCTGCCACGGGGCGACCGCGAGGGGCAAAGCCAGCCACGCGATGCCGATGAGGCGTCGCATCCTCGTGCTGAGCCGTGGATGGTGTCGGATCCGTTGATGCGGGTGCTTGCGACGACTTCACCCGTCGCCAGCGCGCCCGCACCGCTCGCGCCCACGGTCGATGCGCAGACCCTGGATGCGGTCGCCCAACAGCTGGTCAAGCGCCTCTCGGTGGGGCGCACTGCCAGCGGCGGGGCCGTCCGCGTCGAGCTGGGCGCCGGCCCGTACGCGGGTACTGGGATCGTGTTGACGAACGACGGCAGCGCCGTCCACGTGGGG
>QJWJ01000432.1 GCA_003235365.1 Deltaproteobacteria bacterium
CCTTCCGCAGGCGCTTCGCGGCGGTGGCGGACTGGGGCGCCGGTGCGGAGAAGCGTGGTTCTCCTTTGGCCTTGAGTCGGCGTTTGAGGGGATCGAGACCCTTGACGGGTTGTTGCGCTGCCAAGCGTCGCGCCGCGTCGCGCTTCCGTGCGGCACGACGTGCGCGTGCCAGCAATTGCAAGAAGGACGTGACGGACCGTTCACTCACACCCCACCAGGACATCTCCCGGAGCGCGTCACGAAGATCACGCACGTCGAGCAACGCACAAAGTTTGAGTGTTGCTTCCGAAAGATCCTGCTCGGTCATCATTTCCGGCGCGATTCGCGCGGCGAGGCGTCGCAGGCTCGACAGACGGACCGTGGCTCGTTTGAGCGAGAGCCGATCCAGGAACAGCTCCATGCGCAATGCATCCAAGAACTCGGCCGAGCCTTCTCGAACCAAGGCCATCACCTGGCACTCGGCGTCAATTTCCTCCTGCAGCCGCTCTTCGAAGGTGTTGGCGCCGATGCCGAGATCGCTCAGCGTGATGCGGGTTTCTTCGTCGGTGAAGAAGCCCCACTGCGCGCTCAATCGATCCAGAACGCGGGTCGACACGTCGTCTGGCGACGGACCGGTCGAGGTGTCGAGCTCGAGTGAATTGCCCTGCAGTACGAACCGCGCCGCTGCGTTGCGCGCGTGGCGAGGAAGTTGTCCGGTCAGCGCCAGAAACTCGACCACGTCAGTGAACGGTAGCGCTTCGTCGAATTCCCAGAACAGCACCGGAGCGTCGGCGGCAAAACTGTCGACGAATTGCTCGTCGTCTTGGCGGTCGTCTTCTTCGTTCCGCACGGCGGCGCCAAGAGAGATGGTGCTACTCGCCGTCGCCTGCCGTGCTCTCGGCAGCCGTTCGAGCAACGTGATGGCGTCTTCGCGCTTCAAGTCGTAGGCCGACAGCATGCTCACCAGCAGGCGGTAGTCGCTGCCGTTGGCCAGCCCAGCTTTACGCAGGATCGCCGGGTAGGTCCGGTCGCGGTAGGGCAGCGACTTTGCGGCCTTGATGATCGCATCTCCTGCGTCTTTCGAGATGGTGCCGGGAACCACCAGACGCTCCACGGCGTAGCGCACGTTCACCATCGGCTCGCACAGGGGGCGCCCCGTTTCCGGATCGAACGCGATGGCCACTTCGTCATCGTCTTGGAGCGAGCCGTTGCGAAACATCTCGTAGACGCGCCCCACTCCGACGACACCAGGCACTTCGGTCGCCCGCAAGGCGCCCATGCTCGAGCTGCCGAATACCGTGATACCTCGTTTCAGGGCGCTCCGCACTTCCCGTGGGCTGACAGCGAGGTTCTGATCGAACACGCCGTCGATGATGCCCACGGTAATTCCCCCGGGCAGATCGACCAGGTCGCCTCGCCGTACCGGGGGGCGAAAGTCCGCTTCCAAGAAGCGTTTGGCTTCAGTAACGGGGAGTGATGGTCCCAGGTATACGACGGGAATGTCCATGGTTGCCTCTTTGGGTCACTGGTGAGCGATCACCAGCAGGGTTTGTGCTCGCTTGCGCACACACTCCAAGGCAAGCGCGAGCGTTTCCGGGTCGAGCGCGGCAAAGCTCTCGTCGAAGATCAGTAGGTCCGCTCCTTGCAGGAGCGAACGCGCGATGAACACCCGGCTGCGTTCACCGTGGGAGAGCTGCCAACCCGTTTCGCCCAACAGTTGCGCGGCGCGGGACGGCATTTTTCCGAGCAGCTCCTTGAGGCCGAGTTCGAAGCACACCTGCCTGGCTTCGGGTGACAGTTCGCCCTCGAGTCCGCGGGGATCCACATTGAAGCCGAACGTGTTCGAGAAGACGTAGTTCTCGTGGAATTGGGGTGAGGAGACGACGCGGCGACGCCATGCGTCTTGCGACACCGATGCGCAGTCGACGCCGTTCACCAAGATCGTCCCACTGGTCGCGCGGAGCTCACCGGTGAGCAATTTGGAGAACGTCGTCTTTCCCCCGCCCGAGGGGCCGCCGATCAAGATACGTTCGCCGCTTTCGATGCGCAGGTTCGTGTTTCGGAAGACCTCGCGTGCCCGATAAGTGAACGAAACCGAGGAGACGATCGTCGAGCGTCCCGCGTCGGATGTATCAGGCTTGGGGGGGCTGCTGGTGTCTTCGAGGCCGGCGTCGAACAGAGGTCGGACGCCTTGCCAGGCGCACCACCAGGCCGTGAAGCTGCGAGCTGCCGCGAGCAGCGCGGGGAGGCTCGTGTATCCTAGAAACACGCCGATCGCGGAGGGGAGCAACGCGGGGCCCGACGCCCCGAGCGCGAATACAAACAGCAGAGCAGCTCCACCACTGAGTAGCCACAGCCGCCCGTAGACTTCCGTCAACGTCGTCAGCCGGTCCAGACTCGTCACGACCTTCCCATAGCCGTGCAGCGCAGCGTCCTCCTCGTCGTGTAGAGTGGACGGGTTGGCCTGAACGGCTCGTGTTCGATGCCCGACGATCTTCTCCACCAAGTCTTCGCTGAGCGCGAGGCGCGCGCGGTAGCAGTCGCGATAGCGACGGTGGTGGGCCACGGCTAGCCCGATGGCGAACGCGAAGAACAGGGCGAGCAGCGACAGCTCGACCATTGGCAAAACGCCGACGGCGAGCAGCACCGCGGCGGCAAGCAGTTGTCCTGTCGGAGCCAAGACTCCGAAGAGCTGAGTGACGTTGGCTTGTTCGACGACACTGGCTTCGTTCAGGCGAGCGATCATCGAGCCAAAGCCGGACGCGCGCAGTTCGGACTCGCTGATTCGGAGCGTGCCTTCGAGCAGTCGCTTCTTGAAGGTCGCGGCTGCGTCGATGGACGCATGACCCAGAACGTATGACGCGATGTACTGCAACGGCACGTTCGACGCTGCTAGCAAGCTCCAGGCGATGACCCGACTTGCGTCGATGACGCCGGTCAGAGCTGATGCGCCAAGGGTGAACGCCGCCAGAGCCGCGACGAGCCCTTGGGCAGCGGTGGTCGCCACATAGGCGACCAGGCGCTGACGAACCCCCAGCTCACGCAGCTGCGCCCAGAACGGTTGAGCGCCGCTCGGGGCGTAGCGAACGACGGTGAACGGTTGGCTAGTGAACTCGCCCCGCTCGATCATTCGCTGCAAGACGCGGCGACCCGCAGGCAGATCTTCGAACAGGCGAGTCAGAAGAGATTCGTCGGCTGAAGCGAACGCCAACGCCTCGCACAATTCGTCGACGTTCAGGTGGCGTTGAGATCCGTCCGGGCAGATCACACTGCAGTCGCGACGCCCGGACCGAATCAACGTCAACGCGCGCTCATCGCCGTCACGGCTGGTCACCGCGACGACGTAGGGACCAGACCGTGCCAGAGCGTTGCGGAGCGTTCGTGCATCGGCCTGCTCGGGCAGGCCTTCCACCCCCAGTTTGCGTCCGGCGTGACGGAGCCAGCGCGAAAGATCGGCGTTGCCTGGCGTCGGCTCGAAAGAGCCCTTGGGCGCGTGACCTATCGTGGGCAGCTCTGAGCGAATGATGACCTCTGCCACTGCACGTCCGAGGTCACCGGTCTGCCAGTAGCTGCGGGCTGGCAGAGCTGGTTCAGGCGCTGACGCGCTCATCGACGATACCTCCCCGTTCGACGCGCAACCGGCGCCATGCCTCATCGCCCCAGAGCCGCGTCAACGCGTCGGTTTCCGCGTCGAGCAAGTCTCTGAAGCGCGACGTATTGCGAGACAGTTCTTTGGGGTTGCCGTCTTCGACGATTTGCCCGTTCTCGAGGACCAACACCCGCGGGAAGTCCAACGCGGAGTGGATGTCGTGACTGACCGACAGCAACGTGGCGTCGGGCAACGCACACCGCACGTTGTGCGTCAGACGCTGGCGAGTGGTGCGATCGAGACCGCGAAACGACTCGTCCAAAGCCACCAGCCGCACATCCGCGCGGCGCAGTCCTCGCGCCAAGCGGATCCGCTGCCCCTCGCCGCCGGAGATCAAGCTCCCTTCTGGACCGACGCGTGTGTCCAGACCCCGATCCATCCGATCGATCACGTCCAGTAGGTCCGACAGCTCCGCCGTCTCGACGAGGGGGCGTCGGGTTGCATCGGGGATGGAGTAGTCGACGTTGTCTCGAATGGTCGAGTCCCAGAGTTGTACGCCAGGGTCGACCCAGATCGTCGATTCGAGCAGACGACCTCTGCTCGCTCGGGTCATCGGCTGACCGTCGACCCGCAGCGTTCCAGCAGTCGGTTTCCAGAAACCCAGCAGCAGACCCACCAACGACGACTTCCCCGAGCCCGACCTGCCGACGATCGCGACGTGTTCTCCGGGGGCGATGTCGAGCGACACGTTGCGCAGGATCGGAACCTGGTTTGCTATCACGGTGACGTCCTGAAAACGGATTGCCGCGCCCGAACTCGTCGGTTTCGAGGGCGTTCCCGTCGGCTCGTCTGCATTCGCGTAGCGAGTGATCTCGAGCAAGCGCGTCAGTGCCACGCTCTGCAAGGGGTAACTCTGCGCGAAGGAGACGAGAGCGCGAACAGTCGGCGGGATGCGAAACGCCCAGAACGCGAGGAGTACGAACAAACGTGGATCGCTCCCGCTCGACACGAAGACGAGCATCACGCTGGCCAACAGCGCAACCGCAACGATGCCGTTGAGCGCCTCGAGCGTTGCGGTGGTGCGAACTAGCGACCAGCTCGTCGTCTTCCAACGCTCGAGTTCGCCTTGTTGCTCAGCTCTGAACGAATCTTGATAACCGTGCAGACGGATCGGACGGCTGCCTCGCAGCGCATCGAGAAACAGCGTGAGTAGGCGCGAGGCGTGTACCTGGTTGCGCGTGTCCAACTCACGCAGGCGGCTCCGAGTGATTGCAAAGGTCATTGCGAGCAGAGCCGACCCGATCAACAGCGGCGGCAGGTAGACCAAACCCAGCCACCCGATGGCGATCAGCGTCACGACCAGATCGGCGAGTGCTCGGAGCGCGGTCAACATGGATCCCGGCAGCTGGTTTGCGGTGACCAAGTTGTGAGCGCGATAGGCCAGATCAGTCGTTGGGCGAGAGCGGATGAAGTGGTCTTCGACACGCGGCAGGGCAATCAGCGTTTCGATGCGCGTCTTGAGCTCGAGGTACCTACCCAGACTCGCCCCGCCGTACGATGCTGCAACCTCCAGCGCCAAGATGACGACGACCAACATCCCCAGTACGACCGCCGACCCCAGTCGTGTGCCGAAGGTCGTCAGTAGCCGAGGGGCGTCGATCGCGAAGCGATAGACCAGAAGCTCCACGGTGGATGCAATCGAGAGAAGGATGGAGCTTCCCGCCAACGCGTAGGCGAACCATCGGGTTCGCCGTCCGAGCAGCCGCTGCAGGTGACTCAGCAAGCTGGCCGACTCCGAACCGTTTCGTTCTCGTTTGCGCGACGTACGGTCTGCTTGTGCGGTTTGAGCTTCGGGTCGTGCGACTTCCGCGGCGTGGGGGGCGGCACGCGAAGGACCGGTCCGACTCGGCTCCGGTGGAGCGAGCAACACGGTTCCGACGGTGCGGACGTCGTCGCCGTCAGGTCGGATGACGCTGAGTTTGCGCGCGAGAGTTTCATCGCGCGTGGCCGCTTCGTACGTCCTTCGGAACAGGCGCTCGTTCCATCGACGACTCTTGCCGCCATCGGTTTTCGCGACACGCGCGAGCAGGCGCAACGCGCCGTCGAGTGCGGCGACTTCGACTGGATTGACACGGTCCATGACCGGCGTCGCGATTTCCGTCACGGTTTCCCGCGGGAGAAACTCGTCAGCGCGTCGGAGCAGTGCCTCGCGGTACGAGTTGTCGGCCATCCAGCACCGCCAGTCGTCGTGGTTCAACTCGAACGGATGCGGAAAGAGATCTCGAACGAAATCGTCGCGGTGAACCCAAGAACGTCCGCCAGCGGGATCCATGATCTGCAGGTACGGTCCGACGCGGCGCCACACCGTCACGAAATGGGGGATCCCCCGACCTCGCGCGACGATGGCGAGCAGGGGCAAGCGACCTTCCATTACCGAGCCCACGAGATCCGTTGGCACGACGTGTTGGACGACCTCGACGCCGAGCTCATTGCACAGATCTTCGAGCGAATCGATCGAAGTGCCATCGACACCGGTCTGACACAATTCGCGAAGCGCCTCGTAGTTGACGTGCACGCCGTGCCCCGACAACAACGTGAACACGGCGGCGACCCCGCAGTCCATCGACGATAGTTGCAGGCACTCGGGTGCCAAGAAGGGGCGGCTCACGTGGTGATTCTCCCGTCGTCCGGAGTTCCCGTGACGGATCGGGCCACGGAACGCAGCAGCATCTTCAATGGAGTCGTCACCTCGACTTCGACTTCACAGGAGCCCGTGAGTCCGTGTTCGAGGGGGATCGCGGGGTTGGGCGCGACGATCGACAACTCGGCCCGAATCAAACCGTCGCGGGGTTCGAGCGCGATGGCAGTCGTCGTGGCGCTGACCGTTCCGAATTGTGCCCACGGGTACGAATCGAATCGCAACGTCGCCTTTTGACCGGGTCGCAGTCGCCCCACACTCTGTTGGGGAGAAAACGACGCGACGACTCGCAGTGCTCCGGGGGAGACGATCGTGGCGACGCGTTCGTCCGAGGTGAGCGTCATCCCGACGGATACCGTCATCACGTCGGCGAGCACACCTGCAACCGGTGCGCGCACCGTCCGTCGAGCGATTTCGTGGTCCAGCGTGTGTACCTGTGCCTGCCACTTTTCGACCTCGGCTTGCGCTTGCGCGATGTTCAGCTGCACTGCTGCCAGCCGCGCTTCGCGCTCACGCAAGCTGGTGGTCGTTGCCGCAGCGTCGAGCGCCGCCTGGGCGGAAGTGGCCAGAACGCGCGCACGCTGGGTTTCCGCATCGGCGGCGCTGCGCAATGCGTCCAGGCTCGAGATCAACGTCTCTTGGTGCAGCTTTGCGTCGATCTGGGACTCCTTCTCTTTGAACTGCAACGCCTTCTCGTCGAGCGACACGCGGGCCTTCGCGGTACGCGTCGTTTGCCTGGCCATTTGGGCCACCGCGCCTCGCACGCGTTGCTCCGCATCGAATTCGGCGCGCAACGCGTCGAGGGCCATTGCCCCCGTGCGGATCGCAACCTGAAGCTCGTCGCGGCGTAACCGTAGCGAGGTCGCGTCGAGTTGGACGATGACGTCGCCCCGCTCGACGTAGCGCCCGAGCTGGACGTTGGCTTCGCTCACCTGTCCCTCGATGGGCACTTGAACTTGCACTGGCAGGTCCTGCACTTCGATCCTGGCCGATTCGGAGACCACGTGCAGGGCCATCGTCCCGCGGAACAACCACGCTGCCCACGCACCGAACAGTGTCAGCAATGCCACGACGACGCCCAACCGTTGGCGGACTCCCTGGTAGCGTATGAAGTGACGTGTTCTCGAGAAGTGAGTCACAGATCGATCCTCGACCGCAACTGCTGATAGCGATGGACGCGACGGAATGCCGACGTGATGTGCGGGCTCCAGGAGCGAGCCATCGTTTCGCCGCAGAGGTTCAGCGAGTTCAATCCAGGCTACCTTCGAAATGTTCTCCGACGAAGTGGAAGAACGTGGCCGCCGTGAAGTTGCGTGCGGGTTGCGGGTTTCTCCAATGGAAGTACTCCGTCCCTCGATAGAGCAGACCGTCGCCCATACCGAGCTTGACCCGTCGAGCTCGGCCACCGACTTCGAGGTAGATTGGCCAAGCGTTTGCCCGGTCCTTTTCAGGGCGCGTATCCCAGATGAGCGACAGATTCCACTCGCACTGGGGGCGGTCCTTGTGCTTGTCGAGTACGGCGCCAGGCAGGTAGACACTGAAGAACGAGTACGATGCGCGCAGGCGGCGTGACGTGACGTGACTGACCAGCGGTACGAGCTGTTCGTGGATCGCCGAAGACAACGGCTCGCGATAGTGGGAACGACGCCGTTCGACCTGAGAATCAGACCTGCTCAGATACCCTTCTCGCTCCATTGCGCGAAAGTAGCTACGCAGGTGTGCCAACTGCAGGGGACTGAAGAGGTTGCGAAGGACGACGTACTCGTTCTCCTCCAGTGCGCGCTTCGAAGCGCTGCTCGATGCTTCGAAGGCCTCGCCGTCTTGCATCGCAGGCGCCACCAGCACCTTCGCATCGGTCAGGATGGTTCTTTGGCGTTCGTCGAGCTGATGTGGCGACAAGCGACCCGATTGGAGCCGTTCGATGCAGTTGCGGACCCGCTCATCGGGCCACCACGGGAAGAGGATGCGCGTTGAAGGATCCTCGACCCAAAGCACTGGGAATCTCTCCGACGGCCCGAGCTTCCACGCCCGGCTTCGAATTGCTGGAGGAACCTTCGGCGAGTGTTGCCAATGGATGTGCTCATTGAGCTTTCGAGCGCCGCGTGCGAGGGTGCTCGTCGCGGACCTGGGCAGAAGTCGTGGCCGTCCGAAACTCAGCGGAGCTGTGAAAGCGACATCTTTCGGGACGTCTTTGCGTTCGACGAAGACGCCCTCACGCAACATCGTTTCGACCACGTGTGGGTTCACGGCGTCCCCGCCCTCGAGTAGGGCTGCCACCATCGCTGGGTCGTCGACCTCTCGGACTCCCCATCCCCGAACTCGAAACTTCACGACTGGCTTGTGTTCGACGACCAACGTCGGGTTCTGAACCCAGCGGGCTGGTTCTTGGCTCGTCGGTGATGCGGGCTTCGTTGGCAAGGTGCGACCTCCGGCGGTTTGGGGTGAGTTCAAGCGTCGGTTCGAAACAGCGGCTGAAGAAACGGATGGTCCTCCCACAGTGCGCAGACCTCAGCCACGCCTCGAAGGTTCGGCATCGATTCGGCGATCTGTTCCGCGTTCTGACCTTCGAGCAATCGCGCCAGAACCGCGAGTGCAGGCTCCTTGACGTTTTGCTCGCACTCCAACAGCAGCAAGTTCGTTTGAACGCCCTCCTCGGTGGTCATGGGGGTGTTCCACAATCGCCGAACCCACTGCACGACCAACTCGATCGGGTTGCGGTTGGAAAACTGTGCGGCGATCAGCTCGAAAACTCCACGACGGGAAGGGACATTCAACAGTAGCGCCAGGCAAAACCGGAGCTCTGGATCGGTGACGTGTTTTCGGCTGTCGACGATTCGCTCTTGCCGTGCTTGCTCGACGAGCGCCGCGCCGATCGTCCCGCACCAATTCGCGCTGCGCGCTGCGACCAGGTTCTCCAAACTGGGGGGCAGGGCTGGCCAGTCCGGAAAGCTGGTGAGCTGTCTGCAGGTGACCAGCGCGTGGAACGCGGTCTCGGCATCGACGTTCTCGATCGCCTCTCGAGCCAAACGTTCGAATGCGTCCGACCCCAGGCGGTTTGCTGCGATCAGGACCTCACGTGTCATCCGGATACGCGGTGTGACGTGGAACGAGTTGAAAGCCACGCCAGGCTTGAAGTAGGTGTACAATGGTCCGCTTTCGACGTCGTTGTGCGTGCGGACGAGAAACGAGACCGATGGATGTTCCAGGTGAAAGAGCGAGTGGACGAATTGGCTGCCGTTGTGAATCGCACGAACCGCGCCTCGCTGCAGCAGTTCCACTCCCGTCAGCCGCAGGGTGCCGAGCTGCAGGTGCTCGTTGAGGCGCTCAGTGACGTCGAAGTCGTAGCGTGAGTGGATGCTCGAGCCGGCCAACACCTCGAACGCGCCCGAAAACGAGTGCTGGTGGATCGAAGTCGTGCTGTCGAACCAAAACAAGGCCTGAATGAAGAAGCGGCCATTGTCGAAGAGCCGTATCGATGGCTCGCCAAAGCGGTTGTCCATGCCGTCTTGGGGCGGCAGCGGTTCGGCGGTTGCCGCCCACTGCAGCAGCTCCACGGGCGCAATGTTGCGATGCGCAGGGTGCTCGTTCAGCGCGTCGGTGGCGATGATTGGAAATGACCGTGAATCGTAGTGTGTGGCTCCCCAGCGATGCTCGACGTGCCGTGCCAGGCGCGCGATGTATTCACGTAGCCGCGAATCGAGTATTGGGGTGCCCGGCGATTGGGAGGCGTGCGATGGGGAAGCGGGGCCCTTTCGGGTCGACGACCAGCGCGGGACGAGGCGGTCAGCGTTGTTGGATTCATCGACCGTGGCTTTGGCTTGGGTTGTCATGAGCTGCGCTGGGGCGTCCGCAACGCGGGTGTCCCCATCAGCAGCGAGATAACACGGGTCGCGGGATGCAGCAGTCTCTCGTTGTCGTTTGTGGTCTGGCGGTATGGGTTTGGGAGGTGAACAGTGGTTCTTGTGGTTGACCCTAGGCGGTTCTCCCAAAAACTCGGTCAGTCGTTCACTCGGCTACAGACCGCCGCGCCGGGCACGCGAGTTCAGTTCAGTGGTGATTCCTTCGCTGCTCGGACCTGGACCGCCATGTCTCGTACGACGCTGCCACCGACCTGGTCCCACGGGTCCAGGCTCTGCAGCGCGTCGAGCACGTTGAAGGCGCGGTCCACGTCGCCCCGGCGCAGCAGGACGAAGGCTTTGGCTTTCAGGGCATACAGATAGTGGCGCGCGTCGCCGGTGGCGTCGGTGAACGGTCCGCTGGGTGCCTTGCCGGTTCCGTCACTGGGGTCGAATCCAGCACGTTGCGCTGCCTGCGAGAGGACTGCATCGATGAGGGTGAGCGCCTCGTGATGACGATTGGTGTATGCGTACATCTTGTACAGCGCGACCGAGATTTCCAACCGGTCGGGCAGCTGCGCTTGTGCGCTGAGGAGCAAGTGCTCAGCGCGACCCCAATCGCGGGTCACGTCGAGGGGTTCGTTCAACAAGGCCTGCAGGGAGTCTGGCGCGGTGAGTCGGTCGGTTTCTGAGAGCTCGTGAAAGAGGTCGGACAATAGCATGGGAGCCTCGTGCAAAGGGTTGCGCGCCGCGAAGCAAGGTCTGCGCCATGCGTCGTTGAGCGCCCGGCCGTTGGCTCGACCCACACCGACCATCACCCGTATCGCCGTTGGAGCACCGATCAGCTTGCCAGTGCACGGAATCGCCCCAAAACTCGCCCCTGCTTGGGTGAGGGCGTTTTCCGGGGCCACGTTGGGTCACTGTTGCTCGCAGCTCGCAGCTCGCAGCTCGCAGCTCGCAGCTCGCAGCTCGGCGCTCCAGGTGGTTGATTTGTCGCGGCAACCAACATGATCGCCGCTCGCGGCTTCCGCCGAGTGCCGGTCTTGGCAGCTGTGCGTTGCAGACCCTACAGTCGGCTTGTCACTTTTCCGACGACGCCTCTCGCGCTCGAATCCCTCGTCACTTGGGCGTCCAATCCGTCGAGCAAACACACCCCCGGTTCCAGCTTTTGCCGGCGAACGGCTCGAGGAACCTCCTTGTAGCCGGGAGGTTTACGGTCACGCATCGGGCAACGGTTCACAGTCGGGTTGCAGCGGTGTGGCGGCGAGCTGTGCGTTTGGTAGGTGGAACGTCCCGGTGCGTCGTGTCCCGTTTTGGCGTTGGTCTCCTACGGGGGGTGGGCGCGACGCATCTCGCTCGCCTCCTCTTTTTTTCTGGTCGTGGCGCCGGCGATGGGTTCTAATGAATCATTCTGGACCTGACCGGATTGCTTTCGAAACTGCCCATTGGCGTCTGGGTTGGGACGGCGCCAGGTGGATTAACCGCCTATGTCAACGAGGCTTTCACGCAGCTCCTCGATTTGACCGATGACGTGTTGGTCGGCAGTGAACTGCCGGTCCTTACGAACATCTACGATGCGGCGGGAGAACCGTTCGCCGAGGAGGTTCTTCCCTGGGCGCGGGTGATTGCGACGCGCGCACCGACCGTGGTGGACGGAATGGTCGTCCGAACTGCGAATGGTGATAGGCGGCACTTGCGCGCTTCTGGAAGCTTGCTATCCGGTCCGGACGGCGAACCAGCTCACGTTCTGGTCTCGTTGGTTGATGTCAGTCGAGAAGTCGAGGCAGAACGAGAGCGCGATACGGTTTCCGCACGTCTCGCCGTCGCTGTAAACCATGCGCCCATTGTCCTGTGGTGCACGGATGAGAAGGGCGTCATCACCCTGTCTGAAGGCGAAGCGCTGACGTCACTCGGGTTCGCTCCGGGGCAGTTGGTCGGACAGAGCGCCTTCGATCTGTACTCTTGGCACCCGACTGTGTGTACCTTGTTGCGACGTGCGCTCGACGGAGAATCGCTCAACGCGAGTGTCGACGTGGGCGACGTTCCCATGGAGACGTATTTGTGCCCGTTGAAGGATTCGCGGGGACGGATTACCGGTATGATGGGGTTGTCACGCAACGTCCGAGAGCTGCGAGCGTTGCAAGCGGCCACTTTGCAGA
The DNA here is from genome assembly GCA_003235365.1 of Deltaproteobacteria bacterium. Classification (GTDB taxonomy): domain Bacteria; phylum Myxococcota_A; class Polyangia; order Polyangiales; family Polyangiaceae; genus SZUA-265. Next base: position 12,262 of record QJWJ01000432.1, read on the forward strand.
GCGAGCGAGCCGTTTCATTGGGGCTCCTGGCCGCGAGTGTTGCTCATGAGGTGAACAATCCGCTCACGTACATGTTGGGCCAAGCGCTGTGTCTGGAACGGCAATTCTCGGGCATAGCCGAGTGGTGCGAAAATCTTCCAATCGAGGTCCGCGCCGAGATACGCGACCGTCTGGAGTGCATTACAGAGTGCTTCTTCCCATTGCGGGAGGGAATCGAACGGATCGCTTCGATCACGCGCGAGCTACGAACCTTCAGCCGCTCCGATCATGAGGAGCAGACGCTCGTCGACTGCAGGGCCGCAGTGGAATCGGCGTTGCGATTGGTGGGCAAAGAGCTCGAGGCGCGTGCGGTCGTCTCCCTGCAATTGGGGCAGACGGAGCCGGTGCTGGGCAATCACGGACATGTCGTCCAAGTGGTTCTGAATCTGGTGATGAACGCGATGCAGAGCTTGCCGTCGGACGGGGCCGCTGGCAATTTCGTCGGGATCCGCACCGAGACGCGTGATGGAAAGGTGCTCATGGAAGTGTCCGACTCGGGCCCTGGAGTGCCGGTGGCGGAGCGTGAGCGGATTTTCGACCCTTTTGTGACGAAGAAGGGAGTTGGGGAGGGGACGGGCCTTGGGTTGTTCGTGTGTCGGAACATCGTCCGGAGTTACGGAGGTGAGGTGTCCGTCCGGGATGGTGAGTTCGGCGGGGCAGCTTTTGTCGTGACGCTACCTGTGGGGCAAGGGAGTGTCCGACCGAGTCGCGAGCCCGAACCCCTGGATGTTGGACGTCTCGATCACGTTCCTCTCATCCTGCTCATCGATGACGAACCTCACGTGCTGACGGCAGCGCGCGCCATGTTGCATGACGAAGGATATCGAGTCATCTGCAGCGCCAGCGGGAGCGAGGGCCTTGCCGTGTTGCGGTCTCGTGCGGACATCGATCTCGTGTTTTGCGACCTCATGATGAGCGATCTGACCGGCATGGACCTGCACGAGTGTCTCGCGCGTGAGGCCCCGTTGAAGCTCGCTAGTGTGGTGTTCATGACTGGCGGGGCATACGTTCCCGAAGCACGGCAGTTCGAGCACGACCACCCAGACCTCGTCGTGCAAAAGCCCTTCGACATTGTGAGAGAAGTCAACGAACGCTTGAGTTCGCGCCGCAACTGAGCACGAATCCCTGGATATCGTGGCGAGTGAGTTCGGCTCCAACCCACCGTCGCGTCGTTTGCTACGCGCGGACCAAATTCAAGGCGCAGTAGGCGCTTCGGGAACCGTGGGCAAGACGACCGTAAATGTGGAGCCGACTCCTACGGTGCTCTCGAACCAGACATCGCCTCCCGCACCTTGAACGAGATCGCGTGTGGTATACAAGCCGATGCCCGTTCCCTTGCCATCGGGCTTGGTCGAGAAGAACGGTTCGAACATGTGTGAGCGATCCGACTCGGAGATCCCGATCCCGGTATCTGACACGTTGATCGCAGCGTAGACCCCCGCTGCCAATGGGTCGCGGCCAGCGACGGGCTTCGGCTCGGACAGGCGCAGCTTGAAGGTTCTGATGGAGATTTCACCCCCGTCAGGCATGGCGTCGGCGGCGTTGGTGACGAGATTGATCATCACGTGTTCGACGAGGTAGCCGTCGCTCTTGACGAAGCCAGCATCGTCACAGTGCATCGCCAGTCGCAAGTTCTTGCGCAGTACCCGTTGGAGTAGCCGTTGGGTGTTGCCGACTGCTTGACGCAAGTCGACCGTCGTGACGGGGATCGGACCACCCGGGAGTCGTGTCAGCCGAAGCAATTGTCTGGTCCACACCCTGCCAGTCTCGATGGCCGACATCAGGTCTTGCAGGTATGGCGCTGCAGCCGGTCCTGCCCGCCGCGAAGCGAGGAACGTGTTGCTTTCGAGCGACATGAGCAGGTTGTTGAAGTTGTGTGCAACGCTGGCTGACAGAGCGCCGATTGCCTGCAGGCGACCGGCGAGTCTCACCTCACGTTCCCAGCGTTCGCGAGCCGTCACGTCTCGAATACATGCCACGGTGGCGACATCGTCCTCGAAGTCGATTCGCGATACGGCAGTCTCGATCGTAAACACAGTTCCGTCACCTCGCACCGCGCGTTCTGTGAGCAACGCGCCCGGTTCCGCCCGTGTCGACCCCAGCAGACTGTTCGCACGAGCTTCGACGTCGCCGTCGTCTGGGGACAATAGCTGGCTGAACGGTTTGCCGATACAGTCACTCGTCGGACGTCCGAACATCATCTCGGCGCCCTGGTTGAACGCCACGATTCTGCCTTCGGCATCGGTGGACACCACTGCATCGCGAATGTGATCGAGAACGGCGCGCAGGCGGGTGTCGGCTTCGGTGCGCAGTCGGTCCAAGCGGGCCCGCTCACGTTCCGCGCGGTGTCGGTGCAGCGCCATCCGCAGAGTCGCTCGAAGCATGGCGGGAACGACCGGTTTGAGCACGAACCCGCTCGGTTCGAGGGCTTCCGCTCGGGCCAGCGTTTCATCGTCTGAATACCCGGTGGCGAACACCAGCGCGCAGTCCACCTCGTTCTTGATGATCCTAGCCGCCTCGAGGCCATCCAGAGCGCCGGCCAAGCGAACGTCCATCAGAACCAGTGCTGGCTGCTCAGCTTTCGCGAAGCTGATTGCCGCCTCACCAGTGTCGACGACCCCTGCAACGTGGCATCCCAACTCCGTGAGGCAAGCCTCGAGGTGGCGGGCGAGTTGCGGTGAATCTTCGACGATGAGCGTCTTGGGGAGGCCGAGCCCCGAAGCATGTTGCGGCAGTGACTCCCGTCCGTTCCGTGATGACTCAGACATGGCGCGCGAACCTACCCTAGCTTTGGCGTACTCCCAATATTGCCGAACACTGGAAGTGCACACTAGTTGGTCCTGAGATGGGGGACGTTCGTCCCGTGCAGTGTCACCGTCGCGCTTCTAGTCAACATTGAGTGTGGGCTCGCCGTAACCGCGGCTGGGTGCGCACCATCACGCAAATCTCGCTGGCGTTCACAACCGAGGCAGAGTCGTTCGCGAACGATTCGCGGGGGAGTGGCGTATCGGCGCAAGGCGGGCAAGCGCGTGTGCTCATCTGGCACAGGCAGCGAAAGACTTGGAGGTTTCGATCCTGTCGGGACAGTTGCGTCCGTAGGTGAGTGAAAGCGGTGGACTCGCACTGAGGATTCGGCAAGCATGAGCAGTCAAGCCTGGGAGATGGGACGGAACGACCTGGTGCGACTGCAAGGGGGGTTGTGCGAACTGGGCCGCGCCGTCACGGATGTCGACGTCCGGAGCGTCGAATCGTCGTTGGACGAACGGGCCGGAGGGGTGCTTGCCGTGATGGTGTTGCGGTTGCTCGACGACGTCGTGGAGCAGCTCAACACGATTACCGCTCGTTGCGAAGAGTTTCCTCCGACGTCTGGCCCCGTGTCACAGCAAGACTGGGAGCTCCAGCCCCTGCGTGATTCCTACGCGCCGCTCGAGCGAGTGCTGGACAGTGCAGTCGAGACTCGTCTCGGGTCCGTCCGCGTCGTCGAGGAGATGGCATTCATCGCCGGCTTGGAACTGCGGCAACGCAGTGAGCGAGTCCGTCGCTTGCGCCGTGGCGCCAACTGCAGGGCCATTCTCGTGGAGTGTGACGGCGCTTTGCGCCGAATCCGCAAGGCCCTAGAGGCGGTAGATGCGGCTATTGCCCGCGCCTGTGGCGTCGAACCGCGTCTCGAGTTTCGTTCCGAACTCCAAGCGTCTCTACTGGTTCGGGCGGCCTACGTGCGGATCCGCGCCCAATTCGAGCAGCTCAGTCAGCTGTCGAAACCCGTCTCGACTCGAATTCGGATCGCGGGAACGCAGATCGCGACGGCCATTGGCTGGGATGCGTACGTCCACATGCGCATCGCGGACCGGTTGCTCATGAGAGAGCTTCAAGTCCGCATCCTGAACTGGCTCGCTGATGAGGTCCCGGACGAGATTGCCGGGGAGCGGCTGTTGGTAGATCTCCGCGGCTTTGCGCAGATGCTCACGTTGATCAATCGGCGTCAGGAACTCGTCGAGCACGACGCCGGGATTCTGACCGCAGCACTTCGTCAGATCCGCGATGACCTCGACGAGGCGGCCCTGCGCCGCCAGCTCATCGCCGTCGCCGGTCGTTCAGCGGAAATCGACGGTTGGGTTTCGTCTGGAGTCCGGCTTGGTCGGGAGGGTTGCGAGCTACTGATTGAACGCGCGTTGGCGCACACTGCCGCCAACAGCCTTGGGGAGGCGGCCGCCACGCGTCCAGACGCCAACCGGAAGCAAGATCCGGCCGTCCTGCGTTCTCATGTCGGCAGCATGCTCGAGTAAGGGAGGACGAAGCGCGTCGGCCTAGTAGACTGCTTCAGGGAGTGCCAAGACCACTTTGGTCCCACCGTGCGGGCGACTCTCCACCACGATCCGTCCCCCATAGCTTTCGACCGTTTGGCGTGCCGCCGACAGTCCCAGACCGGACCCAGCGGCTCCTTTCGTCGTGAACCCTGGTTCGAATAGACGGTCCAACGCTTCCACGGAGAAACCGCAGCCATCATCATGCACGCCAACGCATGCGGTGCTTCTCGTTTCTGCGCTGCTTGGGTGTGATTGGACGACATCCGTGAACACGGTGACAATGCCCGTCTCCGATGTTGCGTCCCGAGCATTGGAAACCAGATTGACCAGGATCCGAGCGAGCTCGAGACGGCTGCCCATGGCTTTCGCAGGGCACGGCGTCTTCAATACCAGTACTCTGCTGGGACCGAGTACGCAACGCAACAGCGGTTCGAGGTTGTGGGCTAGTGTCGACAGATCAACGGTCCGGAACGGCTGTGGAAGGTCAGTCCTGTGGCGCAGCAACGCTACGAGTTCCGTTGCCTGAAGGATCGCGATCCCCACGGGCTCCAGACAGCGTTGCCACTCCTCTGCAGAATGGTAGCCGACTTGCACGCTCGAATGGACCACGGTGAGGAGATTGTTCAGATCGTGCGCGATTCGCTGCACGACGTCCGATGGCTCTGGGACGGGACCGGGTATGGCGTTCGTTCGACAGTCCACCGCTCCGCGCGAGTGGTCGCTCTGCAGGTCGTTGTCTCCCATGGCGCTACCAGTATCCGCTGATCTGTGGCGAGGCGTTAGACCGTCGAGTGTGGGGAGCCTGGCCAAGTTAGAGCTCAGTTCCACCGGTCTTCTCATGACGCTCCGGCCTCGACGATCCCGAGACAGCCGCGCGCCTTGTTCAGTACCATGCCCAAACTCGACGAAATGCTGCAGACAACCACCAGCACCAAGCCGTCGGCCTGTTTGCAGCGCTGGAACACGTGAAGAAGATTGTCGGAGACCAGAATCACCTCTCGTACCGCATGTCGACGTTCGGCCTCCGCCTGGGGAGGGATGCCGAACGCTGTCTGAATCGCGGAGCATGGTCTGCCCTCGAATAGCTCACGTGTGGCTGCCGCGACCAGGTCGAGCACGTCCTCGGGATGATTGTTCAAGGTTCTCACGCCCAAGAGCATGCCCGTGTTGACTTCCACGAGCCCGACCGCCAAGCATCGAGGCACCGCCTGTTGAATGGCGATCAACGATTCTCGTAGGTTCAGGGTATTCATCTACGAGTAGTCCTGACCGAGTGGTGAGTCCGACGTGCGACGCATGATTCATACGACCGTTCGGGACCGCGCGTGCTGTCCTGCTTGTCGACGGCTGGTTCGACGTTTGGTCGCGCGGCGCGCATGCTTTGCATTCCACCCACCCCTTTCAAACTCCGTCCAAGAAGCGATCCCAGCTGGACGCGGTAACATCATCCAGTTTTCTCGAGGGCCGCGCCCCGCCGATTCTGGAGCGCGTGTCGAACGTGACTCTCCTGCGTTGCTCGACTACCGTTCTCCTGAGGATCGCTCTTAAGCTCACTCCGATTCCTGGCGAAGTCAAGTTGCGTCAGTTGGGAGCACCTGTTGACTTGGTTGTGGTCATGTGTGTGCATGTGTTGGGTGAACATTTCCCTTTGGCCCTGACTAGTCTCGCCGCGGTGTGGGCGACGTCGGTACTTTCGCCACGACGTGCTTGTTTGACAGCTCGGGTTCAGTCGGTCGATGGCTGCCTGAAGAGAACGTTGGCGGTGTGGGCGCCGTCACGACGCGGTCGCGGCGAGTGGGCATGGCTCTCGTTCGGGCACTCAGGCCGATTCTGCATGGGTAGCGCCGCGCCAACGAGCCGCACCCTGTGTTGACTAGGTAATTTGCGGTCGACATCACCACACAGGTTGAATCCGCTGTTGGCGTGAAGCGCGGACTGCCCGGACGGTGGAACAAACTGGAGGCGAGTCGCTGGCTGTCACGGAACCTTTGCGTCTCGGCTTGCGCGTTGATCGTCTTCGCCGTGACTCCATGTTCTGTGCAAATCAGGTTGGTGGTAGGATGTGGACGTTGACCCCTGCTGCCTCGCGGTGCTTGCGTTCCAAACAGTCGCGTTGCAAGATGGCGCCGTTGTCGCCCTCGTTCGCCATGCATTCAGCGCGGGCGTGCGCTTCGCTGACGCGGCGCGCTGCTCCACCTCCCACTGCTTGTCACCATTCCGTGACAAGTGGGCGTGGGCGTGCAGGCGGTGCTGGTGGGGGGGGTTCATCGAGGCCAGTTGCGCGTTCAGGGGGTAGAAGGGCTTGGATTCGGCGGAACTAGCCATGCCGCACGATGTTTACACGTCGCGGGGGAGCGGTCGCGTCCTGTTCGCAGACGATGACGAGTCCGTGTTTGCGCCCACGGCCAAGGCCCTGGTCGATCTCGGGTTTCACGTCGACTGCGTCTGTACTGCGAGCGAAGCCGCCTACGCGTTGACGCGTCTGACGTACGACGCGTTGCTGCTCGACATCAACATGCCCGGCAACGAGCGGCTCGAGTTGGCGGAGGAGCTGTTCGACGTCAAGAACCCGGTTCCCGTGGTTGTCCTGACCGGGTACCCGTCGCTCGATACAGTCGTTCAAGCGCTGCGGGTAGGCGTCGTGGACTACATCGTGAAACCGCCTCGAATCCCTGAGCTTGCCGCCAGGCTGACGCGTGCGATTCGTCGTCGTCGCGCTCTTGCCGCCATGGGATCCGCCGACGAGCAGATGGGGCAGCTTCTGGCGTGGATGAAGTCGGTCGAGACGTCGCTGGTCGACCAGTTGGCGGCGCCGCCCCCCACACCGGACCTGGAACACATCTTGGGAAGGCTTCCCAAGGATGCTGTCCGGACGCTCACGCCCCGCGAGTCGGAGGTACTCGTGGAACTGTCGAGGGGCTTTCAGGCGCGGGAGATTGGCCAGCGTCTGGGGCTATCGACCAACACTGTGCGTGGCCACATTCGTTCGCTGTTTTCGAAGCTGCAGGTCAACTCGCAGATCGGTTTGCTCGCCAAGTTTCTCGATCGCGATACCCTCTGACGTCGAATCGAGCGGACTCCCGCTTGGTGCAGACTTCGAGATTTCGACGAGGTCGCAACAGGTGAACGAGCTCCCTTCGTCGCCTCGTAACCCTCCTCTTGCATTGGGAAACGGCAAGCTTGTTGTGCACAGCGGTGTCCGCGCTTAGTCCGCGGATTCGTCATGTGGGCTTTAGGATATCGCCTGCTGGCGAACGCGAGCTGCTGGCACGTTTGACCCGAGGCCCGATCGACTTTCAGCGGTGCCAGCGGCGCGGTTGAGTAAACTCGGCTCGGCGAGGAGGTTCAAAGCGTCGCTTCCAGTCGCCGCTCGGCAATCGCTTGCGGCCGCGCAGTTGCTCGGCGTTCATCACGTACGTGTATGCCGCGCGCCCGTCCGCCAGCGTGATCTGCTTCCGCTGAAACAACGCAGGGTGTTGCTTGATGACGTCCACTCGACAGAGAATCACCTCGTCGACCTCGTACAGTTCGCCGACTACAGTGCATTCTTTGGGTGCGTTGGCCGCTCCTACCTCGACCAACGCCGGGTACGGACCCAGATCGACCAAGCGTGCCCCAGGGACGATCGCCTCACCCAGTGCCGTCGCGCCTCGAAGCGCTTCGTGATCCGATTCGGCTTCGCGTAGCGACCCATAGGCAAACAACAATGAACTCACGCGTTGGGTATAGCGCTCGACGGCGCGGAGGGCTCATGATTCGGCACATCTCAGCCCGCCCGACCGGAAAGCTCGAGTCACCGACGCCGGTTGAGCTCGAACCGGCGTCGAGCGCACGGGCGTTGGTCGGATTGTGGCCTCGGGCGAAGCTCGCAAACCACGATGAAACAGTGTCCTTTTGAGCCACGTCAGCTGCGCAGTCAGGCGAACGGGGCGTACCAAGGCCCGTCGTCCCGCGTCGCTCGAACGCCGTCGGGGAAAGTTCGGGGGTGAACTTCGGGGCGTCTGCAACAGCGCAGCGATGCCGATAAGCTTGACCTTCGTGAACACCAAGCTGCTGATCGACGGGATCGTGCGTCAGACGACGGTCCTCATCGCCCAAGTTTCCACGGCGGCTGGGATCCGCGCGCCACTGGCTCACGTCGCCGATCAGGTCTTTCTCGACTTGGCCCGCGAGATCGAGGCTCAAGGGGTGGGGCGGAAGGTCATCGCAGACATGTTTGGCATTGCCCTGCGTTCCTATCAGAAGAAGATGCGGCGGTTGACCGAGAGTCAGAGCGTACGCACTCGAACGCTTTGGCAGGCCGTGTTGGAGATGCTGGCAGGTGGGAGCGTCACGCGAGCGCGGCTTCTGGAGCGTTTTCAATATGATGGCGAAGCGGAGGTTTCTGCTGTCCTCAACGACCTCGTCACCAGCGGTCTGGTCTACTGCACGGGTCGCGGTAACTCCGCGCTCTACGGCCTCACCTCCGCGGCCGATCGCCAAGCGCTGACCGATGGTGACGGAGAGTCGCTGTACTACGCGGCCTGGATGAAGGTGTTTCTGGGTGAGGCGACCACACGCGACTCCCTGGCTGCCGCTCTGGGCGTGCCTGTGGCGAGCATCGATGCAGTGGTGGCGTCCCTGCAAGCCGATGGGCGTCTCGCCGAGGCGGAAACCGGGACGCTCCAGGCCGCGAACCTGGTCGTGCCAGTGGGGCAAGAGTTGGGTTGGGAGACCGCGGTGCTCGACCATTTTGGCGCGATGGCTCGTGCGATCGCCGGCAAGATTCAGGCGGGCGCCACGCGCTCCGATGAAGGCGACCGCGTGGGGGGGACGACACTGACGTTCACCGTCGCGCAGGGGCATCCGTTCGAGAGTGAAGTTCTGGGTTTGCTGGACACGATCCGCACGCAGGTGAACGCGCTGTGGAACAAGGTGTCTGAACACAACCGAAAGAACCCTCCCGCCGAGGCCGGACGCTCGAGAGTGACCTTCTACTTCGGGCAGGCCGTGCAAGATGTCGACACAGCCAACGACGAAAGCAACGATTGATGAGAGCCATGAATACCTTACGCCGTTTCCTCCTAGTCGAATCGCTCACCTTGCTGATGACCGTGGCCGGTTGTCAGAGTGAGACCAGAGATCCGGGGACGGACAGCAACACCAACTGGCTCAAGGAGTGTGAGACTCAGGCGGAGTGTGGTGAGTCGTACAGCTGTGTTTGTGGTGTGTGTACGTTTCGCTGTTCCGATGATTCGAGCTGTGAAAAGACGCCGCAGGCGTCGCTGTGTCGCGACTCGGACGAGGCCGCGCTCGAATGCGGCGGCAAAACGACGTCGCTGTGCCTTCCCGAGTGTTACCCGGACTGCGGCGCCGATGACGGCCCTTCGAGCAATGGCGTCGATGCAGCTTCGACTTCACAAGCGGACGCGACCTCGGGTCCTGCTCGGCCCGGAGCGCCGTCCGGTGGGTCGGGCCAAACGGATGCGGGTGAACCCTCATCACCCAGCGGGTCGGGCGCTGGCGGTTCCACTGGAGGGAGCGATGTGGACGCGGGTGGCGCCGCTGCAGCGCTTCCCACCTTGCCTACGGCGCAGCCGGCAGGCCCGGGCCCCACCAATTGCCCCCCGTGCGTTCCTCCGCCGTTGGGTTGCGTCGGTACGGGTATTTGCGGTTGTGCTCCTTTTGTTTGCGGCGGTGGTGCGGCTGGATCCCCCGGGGCGGGAGGATCTGGGGGGACTAGCGGTGCCGGGGGAACAACGTCTGCAAGCGATGAATCGTTCATCGCTTGCAGCTGCATTGCGGTCTCGGACGACGCCGGCTGCGAACCGGGTGAGTTGTCCTGGGGTTGCTACGATCCGGACAACGCCGCCAACGACCAGTTCGCCCAGGCGTGCCGGATCGTGCAGACACCCCAACCGACCTACTGTTGTTCGGCGGAGTTCAGACCGCAGTGCCCGGATACGAATCTTTGTGAGAAGGTGCCGCCTGCTGCCTGCGGCTGCTACGACGAGGCGGACTGTGGCCCGGGTGAGCAGTGCTACGAAGCCGACTGCGCTGCGGGGCAGCTCGGTGGATGCCAGACCCTGGCACGACCTGGAGACTGCTACGACGATCGAGACTGCTCACAGGACCAGATCTGCATCGGTGCTTCCTTCGAGGCGTGTGACGCCACCGTGCCTGCGAACGCGGGGATTTGCAGCGCCGCGGAGTGTGGCGATCTCGGCACGTCGTGCGCCGCCGGCGAGGTGTGCGTACTGTTCGAGAGCGGTGCCGTGATGATTGAAGAACGATGGGAATGCGTTGCCAATCCGTGTTCCGGTGAGTCGCTGGCCTGCGAGTGTGCAGAGAGCCTCTGCAGGGACGCGTCGGGGAGTTGCGGCGGCGTCGGCGAAAGCGTTGCGGCCAACCACGCTGCAGACGTGTGGTGTGCGTCCGACCAACGTTGCGCCTCGCCGGATACGAAGATTGCAACTCCTGACGGCGAGCGCTTCATCGCAGAACTCGAGGCGGGCGATCTCGTGTATAGCGTCGACGAAGGGCAAATCGTTCCGGTGCCGCTGCTGCGCACGCAGAGCCTGCCGGCGCCGAACCATCGCGTGTTGCACATCGAGTTCGATGACGGAAGCCGATTCGAAATCAGCGCCGGACACCCGATGGCTGACGGGCGACCGCTGTCGGTCCTCAGACCGGGGGACAGCATCGAGAATGCCGTCGTCGTCTCAGTCGTCGAGATCCCTTACGCTCATTCGCGGACCTACGACATTTTGCCGGCGTCTCGAACGGGCACCTACTTCGCCGATGGCGTGCTGTTGGGCAGCACGATGACCGTCGGTGAGCGCGATCTCTTCTAATGTCGCTCGTACCCACCGTTCGGCTGCGCGCCGTGCGAACGTCAGAGCTCAGACAAACGGGTGCCGTCCCGAGCGTCTCGGTCTATGGTCGCAGCCCGTCATGTCGCGCGACCCACAACCGTCCAACGACTCGCGGAGTGTGCTCCGTGACGCCCTGGCGGGCGGGGTTTCCGAGACGCTGAAGCGGCGCGGAGCGGATTACTGGGCGAGGGGAGCGGTCCGCCTCACCGTATGCGCTGCCGGGCAGGTGACTGCGGTTGTACGGGGCACCCGACAGTATGCTCTTTCGCTGTCGATCGAAGGTACGGAGCTGCGCTACCACTGCGATTGCCCGTACGCCGCGCGTGGTGAGCTGTGCAAGCACGTGTGGGCATTCGTTCTGGAGATTGACCACTCGAGTCGCTGTCGAGAGTTCGTGACCAGTGTGGCGCAGCTGCCGCTGGCGAAGTTGCAGCTCAAGGCCGTCACTGCCGAGCCGCGCAACTCCCCGGCGACGTCAGCGATGCTTGGGGCGAACACCAACGCTAACACGGGCGTTTCGGTTGGGATGCCTTCGGGGGCGCGTTGGCAACCCGGGGCTGCACCGCCGACGCTTCAGGCACAGCGCTGGCGCAAATTGGTTGCCCCTCCTGTACACCCGGCGGCGCAGTTGCTCGGCGACGGTACCAGCGAGACATGGTACCTCATCGACCTGCAGAGCAGCGGTCGCTCGCCCTTCGACTGGCGGCATGCCTTGCTGCTGCTGCACACGGCCGACAGGAACCGCACCAAACGGGGCACTTGGGGCAGGCCCATTCGGTTCGGCAAAGCTCCGGAAGGTAGCCGTCCCGAGGGGATTGAAGGTTTGGTGTGGGCTCTGGCACGCAACGGCAGTGGCGGTGTCGTCTCACTGAGTGAAGACCTAGCGCTCGAAGTGCTGCCCGAGCTGTCTCGGTTGGGGCGCCTGGGGGCGGTCCGCGGGCAGCGTAGCAAAGACGTCACGCCCCTCGAGTGGGATGGCGCGGTGCCTTGGCGTGTAGAACTGGTTGCGGAGCCCTACGTCGCCGACGACGAGGTTCGTTCGGCGACGACGGATGCCGACTCCACGATCAAGTCGACGAAGGTCACCGAAGTGCGAGCAACGCTGTATCGTCGCAACGAGCAAAGATACGAAAGCCTCGACGTCGATGCGATCGAGACGTTGCTCCCCCTCGATCTGTTCGTCTGTGACGGCAAGCTCATGCGTGTCGAGGCCACGCATTCGGCCTGGGTGAAAGAACTCAGTGACGCCCCTTTGCGGCTGACGACGGAGCAACTCTCCGAGTTGAGCCAATCGTTGCGCAAAGCGCGAACTGCTCCAAGGCTCGTGGGCGCGAACGATGCCGAGAGCGAGCCAACCCTAGCTCCGTCTCCCCGCTTGCGACTGTCCTTGCCTGAGAAAACTGCCAAACTCGTGCGTGGTGCATTGACGTTCCGGTATGGTGATCGAGAGGTGGGGGCGGCAACGGGGGACGTGGCCGGGGTGGCCAGCGTCACCCGCGACTATGACGCGGAAACGGGCCGGGTCGAGCAACTGCGACAGTTGGGGATCAGTCTCGAGCTGCAGTGGAGTCAATCGCTCAAGCAGGAGTTCGCGCTCAAGTTCGATTCTGTCCGATTCGTGGAGTTGGTTCCGCAACTGATGGGTCTGGGGTTCGATGTCGAGCTCGAAGGGCGCAAAGCGCGGCGCCCCGCGTCCTGGACGCCCGTATTGGTGCAGAGCGGTCAGGACTGGTTCGGAATCGAAGGCGCTCCCGACTTCGAGGGGGAGCTCGTGGGATTGCCCGACTTGCTCAAAGCCGTCCGCGAGCAGCGAAGCTGGGTGAAGCTGAGCAACGGTGGAATAGGGCTGCTCCCGCAAGAATGGCGCGACAGCCTCGCCGCTCTCGCCGACTGGGTACCCCCTCGGGCGAAAGAGTTTCGGTTGCACGCCATTCACGGGTGGGTCGTGCAGCGTGCGTTGGGGCAAGTGAGTCAGGTGAGCGTCAGTCGCGCCGTAGAAGAGATGTGCGCGCGGTTCGAGCGGTTCGAGCGCATCGAGCCGCTGAAGGAACCGGTCACATTTCGAGGACAACTGCGCGGTTACCAGCGGCTTGCGTTGGGTTGGCTGCACGCGTTGGACGAGCTCGGTTTCGGTGGATGTCTGGCGGACGACATGGGGCTCGGCAAGACCATCGTGGTCCTGGCTTGGCTGCTGCGCCGTATCGCGGTGAATATGGAGGCGTCGGTGCAGACCTTGCCGTCTCTGCTCGTCGTTCCAACATCGTTGCTGTTCAACTGGCAGCGCGAAGCCGAGCGCTTTGCTCCCAGCCTACGCGTCCTCGTGCATCACGGGCCAGACCGCGAGCCGCCCGGCGAGCACTTTCGAGCCCACGATTTGGTGATAACCAGCTACGGAACCCTGCGGCGCGATGCGGAGGCGCTTGGCGCCGTGCCGTACGACTACGTCGTGTTGGATGAAGCCCACGCCATCAAGAACGCTTGGACGGAGTCGTATACGGCCGCGAGCAGTCTGGTCAGCAAGCGGCGGCTGGCATTGACCGGCACGCCGCTGGAGAACCACTTGGGCGAGTTGTGGAACCTGCTCGTGTTTCTCAACCCGGCGATTCTGCAGGGGATGACACACTTGCAACGCTACTTCGAGAAGCGAAAGATGGCGCCGTCCGACATCGAGCACGGTGTATTGCGCTCCCTGCGGCCGTTCATCCTTCGGCGAACGAAGGCGGAGGTCGCTCGAGACCTCCCCGATCGTATCGAAAAGACCCTCACCGTGCGGTTGTCGAAAGCGGAGCGCAAGCAGTACGACGAGCTAGCCGAGTACTACCGCCGCCGTTTGCTCGAGAACCGTGCGATCAACCGTCGCCACAAGCAGCGTGGGAGTGCCGATGGAAAGCAGACCGCGGAGGTGTTGGTGGCCCTGCTGCGATTGAGGCAAACCGCGTGTCACTGCGGCCTGCTCGACACCGAACAGCGAGACTTGGTCAGCGCCAAGTTCGACGTGTTGCTCACGTACCTCACCGCACTACATGCGGAGGGTCACAAGGCGCTGGTGTTCTCTCAGTTCACCGAATTGCTGCAGTTGCTGATGCCGCATCTGGACCGCGCGGGGATCACGTATGCTCACATGGACGGCTCGACCCGCGACCGCGAAGCTCAGGTCGACCGCTTCACGAACGATCCAGAGGTAGGCGTCTTTCTGATCAGTCTCAAAGCCGGAGGTGTCGGCCTCAATCTGGTCGCCGCCGAGTACGTGTTCTTGCTCGATCCTTGGTGGAATCCGGCGTCGGAAGCGCAAGCCATCGATCGCGCGCACCGCATCGGGCAGCGTCGCAGCGTGATTGCGTATCGACTGTTGGCGGAGAACACCGTCGAAGAGAAGGTGGCTCAGCTCCAGGAAGAGAAACGCGCGATGGCGCTGTCGTTGTTTGGCGACGAGACCAACTTCTCGGCGAAGTTCACCAAGGAAGATCTGGAGACCCTACTGGGCGACTGGGAGACGTAGGTCGCTTTTTGGGATTGGGTTTGGAGGCCGTTCGGCGGCATGCTCGCGACGTGGCCAGCTCTCGAGCGAAGACCATCAGGATAGGGTTCCTGCTGACTGTGTTGGCTGGCGTGCTGCTGTTCGCGTGGCGCGACGTGAGTCGACGCAATGCCCGCAACGAGTGGCGAGACCCGCTGTCGGTTGGCGTCGTCATCTTGGACGCTTCCGGCCCTGTTTCCGCTTTGGACCCGGCTGCCGTCGCGACGCTGCACAGTGGCATCGGCGCCTTGGGCAACCGCCTGTCGCGTGAGTACGAGCGCTACCACACCACCACGCGAAGCATGATACAGACGGTGCCCTATGGTCCGGTTGCCGTCGATGCAGCGCCGCCGCAGCTGGAAGCAGACGACTGGTGGTCGCTCGTGAAGTACACCTGGGACGTGCAGCGCTACGTTTGGAATGTCGATTCGCGTGCCGCGGTGCCAAGTCGGGGGCTGGATTCGCGAATCTACATCGTCGCGACGCCGGTGCGAGACGCTGCTGCAAAGTGGGTCGAAGGCGCGAGCCAACAGGGTGGGCGTTTTGGGTTTGCCGTTGTCGAGCTCGATGAGTCCACCGTGGACCTTGTCTTGTTCGTCGCGGCTCACGAATTGATGCACACCCTGGGCGCCAGCGACAAGTACACCGCTTCAGGGACGCTCATTCCCGATGGTTTGGGCGATCCGGAGCAGAAGCCATTGTTCCCGCAGCGCTACGCCGAGGTGATGGCGCGCAACCGTGTACTCGGGCCTGGGCGCGAAGTCGTGCCCGAGACCCTCGACGAGCTGCGAGTCGGGAGGTTGACGGCTCGGGAGATCGGCTGGTTGCGGTGAAGCCGTATCGGCGTCTGGTGCCGCCCTGGCGGTTGTCCTGGCGAGAGCTACGGGGCGCCCCCGAGAGCTACGGGGAGCCTCTGAGAGCTCGTTCGATCGAGACGATGAGTGCGCGTCGCGATTCGGGAACGTCCAAGTCATCGCAGTGCAAACTTGTGGGCGATGCCAGCGCCGAATCCATCACGCGGCTGTCTCGCGTGCTTTGCACGAGCACCTTGAACACGGGGTTGCCCAGAAATTCAGCCATCGACTCGTTGGTGGATTGGTCGACGAGGCCAGGGAGATCGTCGCCGACCAGGTCCCGTTCCGGGCCGAAGTGCGCGACCTTCAGGCCCACGCGTGCGCCCGTGTCGGCCAGTTCGGTGAAGTTCACATCGGCCGTCAAGTCTTGGCTGCCCGGGACCGCGTAGGGGTCGTTGGGACGGGGTACGTAGTCGTCCCATTGGCCATACACTCGAAACGGAAACTCCCCACGGCGCGCGCCGTCGATGATCCCACGTGTCGTTCCTCCGTAGTCGATGGTGACGACGTAGCCTGCAGTCAACGATTCGCCGAGTTCGTGAATGAAGCGACTGGCGTGCAGGTTGAGGTAGCAGACGACTCCCGACGGCTCGGCGGCGAGCGCTCTTGCGTATTGCCCGGCGTGAAGGGCCAGGTGTTCGTTCACCCCTTCAACCATTGCGACGGGCACGTAGAGCTCCTCGAACCAGAGGTGAAGCAGCAGTTCGGTGCGGCGCTCGGGTGCCAGTGTGCAGACCGAACCCATCACGCGCTCGTAGAGAGCGTCGTCCACGTAGCATTCGCCTGGGTTCCGATCGAAATCGAACTGGGCTCTGAGCCTTTGATCGACGTCGGTGACCGCCTTTGCGAGCTCTCGGGGCAATGCTGATCGCAATTGGGCGCCGATGCGCGGGACCACGAGCGTGGCCAGCGCTTGCCCGTGTTGGCTCAGAAGAACCTTGTGTACGCCGAAGGCGTCAGGGACCTCGTTGGTCAGGATCAGCCCGCGTACACCGTCGGCGAAGTCTCGGCGCAGCGTTACCGCGGGGCGGCGAGCATCGCCCTCGAGCACCGTGGCATCGTCTCCCAGTAGCGCTCGCTGTGTCTGTCGCAACGATTCGGAGCGCTCGTAGATCCGATATTGAAGAACGGACGCGAACCGCTGCCAATTCTGCCCACTCGTGGCGCGCTCTCTGACGGCGTCGATGAAGTCACGCGCCAGGCGCGCGTTGCCCGCACCGAACTCGACGACGACGAACGGATCGTCTTCGCGAAGTTCACTATGGGCGACCATCTCGGTCCACATCTTCAAGGCGAGGGTGGCGAGCCAACCCCCGTAGCGCGGTGACAACGCTTCGGGGTTGGTCGTGAAATGCCCGGCTCGCCCAAATTCGACCCGATGGGCGTAATAGCCCCAGCGGGGGTCGTGCAATGCCGTATCCATGTAGTGTTCGAAGCTGCAGAAGCGCTGAACGGCTTGCTCTTGCAGCTCGTCCGACGGCAGCTGCGCGCCGAAGCGTTCGTCGTTGGCCAACTCGCGCGCTACTCCGCTCGCGGGCTCACCCAGACTCGCCACGGTGCCCTCAGTGTCACTCGACGTCACGCGCCCGAAGTCGAGGCGGCGGGCGATTCGACGCAAGTCTTTTGCCGCTGGCACTTTCGCCAGCAACGAGTCCAAACGCCGGTGCGGCCAGTGGCGCAAGATCTGTCGTGACAGCGCGGTGCGTGAACGCGAAGGCACCCGGGCTTCGGTGAGTAGTTGCTGGAGCCCGACTTCGTCGAGGTCGTTTACCTGAATCCTGCTCGCGTCTCGAGCCGGCGCGTTTCCGATTTCGCCCGCCAATCTCTGCAAGAGTTCTGCAATGTCGGAGCTTGCGTCGCTGCTCGCAGTGCTGGGTGCCGCGCGGTGACGCAACTGCAGGAGACGGCACTTCTGCTGCAGTGCTGTCAGCCGCCACCAGTGCTCCCGCAAGTCGTGGCCAAAGCTGACAGGTAACTCCCCTCGTAGGAACCGCTCGACCCACGGCCGGTAGGCATGCCCCTCAGCGCTGTACGCGAACTCCTCGAGCCACCGTGTTGCCTGGTTGCGGCCTTCGTTTTCGTCCCGGTCCAGGTCGCGATATCGATAGCGCAGGCCACGAACCAGTCCTTCGAACGCCACCGTCGGGTTGGATGCCACAACCGGTAGCCCGACGAGATCGTCCCCGACGGCCCAGTCTTCGTAGGTCATCAGCTGCACGAGATAGAGCAAGAGCAGGTTGGGGCTGATGCCGCCTTCTCGTCGGCGTAGCGCCGTCATGCGCACGTCGAAGCTCCCGTCTTCGCGTCGTCGGACGACGAAGTCGCCATCATTGATGAACACGTCGGTGACAGCCGTCCCGCCATCCGCCTCGGGCTCGTAGTGGTAGACCAGCGCGGCGACCATCTCCACGAGTAGGGTTGCCGTCGCTGTGTCGCCGAGAGACACGCCCCAGGCCTGCGTGCCCTCGTACCGTTCGATCTGCACCGCCCCCCGTCGCAGCGCGATGGGGTGGTAGTTGTTCCAGTCGGCAAAAACCGCGACTCGAATGGCGTCATTGCTCGCCGTGCAGGTGACGGGCTTGGGTGCGAACCGGGTGAGTCCGTGCGAGATGAAGTAGCTGGCGTTCTGGAAGGTATGGTGGGGAACGTCGCATTTGGCGCGACCGCGCCGCCCCGGCTCGTCGAGTGCCCTGGGGATCTGCATGACGAGGGAGCTCCCATCATCGTCGTAGTGTATGTTCCAGGTGAGCACGCCCTTCTGTACGGCCGCGATACTGGATGGTCTGTTGGGCGTGCGGAGGCCGCTGATTATCGGGCCGAGATGCTCGCGTTCGACGCGACTGACGATCGCGCCGTCGTACAGTCGCCCGGGGTGCGACGTGATCAGATTGTCTTTCGACCATCGGCTCGACAAGAGGGATGACGCCGCCGGAAGGCCCAACGGAAACGAGTTGGGCCCTCCGGGAGACTGCGCGCGTCCGTTGCTCATCGCGACGAAGATCCGCCGAGAAAGCTACTTCGCGCAACCCGCTGCTGCACTGCGGCGCACCAATGCGAGAAAAATCGGCTGTACGCCGCCACGACGGAGAGTTGCCTCTCAGATTGTGACGTCGAACTTGCCCGAGCGCGTAGCGAGAGCGCTTCGAAGTCTGCAGCGCTACGCGACGTTGTGGATGTGCACGTCCCGTTGCGGGAAAGGGATCGAGATGCCAGCCTTGTCGAGTGCCTTCTTGCTGTCGGTGAGTGTCGCGAAGTACACGTCCCAATAGTCAGCGCTCGTGCACCATGGGCGCACCGCCAAGTTCACCGAGCTGTCGGCCAACTCCAGCACTTCGATCGTCGGGGCGGGATCGGAGAGCACCTTCGGGTTGTTCTCCAATACCTCGCGTAGCACACGTTTGGCTTCGTCGATGTCCGCTTCGTACGCAACGCCGATGACCAAGTCGACGCGAAGGGTGCCTTCCACCGTGTAGTTGACGATGCTTCCGTTCGATAGCGGCCCGTTGGGGATGACAATCCGTCGATTGGCGCCGTTGGTGAGTACGGTGTTGAAGATCTGGATCTCTTTGACGACGCCGATGTGTCCCTGCGCTTCGATGACGTGACCGACGTTGAATGGCCTGAAAATCAGGATCAAGACCCCACCGGCGAAGTTGGATAGACTGCCCTGAAGCGCGAGACCGATGGCCAGTCCCGCTGCACCGAGGACCGCGACGAACGACGTCGTTTGAACGCCGACCATGCTGGCCACGCTGATGAACAAGACGCCCTTGAGCGTCCAGCTCAGCAAGCTGGACAAGAATGGCGCCAGTGTTTCGTCAACGCCACGTTTCGTGATGTGCTGGCGCGTCATCTTCACCGCTCGTCCGATCACCCACAGGCCAATGATCAGCGTGATGATCGCGAGCACGAGCTTGGGGACGTAACCCATGACCAAAGTGACTGCCTGATCCGTGTACTGCATCAAAATCTCTGCATCCATGGAGGGTCTCACCTTTCTGCTGGCGTAGGTGCCGAATGCTATACAAGCCCCGCAGTGATTGCGACACCTCGTGCTCGCTTGGGGGGCTGGTGCATCGCGTGATCGGTATTCAGCGACGCCCACGGGCTGCCAAATGAGCATTCGCGAATCGTGAACGCTCATTGGATGCAACCACGGAGAGTCTCGTCGAGGCGAACGGCGATTGCACTACCGCCATCGCTCGGCGCACGGGTTCGTCGCCGTGTGGTTTCACAACCATGTTCGGTTGGTCACCGCCGCCCAGATGTCTTTTCCGAGCTGCGTCATCGGTGACGTTTCGATGGGTGAGTGCTCCCGGACCGACGTCTTGGGCTGGCGGTCCGAATGTCCGGGAGGCTTCGCTCGTCAGTTTTGGTCGGTCGACGGCATCAAACACCGACGTCGTTGGCGCAATCGCTGCCTCAGTTGCGTTACCTGCGACGTGGCGTCGCATGCGGTGAGTAACGAATTACGCGGTGCCGGAGCGACGCGCGGGCAGTCGGCGCGCGGGCCCAAAAATAGTCGTTCAGCGATGCCACAATCCACGTAGGATACGGCCGGTGAAAGACTTCAGTATCCACCGTTTTCTAGAACTGGCTGGCGGGGTACAGGTTGATGACCTGGATTGGGACTTGTGTCGAGAGGTCGGCGTCACTGACGTCGAGGCGCGGATCCTGCGCTACATGTCCGACACCGAGTCGCATACGCTGCTGTACATGAGGGATCTCCTCGCGGGGCACAGCACTCGCGATCCGGAGATCATTCAGTTCTTGTCGGTGTGGGTTTACGAGGAACTCTGCCATGGGCGAGCGATCGATCGGTTGTTGGACGTCGCTGGCCATCCCGTGTCCGAGGATCACGTCGCGAAGGTCGCGCAGAACTCTGCGATGCAAGAGTTCGTCGAAGCTGCGCTGTCACAGGCGGCAGCTTGGCTGACTCCTCGCTTCATCGCCGTTCACATGACGTGGGGTGCGATTAACGAGGCGACTGCCGCAGCGGCGTACCAGACGCTGGGGGAGCGGACCGCCAACCCCGTCGTCGCGAAGCTCGTCAATCGCATGGCTCGACAGGAGCGCCGTCACATGAGTTTCTACTGGCATCAGGCCAAGAAGCGCATGGAAGGCGATCGCATCACCCAGAAGCTCGTCGAGCATGCCATCAAGCGTTTCTGGACCCTCGTCGGCTCCGGCGTCGGCGGAAGCGAGAACCTCGGATTCGTCGCATCGCACCTGTTCGGCGAGGAAGAACACCGACGCGGGTTGCGCTATGCCGATCAGCTCATCTCCGGCTTGCCCGGAATGGAATGGTTCGACCTGGTCACGGCGCAGACTCAGCAACGCGCACGAACCTGGGAGCAGAAGTTCGGTCCCGCGACGTTCCGCACGAGCTCGAAGCTGCCCGACGCAACTCAGGTGGCGTAGCTGTCATGACCGGCACGGAGGGAGGGGGCGACTCGGCGCAGGTGCCTGGGGCGCTGCGCGCATGGTTCGTCGTTCACTTCGTCGCGGACTGGGTGTTCGCGATCCCCTTGTTCTTCTTTCCCGAAGCGTTTCTTGGCTGGCTGGGATGGTCTCACCCGGATCCTGCGACTTCGCGTGTCGTGGCCGCAGCCCTGGTCGGGATCGGCACCCGCTCGCTGTTCGAGCGCAATGCCAGCCGGGCAACGTTTCGCTCACTGCTCGACCTGAAGATTCTCTGGTCCGCGACGGCCGCCCTCGGGCTCGGCTGGACCGCGGCGACGGCGGGGCCCCCCTTCGTCTGGGCGCTTTTTGGCGTGTTCGTGGCTTTCAACGGCCTGTGGACGTACTGGCGTCTGCGCCTTCGCTGAGATCGGTTCGCGACGAGGCGGTTCGACGTGTCAGTCTGTTAGATGGTGTGGTCCTCTGCGAGTCGCCGGTTTCCCTCCGTGAAGTGGGTTGTCTTCTTGACGCTCGCGCTCGCGTGTTCGCGTCGCACCAAACAGGATGCACCAGCGGTAACGACCGCTCCCCCCGGGTCGAGCACCCGAACACCTTCGGAGTCGTTGGATGACCCGGTCACGAGCGCTTCCACGCCGCTGAACTCTGGCGTGTCGAACCCGACTGCCAGCGCTGAACTTCGTTTCGTGGTGATTGGAGGCGGACCGGTCCCCGAGAGCAACGAGGTGTCACTCGAACAGGACGTCGATCTGGTGCGACGCAATCTCCCGGGCACCGGTCTCGTGCTGTTTGCGGGGGGAACGGGCTCGCCCACGGTGCGGGAGCTATCGCCCACGGTTGCCGCTGACCGGGTCCGGCTCGAACTCGGCGACTTGTTCGCTCCTCGCCCGGGTCGCCGCAGCCGCTATCGGGCCGCCCGCTTTCAGGCGCGCAGTGCGACGCTCGACAACGTCGAGCAAACACTGTCGGCCGCGCTGGCGGGTGGTGACGGATCGCTGTTGGTGTACATTGCTGCGCATGGTGATCGCGGTGATGCCGCGCGTGACAACTCGGTCGCATTGTGGGGCGGCGGTGTGCTGAGTGTGGCTCGATTGGCCGAGCTTCACGAGCGCCGCTCGCGACCAATGCGATTGGTGGCGACGTCGTGTTTCTCCGGCGGGTTTGGCGAGCTCGCTTTCGCCTCGGCTGATCCGAAACGAAGGCGCCCGTCGAAGGTGCCTCGTTGTGGCGTGTTTGCGGGCACGGCGGACCGCGAGACGAGCGGCTGCGATCCCAATCCGAATCGTCGATCCCAAGAGAGCTACGGCTTGCATTTGGCGCACGCGCTTGCGGGGCAACGCAAAGACGGCAGTCCGTTGCCGGTCGCGCCGGCCGACTTCGATGCGGACGGCAAGATCGGTTTGCTCGACGCGCACACTTGGGCTCGAATCGAAGCGGTATCGTTCGACGTGCCCACCACCACGTCAGAGCGCTGGCTCCGGGCGGTCGAGCCCGGATCGGCGCCGATAGACCTCCGACTGTCACCCGAAGATGCCGCGGTCGTCGAGCGTCTGGGCAGAGCACTGGGCGTGACCGACGAGCAATCCGCAAGTGCGCGCTGGCAGGAACTCGATCGCCAGATCGCGGCGGTGAACGATGAGCTCGACGATGTCGAGGCAGAACTCGCCACCAGCGAAGACGCGCTTGCGACCCAGCTGTTGGAGCGTTGGCCCGTTCTCGACGACGCGTTTCATCCCGACTTCGAGGCGACCTTCGCGGCGAATCGCGACGCGATTGCACAGCTGTTCGAGCGCTCCGACGACGCCGAACGACGACGCCTGGCCGCGCAGCGGAGCGATCAGCTGTACGGCGCGCTCGATCGTGCGGCCGTCGCCGAGGCTCGCATCCTGCGCCTGCTTCGGGCGTACGAGACACTTCACAAACTCGCCGCGCTCACCCGACGTCAGGGCGAGGGCAGTGAGTACTATCAGCGACTGTTGAGCTGTGAGCGGGCGCCGTTGTAGTTGCCTTGTTGCGGCAGCTCCGGTTGCTACTCCTTGGTTGCCACAAAAGCCGTCCACCCCTCAGGTAGTTCGAAGTGCGCATACCGATCCAGACGCTCACTGCGAAACCCGACCGCGTTCAAAGCCTGTTCGACCCGGGCCGGCTCGAATAGCGACAACCGATGCACTTCGCGGCGGTGTCGATGCAGGCCGCCCCGTGGGGCGAAGGTGTCGATCGTGCGCGTCAGTGTGGCAGTGTCGCCATCCTCTCGCTCGTCGAGACAAACGAAGCTGTCATCGTGGTTCCACATCAGGGTTCTACGCCCCGAAGGACCGCTCCGCCCAGGGCCCGCGACGTCGAAGAGCAGGACTCCCCCGGGTCGCAACCCCTTCCAAATCGTCTCGAGCCGTCGCTCCAGCAGCGCAGCATCGGGAGTGACCGAGGCGCTGCAGTAGCCGAATGCTTCGCCGATCGCGGTGACCGCAACACAGTCGTCGATCGGGCAGGCCCAGAGCGAGCCGGTGACGAAGCCAGCGTCCGGCGCGTGTTTGGTCGCGATGGCAATCATGGCTGGTGAGATGTCGACGCCAATCACGTCGAAGCCGGCTTGGGTCAATGCCAGGGCCGAGACTCCCGTGCCACACGCGAGCTCGACCACGGCGCCGGACTCGACGCCTCGCTCGTGGAGCGCTTCCAGCAGAACTTCCGCGGCTCCCCGCGCGACATGTCCGAAGTGTTCGTGGTGCACGCGCGCCAGATCGACATCGTACAAGTCGAGCGCGTCCGTCGAGGTCCCGTCGCTGATGTCGCTGGGGTCGAACCGCTTCGTCATCAAGGTGCGACCGTTGGAGTTGTATCCTCGGTGTCGATACAGCCGTGCGGCTCGGTGTCGGTGTGGCTCGACCTCGAGGTGCAGGGCGGCGACTCCCCGCTCGATGCTCAGGTTCTCCGCGAGCTGAATCGCCGTGGTACCCAAACCGTTTCCACGCCACGCGGGCGCAACGAACAATTCGTCGACGAAGGCGTCGCGTCCGCCGTACTCAAAACTGCGCCCCATGGTTACCGCGACGTACGCGGCGACTTCACCGCCGAGATCTGCGACCCAGACACCACCCCAGCAAGGATCGTTGCGCAGCTCGTTCAGCAGCGTGCTCGCGCGCGCTGCATCGAATGGATAGCCTTCCTCGGCGTAGTACGCGCGCATCAGGTCCAGGATTGCCTCGTGATCCGCAGCGGTCTGCGGCCGATACGGGGTGGGGCATTTCATCACGCCGACAGATAGCACTTCGCTCGTCACTTTGCTGCGTGCAGATGTGGGCAGGCTGCCATACTTGCCGTTCCGTGCTGCATTTCAAACCCGAGCGACGACGCGCCCCGGTATTGTCTTGGCCCTCTGCGCCAAAGCGTTCGGGTGCGGGTCGACGGTTCCGTGGGGGGCTTGGGCAGCGAACGCGATCGCTCGTGCTGGCTCTGCTCGCGTCAGCTTGTGGCCCTTGTGCTCGCGAGCCGTACGTCGGCAGTTTCACGTTGCTCGACCGTGGCTCGCGTTTCCTGATTGCGGCGCCACATGGCGAGTTCGACGAGAACACAGCTCAGGTCGTGCTCGAGTTCTGCGCGAAAACGCGCTGGGATTGTCTCGTTGCGGAGGGGTTTCGGGACGAGGACGTCCCAATCAACGTCAATCGTCCCACCGAAGGGATACGGCTGGTCGACGAGCGGGCCACTCGGCGCGCGGCGCGTGTGTATGAGCGGTACGTCGAACGCCTCCAAGCACTGTCAACCGGCGTCACGCTGTACGTCGAGATTCACGGGCACGAGTTCGACGATCTGAAGGACACCATCGAGGTGGCCACCGTCGGCGTGAGCAAGCAGGGCGCGACGATGCTCGAGGGGCGATTGCGCCAGGCGCTAAACCTGCACGGCTTGAATGAACTCGTCGTGCGCACGGACGTACTGCACACCATTCGATTCAACGCGACCAGCGCTCGCAGATCTGGAAGCTTGTCGCTCATGAACCCGGCACTTCACATCGAGCTGCCGCACTCGGTGCGGGCGCAGCTCCGCCCGCAACTCGTCGCCGCCTTGGTGGACAGTCTCGACCCCATCGCCAAGAGACTCACGACGAGCAGAGTGGCTACGGACGCGCGCTAGCTCTCAGCCATGCAGACGCGCGGCCCGCGCCGGAGCAGAACGAGCGACGCGTCGTGGCGACGGATCACTCCGCGGCAGTCGCCAGCGCGGTGTCCAATTCGGCCGCGGGCAGCTGCCCCTCGAGCAAGTCGGCCCACGCCCGGAGGTAGTCGATGACGTTTTGTCGGCGGCTGAACGGGAACTCGACCGTGTTGTTTCCCATGTAGCGACGGATCTCGGCGTCGCTCAAGCGTTCGAGGTTGCCGATGTCCGATGCTGTCAGCCCCGCGGCGCGAAGTTGCCCGAAGACGCTGCTCATGGATTGCTCGGTTACTTCGCAGCGACCCAGATCTCGAGGCTCCCACGCGCCTTCATCCAGAGCGGGGCGGTCACCGTAGTCTGGTGGGACGAAGGTGAATGCCTGCTCTGCCCAATCACCCCGCTCCTCCGACGCGGCTCGAAAGATCTCACTCGGCGCGAGGCCGGTGATGGTCTGGGCCAGCTGGCCACAGTTGCAGTGCGCGAAATGCGCCCAGTCGTAGCGGGCGCTCGTCGTTGCCAGACGATCTGCGGTTCGTCGCAGGGCGCGAACGAGCGTGAGGGATGCGGCCGCCATGCAGCGAGTGTAGCGCCTTCTGCTCACTGGTACAGCCGAGGAGGTACGATGGACCAGCGCGCACCGTGGTGCAGCGCGGGCGGAAGGCGTGCGCCTGGAATACCTTTCGGAAATCAGCGCTGGATCGAGTTGGGTCGCCCAGAGATGGGACTGGAGCCCACCCGTCTTTCGAACATCCAACTCGAAGCGAACCTCGACGAGCTTTGCATCAGGGCTTGCTCTGCCCCGCGGCGGGTGCTTCACGACTCAACTGCTCAAATGCCGTCGATACTGCGGCACGGCGCTCGGAGCCGGAGTCAGCCAGGCTGGAAGTACATCGGGTATTGCGCCACGACGGCCGAGTCCTGGCGGGGAAGGCGCAGTCCGTAGAACGCGTTGATGACACACTTGGTGACGTGGGACGGCAAGTCAGTGTCGACGATTGCCGCCTGAGCGACGGAACCATCCGAGTTGATGAGGAAGCGGATCTCGACGCGTCCCGTCAGTTCCGGGTTTCGCTCCCTTCCGGCTTCGTAACAAATCTGAAAGTGGTTGGCATTGTCTCGAACGGCGGCGCCAATCATTTCGGGGTCGACGTCGTCGCTCGGTTCACCTAGCTCCGCAGCGGTCTTGGGTGGGGGGGCGTTGGACTCCGAGGAGGAGCACGCGGAAAACGCGCAGACCGTGGCGCACAGGAGCAGGTGGCGATTCATGGCCTATGAGTAGATCACGTCGGGGCCGTCTTTCCAGACCGGAAACCCGACGCCATTCTTTCTCGACGAACCGCACTTCCGCAGATCCCGTTCCACCGCTGAGCCGTGCACCTCGGGTGCGAATGGACCGTCCCTTCGTAACTCGAGGGGATTCTGTGCGCATCATGCATTTTTGAGTGATCGATTCCGCGCGATTGCTCTCAGCCCTCGGTTGCGGCACTTCCCGGCAATTGCCGGTACTCCTTCTCCAGCGCCTCAGCGGCCTTCTTCGAGAGCCCGCCGAGCGCCGTCATGGCATTTCGCAGGCGAACACGCGTCAGATCCGGGCCGAGGATCTCCAGTGTTTCGAACAGCGGCGTGGAGACGGCCTGCCCGGAAATCGCGACGAACAGCGGGAACAGCAATTCGCGGATCTTCAGTCCCGTGCCCTCGCCGATCTGCTCGAGCTCCGAGCGCAGTCGCTCGGCGTTCCAAGTGCGAAGTCCATCGAAGCGGCGGCTGACGAAGAACAACACCTTCATGCAATCTTGGGTTTGGAGTTTCTTGTGGTTGAAGGAAGCCTCGGTCAGCGTCGGTGGCTCGCTGAAGAAATGGGCCACCTTTGGAAAGATGTCGCTGAGCTTCTCCGCTCGCTCGTGCACCAGTTTGAGAATGGGCAAGACGTAGTCGGGTTTGCCTGCCCAATCCACCAGGCGACCCAAGAGCTGCTCGGTCGTGAGGTTCTCGCGGATGTAGCGTCCGTTCAACCAGGACAGCTTGGCGATGTCGAACACGGGGCCTCCCAACGACACGCGCTCGACGTCGAAGTGCTCCGCCATCTGCTGAACGTTGAACTTTTCTTCACCGTTCGGCATCGTCCAGCCCATCATTCCCAGATAGTTGACGAGCGCTTCGGGCAGGATCCCCAGCCGCTTGTAGTAGGTGATGCTCGTGGGGTTCTTGCGCTTGCTCAGCTTGCTCTTGTCCGGGTTGCGAAGCAGCGGCAGGTGGCACAGCACCGGGGGGGGCCAGCCGAAGTACTGGTAGAGCAACAGGTGCTTGGGAGCGCTGGTGATCCACTCCTCGCCGCGCAGCACGTGGGTAATCTCCATCAGGTGGTCATCGACGACGTTGGCTAGGTGATACGTGGGTAGCCCGTCCGCCTTGAGCAGTACCTGCATGTCGACCTGTTGCCACTCGATGCTCACCGGGTCGCGCAGCAGATCGGCAATGACGCAGGTGCCCGTCTGCGGGACCTTCATGCGGACGACGTAGGGCTCCCCGGAGCTCTTGCGCGCGGCGACCGTCGCTTTGTCGAGCCCAATGCAGTGACCGTCGTAGCCCACGCGGCCCTTTTGAGCGAGCTGCTCTTTGCGTAACGCATCCAAACGCTCCTGGCTGCAGAAACACTCGAACGCGTGACCCTCATCGATCAATCGTTGAACGTGGGTTCGGTAGATCTCGGTGCGCTCGCTTTGGCGGTAAGGCCCCTTGTCGCCACCGACGTCGGGTCCCTCGTCCCAGTCCAGGCCCAGCCAGCGCAGCGAGTCGAGGATGGCGTCCTCGCTTTCGCGCGTGCTGCGAACCGCGTCGGTATCCTCGATGCGAAGGATGAACTTGCCTTGGTGGTGGCGCGCAAAACACAGGTTGAAAAGCGCGATGTATGCCGTGCCAACGTGAGGATCACCCGTGGGTGAAGGCGCGACGCGAGTCCGTACGATCATGGGCGGTACAGTATTCAAAACGGCTTCGGCTTCAAGGTTTCCAGCGCTCGAGTGCGCCGTTCTGCCTGGGCCGATTCCACGCGCGGAATCGAGACGTGCCGGGTGTCCGGTGGCTGCCTGAGTGACGTCTCTGGCGGTGTTGTCCCCATTGGGATTCAACCGCAGGGTAGCGAGTGCCAGCCGAGCGCGGTCCAGCAACGTTGTTCGTCGTGGCAAGGCAGTTCCAGGGCGGAACGGCGTGGGAACTCACCTCGAGTTCCAGCCTTTGGCGTCGGCGGCTCGCGCCGGCTTCCGCGCTTGTCTGCGCTGCAAGCCGGACCGCGTCGGCATGAGTGATGCCGGGGTTCGGGAACTCGACCTCAGCGAGCGACTCGCAGCCACGGTGAGTTCGCTCAGTCACTCGGAAGCGCGAAGGCCGTGCGCGTCGTCGCTCGCGCCTGCGGTGACAACCCGTTAGCCGTAGCGATCCCCTGTCACCGCGCAGTAGGTGCCAAGGGTGAACTTCGCAGGTACAGATGGGGGCTCGAGCGCAAGCGTGCGTTGCTCCAGCGTGAGCAACGCAAAAACAGAACCCGAAATGAGCGTTCTCAATTCGCGAGCGGGGCGTCGGTCGTGTTTCATGGCGTCGCAACTGTCGCTTCGTCTGGGTATCGCAGGCGCGCATGCATCCGGGACGGACCACGGTGCGGCGTTTCCTCATCGGCATACGATCCACTTGACGTAGTGTGTCGTCGTGGCGATCAGCGAACGCGCTCTCGAGCGCGACGCGGCGCTGTGCCGCGTCGCGCCGCGGGTGAAGGTGCTCTCTCGGTTGTCGTGGCCCGAAGCGACGATCGACGAGTTTCTCACCAGTTGGAAGCGTGGCGAGCCGAGGTTGCCGAGCGTCGAGTACGCCCTGGACGGCGGATTTGCCGACGCCAGAGCGGAGCTGGAACGGATCCGCGATGCGGCCGATCCGCACGACCCGATTCAGGCCGATCTGAGTCGAACTGCGGACTCGTACGCGAGCGCCTGTCGGCTTCTCGACGCTGCAGGCAATCAACCGAATCGAGCTGAGTGCAGTCAGTCTCGATTCGATCTTGGCTGACGGCTGATTCACCAGCGCCACGACGTCACCTGTGCCGCAGGTTCACTCGCGTCACAATCCATCCGGGATCGCTTGGTGGTTGCGCATGGCCGGCTTTGGGTAGCTTGGCCGACTGGGACTCTTGCCGCAATCGAGTCCCAGAGTGCCAATCAGTTGCCTTTGCACGAAATTGCACCCAGAAGTCGTACAGCAGGGTGAGGGCGTTTCTCGGGGGCGCACCCGGCGTTCGCCGCTCACCGCTCCTGACGATTGGTGGTCTAGACGGGGCCGGCCCTTGGTCGTAGCATCGCTGCGCTTTGACCACCGGATTCTCTCGAAGGTATGCATGGCTAGGGTCGCCGGTCGCGACTTGGTTCGTGTGTGGGTTGGCGCTGTGCAGCGTCGCTTGTGACCGCAAGTCGCGGGATCTCGAATCGATGGAGGGCGACTCCGACGATGAGGCTCCCGTAGTGGGGAAGTTGGACAGCGGCGCAGGGGCGCCCGCGACGGACGATGCCAGCGATGACGAGGGAGAGGTTTCTCCTGGGCCCGCCCCGACGGAGAAGCCCCGGCCTGGCGATGGCCCCGCGGACCAGGGGGCGGGTGGTGCTGCCTCCGCACCTGAAACACCGGGCGTGTTCAAGCCGCTCATTCCGGTGGGCGACGCCTCGGTGCCATCACCGAAACCTGGGCCAGACGTCAACGCACCGGACGACGCAGGGGGACCGAAGCCCGTGACCACGGGCGATGACGGCCCGGGGCCCGACCCGGAGGTATCCACGGTAACCGGGAAGGTCATCGACTTCTGGCGGCACCCGGTGGCAGGTGTGCCCATCGCCATCGGCGACACGACGACCACCACTGCATCCGATGGTTCGTTCACCATCGACGACGTCGGCGCCGAGTACGACGTTCAACTCCTCGTGCGTTGGGCGTCGCCTCCGATTGGCGTCTACGGCTGGCGCTTCGAAGGGTTGACCCGCCGCGATCCGACGCTTCAAGTCTATCGTGCTTTGGACGTTCGTGGGGCCACTGTGGTCACCACACCCAAGGGTGCGCAAGGTTCGAACGCGACGCCGCTCGCTTTCGCTTTTGGCGGTGTCGACGGTGCGACGAGTCTGCGAGTGAGTGGTGCAGCCGAGGTGTCGACGTGGTGGTTTGGGCCCACGACGACGACGGTGACGGCGCACGCGTTGTCTTGGCAGGCCTCCGACGACCTGCCAGTTTCGTACAGCGGCTACGATTCCAAGTTGGTCGCTTTGGTCGATGGAGAAAAGTCGGATGTCAATCTGGACCTGTCGGCGACGGACTCCATCGCGACAGGTTCGATCGGAGGAACCGTCAGCTCTTCGGTCAGCATGTACCGGCGCAACCGTGTGCACTTGCGGTTTACCGATGGCGCAGCGATTGAACTGGTCGATGAGGGCACCGACGTCGGCACGTTCACTTATGCCGTACCCGGTCTGACGGGTACGACGGTGGTCATGTCGGCAAGTGCGGGGTTGGATTCGCGGTTCGATGGCTATGCAGTGGCCCACGCCGACGGCGTGGCGGCTGGCACACTCGACATCGCGTTGACGGTGCCGGAGCTGCCGCAGTTGAAGGAACCCGTTCGGGGTGCGACGGACGTCGATGAACACGTCGCGTTCAGCTGGGAAGCGGACTCGAGTGGTGTCGTGTGCTTCGTCAAGGACGAGGAGCTGGAACAAGGCTTCTTCGTCGTGACGGCGAAGCAGGAGTTGACGTTACCCTCATTCTCGTCGTTGGGGCTCGACCTGCGCAAAGGGGCGCCTCATCTGTGGGCCGTCGAGGTGCACGGTGAATACGCAAGCGTCGACGAGATGGCCGATCCCGATGGATTTCTCGACTCGTTCAGCAATACCTATGACCGGCCAATGGGTCCCCAACGCGGTAGTGGCTCGTTCGCCGCCAGTATGGGGTTCGGATTCACGACGGCTCCCTGAGCGTTCGTAGGCTGGTACAGCTCTTGGATTCATCCCGGCGATCGGGCTGATTGCTGCTCTGGACCGACGCGCGATTCCCGCCCCGCACCACTCGGTCGCCCTCCCGACCGCCTGCGGCTTGGTTTGATGGGAACTGGCGTTGCCGCACGTCAGCTCTGTCTGGCGGCGTTTGAGCATTGTTCGCAATTGGGGCAAGCGTCTTGACAGTCTAGGACGATTGTCCTAGTCGTTCTGTTGGCTAGGACGACTGTCCTAATGCTGTCCGAGCGATTGCAGCGTGAAGGCACCACTCTCCCACCGTCCGGCGTGCCGTCGGCGACCGACCATGATACGAGCGTCGCACTGGGCGGGTCGTTCTTCGGGAGGCATCTCGTGAATCGAAGCGCGTCGGTGAAGACCAAGGGCACTCGAGACCAAATCGTTGCCGCGGCGGACGAGCTGTTTTACCAGCGCGGGTTCGAGCACACGTCGTTCGCCGACATTGCCGGAGAGGTGGGGATCTCCCGGGGCAACTTCTATCACCACTTCAAGTCGAAGGATGAAATCCTCGACGCGGTGATCGCGCGGCGTCTGGACAAGACCCAAGTCATGTTGGAACGTTGGGAGCGGAATGGCGAGACGCCCGTCGAGCGCATCCGCAGTTTCGTTCACATCTTGATTGTCAATCGCACGCGTATCATGCGCCATGGCTGCCCGGTGGGCACACTGTGCGGCGAGTTGGCGAAGTTGAACCATCCAGCCCAGCGCGATGCAAACCGGCTGCTCACGTTGTTTCGGTCGTGGTTGCGTCGACAGTTCGAGCAACTCGGCCGCGAAGCAGACGCGGATGCGTTGGCGCTACACTTGCTGGCACGAAGTCAGGGAGTCGCGACCTTGGCCAATGCGTTTGCCGAACGGGGGTTCGTCGACGCCGAGGTGCGCCAAATGGATGAGTGGCTTCAGCGCTGCCTCGAGTCGCACAACGCAACCGGAGCGCCGGCTGCACAGTGAGTATCGATCCTCGTCGGCACAATCGACGTGGCAGAAACGAAACGGGATCCAGGAGGACTGCGCATGTTCATCATTCAGCTTAGATTCTCGACCAACAAGGTGGCTGCCAGGCAGTTCATGGATGGTCACAATCAGTGGATTCAGCGCGGCGTGGACGATGGGGTGTTCGCGCTGGTCGGAAGTCTGGTACCCAACCTCGGTGGGGTGCTGATCGCGCGGGGTAGCTCACTCGCCGAAATGCAAGAGCGCGTCGCGGAGGATCCGTTCGTCGCTCACGACGTGGTGAGCGCGGAGATCCTCGAGGTCGCGCCGTCGCGCTTCGACGATCGGCTCGCGTTCCTGGTGGAGGGCGGCACATGAGCGGCACCATCGTCGGACCCGACGGAAAGGACCGTTGTCGCTGGTGTGGAGCCGCCCCCGAGTTTCTGCCCTACCACGACACCGAGTGGGGCTATCCGGTTGACGACGATCGGCGTCTGTTCGAGAAGCTCGCGCTCGAGGGGTTTCAGTCGGGGCTGAGTTGGCGGACTATCTTGGCGAAGCGGGAAAACTTCAGGAAGGCATTTCGGGGTTTCGACTTCGACAAGGTTGCGCGATTCACGGAACGCGACGTCGAACGGATGCTGGCCGACGAAGGCATCGTGCGACACCGCGGAAAGATTGAGGCGGTCATCAACAACGCTCGGTGCGCGCGCGAACTCGTCAAGCACGAGGGGTCGTTGGCGGCTTTCTTCTGGAGCTACGAGCCGGCCGACGCTGAGCTGGCGGCTCCTCAAACCGCATCGACGTCGCCCGGGTCCGTTGCGTTGTCGAAGGAACTGAAGAAACGAGGCTGGAAGTTCGTGGGACCGACGACCGTGTACGCGTTCATGCAGGCGATGGGCTTGATCAACGACCATGTCGCTGGTTGCGTCGTGCGTTCCAAGGTCGATCAGGCACGCCGTCGTTTTCGACGACCCGCGCGCCGGTCCGCGTGACCTCGGCTCGTCGCCAGCGCGAACGATGCGTCGACAGCAGTGTCGAAGCACCGTGCTAGTTGCAGGATGACGGGGAGTGTCGAGAGGCGACGCGAGGTGGCTTGCCGGGTCTCGAGTCCATTCCACATACACGACCCTACCGTCGCCTCGCGCCGAAAGCTGCCTTGCGAAAACGCGAGGGGAACCCATGGGCCGTCGCGTGCTGTTTCTGCGCCGTCCAGCATCAGTCGTTTCCCGAGTGCTGTCGCGTGCCCCGATCCTTTTTGGATTGGTGCTTTGCACCTTTGCCGCTCTCGTGCGTATGAACGACTCATGGACATCGGGAGGACATTGGGTCTGGTCGTCGCTTGCTGCGGTGCATGCTGGGCGTGTGGCGGAGGGGACAGTGAGGCGGATGGGGCCGTACGTGGTGATGCAGGCGGTAATGACACTGATGAGGTGCCGAGTGACGACACTGACGAGGCGAAGGACGGCCCCAGCCCATCGCCGACCCAGGAGGCGGGTGCCCCTGAACCCAGTGTGGCCCAATGCGAGACGGGTTCGCTCGTGTGGGGAGCAGGTGAAGCGACGGGATTGGCCGTGGGTCGAGGGGGCCGCGTGCTCTTGGTGGGTGAGGAGTTGCGTGGCGGCGCCAATACTGATCTCGTGGTCGAGCTGCTCAGCGAAGAGGGGGAACGCGAGTGGCGAGAGGTCGTCAACGGTCCCGCCAACGAAACAGACCGTGGCTGGGCTGCGGCGGTCGGAGCGGACCTGTTCTTCGCGGGTGGTAGCGTCAACGGAGTGGGCGGCTGGTTACGCGCCTACGACGCGGCAG
Source organism: Deltaproteobacteria bacterium (assembly GCA_003235365.1). Lineage (GTDB taxonomy): Bacteria > Myxococcota_A > Polyangia > Polyangiales > Polyangiaceae > SZUA-265. The sequence goes on from QJWJ01000432.1 coordinate 46,186, forward strand.
GCGAGGAAGCTTGGACCGCCACGGCAGAGCCGACTCGAGTCGTGGCGTTGGCGGCGACGTCGAGCGCCGTCTACGGTGTGGGCAGTCGCGAGCTTTTTGCGTTCGACCTCGACGGCGCTGAGCTGTGGCGGGTGGAGCTCGACGCAGATCTGCAGGCAAACGGCGTCACTGCTGATGGCGACCGCGTCTACCTTGCGGCACACTCGACGGTGAGTGGCAGCCCTTTCGTTGGCATCGTTCAGGCGTTCGATGCCGCAACGGGTGATTCGTCGTGGCAGTTCGACGTCCCTGGTTCGAGCGAGTCGCGCGCGGAGGACGTCGCGACTGATGGCGAAGGTGGCGTGTGGGCGGTAGGCTACGAGGACATCGGCAATGGCCGCGGTGCGTGGGTGCGACGCTTCGACGACGATGGAGACGAACTCGTTCATGTGACGCACTCGGCCGGTGGGGCCAACGACGTGGGCAAAGGGCTGGCCGTTTACGGCGACGGCAGCGTCGTCTTCGGTGGAGTGGGTCCGAGCAACAGCCGAGGTTGGCTGGTGAGGATCGACGCGGACGGGGATGAGCTGTGGAGTCTGCCCGTACAAGCCATCGACGACGAGTCGACCGCGGTAGATAACGTGCGCCTCGACACAGACGGTTTCCTGTACGTCAGCTCGGCGACTGCGCCGCTCAAGAAACTGTGCCCCTGAAAGGGGGGCCCCGCTGGTGCAGACCGGCCCATCGCTGAGTCAACTCACCGAAATCGCTCTGCTTTGGGTGTCGCGCGACCCGTGCAATATCGAGGCTCGTCGGGGGGAGGGTAATTCCTGGGGACCGTGTTTAGACTTCGGTCGTGGTTGCTCGTCGTCCGCGCGGAAGGCCCCGCCATCCAGACCGTTTCACCCCCGCCGAGTGGCGTACGCTGCACTTCGTTCGACATGGCTCGAGCAATCGCGACATAGCGCGCCGGTTGGGGATCAGTCTGGACGCGGTCAAGTACCACGTCGGCAATCTGGTTCTCAAAGCGGGGGTTGGGGGGCGCAGCGGGTTGAAGAACCTCGTGGCGGTTCCGAAGACGGGCGCGCTCGGCGCGAGAAAGGTGACGACGATGACCGAATCAGTGAAGTTCTCTGCGATTGGCCAGATCTCCCGCACGGTGACCAACATCGAAGAATCCACGCGGTTCTACGCGGAGGTGCTGGGGCTCGAGCATCTGTATACCTTCGGCAATCTGGCGTTTTTCGACTGTGGGGGCACCAGGCTGTTTCTCGAGCAGCGCGATGAGGCCGGTAGCGAATCGATTGTGTATTTTAGCGTTTCGGACATCCACGACAGTCACCGAACGCTCACCGAGAAGGGCGTGTCCTTCAGCGGTGCGCCGCACCTGATCCACACGCATGCAGACGGCACCGAAGAATGGATGGCTTTTTTCTCTGACCTCGAGGGTCGGCCATTGGCCTTGATGTGTCAGGTGCCCGTGTCCAAGGAGTGAGTGACACACCCAACGACGTTGCGGTGGTTCCTGCAACGCCGCGGTGTCGCACCGAGATTGCGGTGTCGGGTGCGTCCAGCATGGGTCCCCCGACGTCAGGTCGTTGCGTGGCAACGACTGATGGGCGGGATTCGAACACTGCTCCGATTAGAGACGATGCGAGGGTGAGTGTGCGTTCCTGATCGGCTTGAAACCTGGATTGTGCGCTGGCGGCATTCATGTTCGGGGCGATTCTGAAGTGGGCGGTCTCTTCAGAAAGGAGGTGTGGGTATTAAGTCGCCGCACAGCGTGCCGCTTGTGCGTTTGGATAGCACCGAGTCAGGAGAGCAGATGAGCAAAGCAGCGCACCCCGAGCGCAATGTCGTACCATCGCCGGAGCGAGAGATCTCCGTGGTAGCGGAGCCGAGGTACCGAAGCGGCGTCGTCCAAAAAGCAGCTTACTCCCCGTTCGAGAACGGATTTTTGTCGGGTGCAGAGGCCGTATCGGCTGCGCTCGAACAGATGGGGGTCCAACACGCGTTCGCCATCATCGGTGGAGGCATCGCCCCGATGTGTCGAGCACTGCACGACGGATCCATACGAATGGTCCATTGTCGGCACGAAGCTGGAGCGGCATTTGCTGCAATAGAAAGCTCCTTGGCAAGCGGTCGAATGTCGGTCGTCGTGTGCACCACCGGTCCAGGTTTGACGAATCTGCTGACCGGAATGGTTGGGGCTCGCTGGGAGGGGGCGAAAGTCTTGTTCATTTCTGGCTACACGCCGTCAGGGTCTCGCGGACGTTGGGCGTTCCAAGAAACGAGTCCAGTGGCTCCCGGCGTGCTCGGGCTGCATCAGAGCGGACCGCTATTTCACTATGCCTCCGCCATCGAGTCACCTGCCGAATTGGAGGCGGCCTTGGTTCGCATTGGGTACGGTGCGGCCGGGCCCGGCCCGTTCGTTGCTCATCTGGCGTTGCCGCTCTCCACGCAGACCCAACCGAGCCAATACAAACGCAACTGGATCCGGCAGTTGGCGACTTCCGCGCCGGACCCTGCCGTCGTGCGCGAGTGCGTGAAGCACCTGAAGGCGGAGCGGTTTGCCATCTGGTGCGGCTTTGGTTCCAGAGCTGCCGCACCTGAGGTTCTGGCGCTCGCTGAGCTGAGCGGTGCGCCCGTCATGTGTACGCCGAGGGGCAAGGGGGCTTTCCCCGAGAGTCACCCTCAATACTTGGGCACGACGGGCTTCGGTGGCCACGACCGAGTTCTGGAGCAGCTCCAACACGCAAAGGTGGAGCGAGTGTTGGTTCTCGGTTCTCGGTTGGGCGAGATGAGCTCGTTCTGGCTAGACGCGCTCGTGCCCCAGAGCGGGCTCATCCACGTTGACACCGATCCAGCTGTGTTCGGGTGTGCGTATCCCAACGCGTTCACGCTTGGCGTCCAAGCCGATTGCAAGGCCTTCCTCGTCGACCTGCTGCAAGAATGGGGACCGATGCGACCCGTGCCGTCGCAATCATCGTCGGTGCCACCGCCGTTGATACCGCCTCGAAGTGGTTTGGTGCGACCCAGCTACCTGATGCAGGAGGTACAGGGGCAGATCGTCGAAGGATCGACGGCGAGTATCATCACGGAGGCGGGTAATTCGTTCTCTTTTTGCACGCACTATCTACGATTCGATCGACCGGGCCGGTATCGGGTCAGTACTGGATTCGGGTCGATGGGTCACGCCAGCGCAGGCGTGCTCGGCTTGGCGATGGCTACCGGTACGCGGTCCGTCGCGATTCTCGGGGACGGCGCGATGCTGATGCTCAACGAGATGAACACCGCAGCGACCTATGGCATCGAAGCGCTGTGGATTGTGCTCAACGACTCGGCCTACGGCATGATCGCTCAAGGCATGCAGTCGATCGGCTGGGATCCATTCCTGACGAACTTTCAACGCGTCGACTTTGCCGCCGTCGCCCAGGCGATGGGGGTGCAGGCTCGGGGCGTGCGCGACGAGTCGGAGTTGCGAGCCGGGTTGCGCGAAGCCATGGCGCACAAAGGTCCGTTCTTGCTCGACGTGTGGATCGATCCAGAGGAGCGGGCGCCCACGGGGAGTCGGAACAAGAGCTTGCAGAAGCAAGGTGTCAACGCACCGCGCATGCCCGGAGCCGACCAGAAGTGAACGACCCGTCGATGCGGAGTCCGCTGGACTCAATCGAGTGGCCCCGAGAACTGTTGGCGCACGTCGTTACTCCCGGGCCGCACCCGTGTGTTCACGGCTACGATCTCGAACGAGATCTCGCGCAGCACTGCGGAACGTTGGACCTCACGTTTCTCGCGTTGACTGGCGAGTTGCCGAGCGGGACACAAGCGGCTGGAGTTCGTGTCGCGTTGCTATTCCTAGCGCCCATCGCTCTGACGGAAGTTCCCACACATTGCGCGATGCTGGCTGCCCTCTGCGGCGGACCGACGTGCAATGCCATCGCAGTGGGCGCCGCGGCTTTGGCAGAGCAGGCGCGCTGCGTCGTGGAAGAGCATCGAGCCTTGTTTGCTTGGCTGCGGGCAGCCGAGCCGCAGTTTCCTGAGGCGTGCTCGAGCGACATCCCGCACCACCGCCAGTCCATTGCCGCATTCGAGTCTGCCTTGGAGGTTCGCGGGCTTCGCTTCCCGGCGCTATTTCGGCATCGACCCACGCCGTTGGCCGCGGCGTTGAGCGTGTTGTGGCTCAGCGGTATCGAGGACGAACGCGTGCTGCAAGCATTGCTCGTGCAGGCGCGGTTGCCCTTCGTGATCGCTGAGGCGCTCGCGACGAAACCCCTGGACTTTCGAAACTACGCTTTCGACAGCCCGCGGTTCGTCTACACGGATGCGCCTGCGAGCGCCATCAACTCGGAGGAGCCGTGAGTCGCGAACGCGATCGTCGGGATTTGCCGGCAATCCGGGACGACGCCTGGGGCGAGTTGCCCACGCGCCGTGCGCATTGGGGCCACGAAGAGCACCGCTACGGCGCTTGGGACGTATTTGGCGATCTGAGTCGGACGGAAAGCCTCGCTGGACTGAGCGCGATTGCTGCCTCGGGTTTGCGCCTCACCGCGGAACAGCAGGGTATCGTGGATGATGCTGCCATTGCGGTGACGCTTGCAGATCCACGTTTGTGGCCACTGAAAGCGGCCCGAATGATCGCCAGCTACGGCAGGCCGACTTTTGCGGCGACCGTCGGCTCGTTGGTCCCCGACGATTCCCCCGTTGGGCCTGCGTCCGTGGGCAGAGCAGGGATCGTCCTCGCGGAGTTGGCGCTTCAACTGCGCCCACTTCACCCGGGCCAACCGAAGCGTCGCGAGGCAATCGCTCAGTTCGTGGAAAGTCGACGCATCCTGCCCGGCTTCGGCGTGCCGTTCCGACAGATCGACGAGCGTCGTGTCTTCTTCGAGCGTCGTGTTACCGACAAAGGGCGTGACGGCTTGTGGCATTGGCAGTGTTGGCGAGAGCTGGTGGTCGAAGTGCGACAGCAGCGCGGACTCGAGCCCAACATCGCGATGCCGATAGCTGCGGCGCTGTTGGATGCAGGGATGCCTCCGACGTCGATGGGCCCGCTCACGCAGCTGATCATGTTTCACATGTACGTGAGCAACGCTCTCGAAGGGGCGGAGCCAGAACAACGCCTTTTGCAGCGGGCCCCCGACCGTTGTGTGCGCTACGTCGGGCGACCCATGCGGACTTCAGTCAACAAGACACCACGCTAGAGCCAAACCAATGTCGAATACCGAGAAGTACACGAACATCATCATCGGGGCTGGACCCGCAGGTTTGCAGATGGCCTACCTGCTCGGCAGGGCCGGCCGCAGCTACCTCGTCTTGGAGGCGGCCAGCGGCGCTGGTGCGTTCTTCGAAACACAGCCCCGGCACCGCAAACTGCTTTCGATCAACAAGGTGCACAACCACTACCCAGAGCCCGAGTTCAATCTGCGACACGATTGGAACTCCCTGCTCAGTGACGGTGAGGGGTTCTTGTTCAAGGAGTTCTCGTCGGACCTGTTCCCGAACGCCGATGCGCTGGTTTCCTACCTGCGCAACTTTGCTCAGCGCGCCGAGCTGCGGATCCGCTACGAGACGCCGGTCAGTCACATCCATCGCGACGACGCCGGGTTCGAGGTGGCAACGGCCACGGGCGACACGTTGCGCTGCGAGCGGCTATTCGTGGCCACCGGCGCTGTTGCGGAGAACCTGCCCGATGACATCGAGGGCATCGAGCTGGCCGATACCTACAACACTCACACCCTCGACAAGGCGACCTACGAGAACAAGCGCGTGGCGATCATCGGCGCGGGCAACTCCGCGTTCGAGACGGCAAACCACCTGGCGGGCAGTGCGGCAGTCATTCACATTCTCGTCAAAGAACCCGTCAAGCACGCTTGGCAGACTCACTTTCCGGGCCACTTGCGTGCCGTGAACAACGACATCCTGGACATGTACCAGCTCAAGTCGCTGCACGCGACGCTGGGCTTCGTGCCCAAGAAGATCATTCGCAAGCCAGATGGTGTCTTCCGTGTGTCGATGGAGGAAGAGTGCCCTCACTGGTCGACGCCGAGCACGATTGGGCTAGACCTCGACTATGATGCGGTTATCTGCTGCACTGGTTGGAAGTACGTTCCCACGCAGTTGTTCTCCGAAAGCGCGCAACCTGAACTGTCACCGTGTGGTCGCTATCCAGTTCTCTCCCCGACGTGGGAGTCTAGCGTGCCGGGGATGTACTTCATCGGTACGTCGATGGCCGCCCGTGACAAGAAGGCGGCGTCGCCGTTCATTCACGGCTTCCGCTACAACGTTCGGACGCTTTTCAACATTCTCGACGAGCAACACGAAGGGGCGAGTATTGCTGAAGACTGGGGGCAGATCGATGAAGCGGCAGGGTTGAGACAGCTGTGCTCCAAACTCGTCGACAGGGTCAGCGTGGCTTCCGGCCTGTACCAGATGAACGCAGTGCTGGTTGACGTCGTTGTGGTCAAAGACGGCAGGGCGAGCTACTTTCGCGAGCTGCCCGTCGAGCACGTCGCGCAACGTGAAGACTTTAGAGTAGCCGACTTCTACATGACGGTTTCTCTGGAGTATGGCTTTTCGAAGTATCCCGAAGACGCCCGTGCGCTCGACTTCATCCACCCATCCGACGTCTATCGCAGCGAATGCTCGGCTTTTCTGCATCCGATCCTTCGTCTTTGGAAAGGCGGGGTGATGGTTCGCGAACAGCACTTCGGTGAATCACTGACCATTCGCTACGATCAGTTCTTCACTCGTGATGCCTTTGGTGAGGAGTACGTCGAAGTATTCCGTCGCCGAAACGAAAACCGCATCGCCAACTTCCTCAACCCCGAACTGGGTGTGTTCGAAGGCGTCCTCGACGATGAGCGCTTCTCCCAGCAAAGCACTCATGGGTTGTTTCGCCCCTGGAGCAAAGAGGAAATCGACGCATACGAGAAGGCGCAGAAACAGAAGCTGGCGATGCGCGATGAACCGCCGTGTCGCTCTTGAACACAGTGGCCCTCGCACCCCGTGTCCCCGCCCAAGCGACACCCCCACCTACTGTGACGAAGGACAGTAGCGGTACGGTGACAGGTGCCAGTGCTGGCTCGGATCGCTGTCGCCTTGAAGGACGGAGACGAAGTACGGGTGCGGCGCGGTCGTGCCCAGGCCTTGATTAGGGGAATCGGCGGGACGAATGAGGTGCAATGGCACGTCAGTCTGATACGCGCCGGGCACCGGTTCGACGTGCCAGTCAAGCAGGGCGTCAGCGGGGTCGGTCGTCGTGTCGACGGTTGTTGTCAGGTAAACACCGGGAAAGGCGACGTTGGACATGCGTACCCGCCCCTTTCCCGTGTTTTCAAGGAGCCACAAGTCGCTGATCGGTTCCGCGGCGTTCGCGGGCGACATGGCGACTCGCTGTTCCTGCGGCCTGTCCGGGTCGGTAGCGATGCGCAAGACATACACCGAACCCAGACTTCGATTGCTGAGCCTATACGCGATTGCGCACTCGGGACCAGCGTCTTGCTGAAACCGCTGCGGCGCCTCATGACATCCCCACGTCGAGACACCTGCAAGCACGGTATACAGGCCCCGAATGACGGTGCCAATCTGGTAGCTCAACGAAAACCGCAAGCGGGATCGCCGTCCTTGCAGCGGCGGCCGTTTTCGTAGATGTAGTTCGGGCAGCAAGCACTGGTCCCACCTGGCCGCCAGCTGCAACCGGAGTGCCAGCAACCGCCACAGGTGGACGCGCAGCATGCTGACCGCCAGACGCCGTAGCGCAACCACTGGTAGAAGTAGCCGAACTTGTTGATGTTCGATTTGTAGGTACACCAGTAGATATCGTTTGGCCCTTGCGGTTGCGCGGTGTCGCCGTCGAAGTCGGTGATGGGGGCGCCCGCCATACTCAAGTAGGGGTTGTGAAACTCTGGCGCGAGTTCCGCCGCGTTGGCACCGCGCGGGGCGATGCCGTTTGAGTCAGATGCTGCCGAGAGTGGTTCTGCAGCACTCACTTCGACACTCTCGCCGACACTCTGCGAACCCTGCGCGATGGAATCCGTATCCGACCCGTTTGCACAGCTGCTCACACTCAAGCACAGAACTAGGAACGAGGTTCTTTTGATCATGTTTGGGTACCCTCCGTGACGTTTGTCTACGTTGTCGGGGCCCCTCGTACCATGGGCGTTCAATGTACGCAAGGCGAAGGCATGTACTAGCAACCCACCGTCAGCGTTGCGAGTGACTAGAGCGGCAAGTCATGTTGATTGCCGCGACAATCAACAACCTGGGGCGCTGAGCTGCGAGCAAAAGTGCCCGAACGGGGCCCCGAGAAACGCCCGCACC
>QJWJ01000348.1 GCA_003235365.1 Deltaproteobacteria bacterium
AATCAACAACCTAGAGCACCGAGCCGCGAGCAAGAGTGCCCGAACGTGGCCCCGAAAAGCGCTCTCACCCAGCTGGGGCGATTTTTCGGGGCATTTCGTGCACAGGCAAGCTGACTCGGTGCTCTAGGCCTCAGGCTCGTCGTGCGAAGAAGAGGACTCGAACCTCCACGGGTGTTACCCCACCAGCACCTCAAGCTGGCGCGTCTGCCATTCCGCCACCTTCGCGTGTGATCGGCTCCCGACTGCAAATCGGGGAGGGCAAACTAGGCGGTGCAGCAGCCAAGTCAAGCATAAGCAGCTGCGCGCCGGCGAAGGGCGAGCGTTGACCGTTTAGCCGGCGGGTTGCGCAACCCGAATCAACGCGTCGCAGAGCTCGGAAACTTCGAAGGGCTTGGCCACCCAAGCCGACAGCTGCAGGTCGACCTCCGGCATGTTGGCGCTACCGCTGATCAGAATCACCGGCAAGTTGGCATCGCTGTGGCGCAACTCGGCCAAGGCACCCGCCGGGTCGTTCTGGATCGGCGACAGGTCGACGAACGCGGCATCGTACTGCAACCCCCGTTCCCGCATGGAAACCACCTCGTCGATGTCACCCGCGGGAAGAACCTCGATCCCCCTCGCGGCTAGCCCCATCTGGACCATCGCCATCACGGCCGCGTCGTCTTCGAGCACGAGCACGCGCATGCCGTTCAGCGAGGTCGACGGCACGCGCTGTGACGTCCGCGAGGGAGCGTCGCTGATCGGCCAGTCCAACTCGAACACCGCACCCTTCTCGCTGTTGGCCAAGCGCAGTTGGCCGCCGTGCTTCTCTGCCAAGCCGTGGGAGTGCGAAAGGCCGATCCCTGCGCCACCGGGCCGCATCGATGGACCACGCAGGAAGATCGACGGGCGTTTGGCATCCGGAACCCCCGGCCCCTCATCGGAAACGCGCATACAAACCGAGCTGTCGTTCACAGACCAGCTCAGTTGAACTACCCCACCGCGGGGAGAGAACGCGACGGCATTGAGTAGTAGGTTGACGAGGATCTGCAGGACGGCGTCGGGGGCGGCCAAGCTGACGTCGACGTCGTCTTCTTGCTGCATCAACTGCACGCCGCGCGATTCAGCTTCACGAGCTGCGGCTCGCAACGCGTCAGTCGCGAGTGAATGACAGCTTCGAACGCCGCATTCCAGACCATTGTCTCCCCCGATCGCACGCCGTGCCACCGTGTGGCCGCGGTGTGCGTGTGAGTAAGCCACTTCCAACGCTTCACGCACGGGACCAGGCGGTACTTTGGCACGCGCGTCTCCCAACCAACCCAACACGACGGTCAGGGCGTTGGAGACTTCGTGCAAGGCTCCGGCCAAATCTCGGTCGGGCGCAGCAACGGGAAGGGGGCGACTCACGGCTGACATGTTAGCTTGGTTTTCCAGCTGTGGGACTATTTTTCTATCTTGCTCCCCCAGCAAAATGAAGGGGAAATCCCCACAGGTAGGCTTTTTGTTGCACCAGCCTCAAGGCCGGTGCGCTCGATCGCCGCGGAGCGTCAAAGCCGAAAACTCACGGTGACCCGGGCGTGACCGAGGGAGGGAGCAATAGCCGAAACGCGCCAGTGGCTCCAGCGCGAGTCTCGCCGATCAAGACCGCGCGCCGGACACACTCGGTTTCGGGGTCGAGTGCCGACACCTCCACGCAACTCGGAGTCGAGGCCCCACGGGCCACCCCGCCCGCGTCGAGCAACGCATACGCGCGAATCAGCGCGCCGGGAAACCCCCGCAAATTGCCCCGAGAATCAATCAAACTCAGCTGCCCGAAATGCATCAGCGGTGGCTCTACCTGCAGCTCCCCGAGCACTGTTTCACCGGATACGCTAACCGGCGTCGTGACCATCCAGGGCAGCTCCCAGCCTTCCGGGGGTACGACCCGCAACGTGTACAACGCGCCGACTTCGCGGTCACAGCGGCGGCAGTCGACACTCGGCACGACAAACTGACCAGAACCGCCGGCAACTCCGTTCGCGCCACGAGCGCTGAGCGGGTTGGCCAGAGGCCCACCGCGGAATGCCGACTGGCGCTGGATTTCGACCAGGGTGTCCTTCGCGGACAACCCGGCGGGAAAGCGCACTGTTCCACTCAGGGACGCTCCCTTGGGAACTTCGAAGACCCGCCCCGACTGCGGCGACGTCCCGGTGCCGTCGGGCGGCAGCCAAATCGTGACCGACGTTTCGAATACCGAAAGCCCCGAGTCCGTCGGGTAAACGCGCACGGTGTACTTGCCCGGTGGCAGCTCGGCCTGCACCTTGCCATCGTCGTCGATTTCCACGACGTGACGGAGGCGGACGAACGGTAACCCTTCGGGAGCCCGCTCCAGGCTCTCTGCGACGAACTCGACACGGCCCGAGACGGCTTGCTCCGGTTTGCCTGCGGCCCAAACCCACGCCTCGAAGCTCCGGGTGAGCGCAAAGGTTTCCAACTCACCGACCTGAGCGACTCCCTCGCTGATCACCACCAAACCGCTGAGCACGAGGTAGATCGTCGGCCTCACGACCCCTGCCGGCGGGCGTATTCGGAGCAGTTCGTCGTTTTGCGCGATGTAGTCGTCGGGAATGCTCGAGAGCTTCAGGTTCACTCCCGCAACCTCTTCGCCACTCGGTGCCTGCGTGACCAGGTTCCTCGACAAGACACGCTTGGTCGACACCGTTTCCCACGTCGCGGGATGGACCACGTCGACGATCCACCCCGCCAACTCGTCGCGCCACGGGATCTCGACCCGAAGCGAGCGTGGAGCGGGTTGAGTCAGCTCGAGTGTGTCGCCCGGGTTGATCGCTCGCTTGCGAAAAACCTGGGGCACCACGTCGCACCCCGCAGGATTGCCCATCGTTCGCTGGGCGTCTTCGAAATAGACGTCATACAACCCCGCCGGGACGCCCGTGAATCGGAATACGTTTTCTGGAATGACCGAGTTGTCGGGCAGCGTCGGTTTGCTGAACGAAACGAAGCGCTGCGCGGGAAGCCCCAGCAGTGCTTGAACGGGCGTGAGCGTGATCTTCACGGCAACGGCCCCACACCCGAGGTCCGCAGGGAACGCCAATCTCACGACGCCGTCCAGCGTCGACGGGATGGCCACGGCGACCAGTGCGGGGTCTTGCCACGACCGGGCGATGTTCGGCGCCACATGAAAGAAGTGCCGCCCGCCGAAACGTTCGTCGGTCGACGATGGGACCACCTCCAAGAGCAGGTCGGGGTAGCTGTCCTCACTGCTGACGCAGAGCTCCTGTGTGGAGTCACACTCGCCACGGGGACAGTCGGCATCCTCGAAGCACGTCAGCGGCGTGCGCTCCACTTCGTCGGACTCCGGCGGGGCGATCTCGATGCAGGCGGATACCGAAGCACCCAGCGCCAGCAGGCCGAGCGACGACCGAAGCGACACCGCTACTGCACCTCCTGGCTGCCCTCGGTCGGACAGTCGCTGAGCAGCACGGGGGTACCGCGGGGATCCGGCGCGACGAACCACCACTCGACGCGAGCTGCCAGCGTTTCGTCGAGCAAGCGGTCGGAAAAGCGGAATGTGTTGCTTTCGTTCGTCAACACCAAGGTCAGCGTGTGGCACCCCGGGAAAGCGCTCAGCCCCGTAACCTGAGTGCGCACCTCTCGAGACAGATCAGTGAAGCTCGAGGCCGGAATGACGATCTCCGACTGCAACACGGCGCGCGGTTCACGCCCCGGTTCGACGTCAATCAGAAACTTGCCGAGCACCGGAGAGCCGAGATCTTCGGAACGGAACGGGACCAGCACGTCGAACGAGTCCTCGCCGAGCGCCAGAACGTGTACGACACCCAGCGCAGGAAGCACCTGCGGCTCGGCGATGACGGGCGGAATGGCCAGCGGCTCGCTGTACGTCGGTGGTTCGTCGAGGCAGGCGATACAGCTGACCCCGAGCAGCCACGAGCCGCCCCACCTCGCCCCGACGCTCCCCCGCCCGGTTGTAGCGGTGTCGCCGGTCTTACGGCGGAGGGTAGACATCGACTATCCAACTCCTCGGACGAAGGCCGAAGAGCGGCGCCCGGATCGCCAACGCGCCTCGGCGAATTCGGCACTGGTTGCGAAGCGAACCAAATCGGCCAACGCGGCACTGCCCGCGCACAACTCCGCCAACCCATCCGAATCGCGAAGCAAGCTGGCGTTCAGCCCTTCCTGCTCACAGACGTGGCGAACGGCAACAGCCAAGTCACCGGATACGAACAACCCGGCTCGACGCAGAACGCGTACTGCCGCAGACATCGCCTTGTCATAGTCCACTTGGTCGGGATGTGTCGCCAATTCTTGCAGCCGACGCTGAACGCGCAGCGGGACACTCTCCCACAGCCGTTCAGCAAAGATGGCGACCGACGCGGGAGACCCCGAAATCCGCGCCGGCGGTCCAAATGCCGCCAACACGGCGTCGATGATCTCGCGCAGTCTGCCCTCGTCCATCGACATCAGCAACGCGTACTCCGCGTGAGTCGCCATCAGAATGCTGCCGAAGTGGAAGCGGAATTCCGTGGACTCCGCCAAGTCCGGTCCGCGCACGACCACCCGCATGGGCAGGTCGAGATTGGTCTCGAAGGTCACGGGGCGTGGTCCCTGACGGTGGTACACGGAAATGCGCCCCGTGCCGAGCAAGCGACACGCGGCGCCGCTGAGTTGTGCGAGCGGGGTCAGCGCATCCGAGCCAACGAGCACGCCACTGTCCGGCACGGCCGAGGCCTTGCGAAACAGGTGAGGAGCCGATTGCCACAGCAACCCCAAAACCTCCAAGCACGGATCGGTCGCCCCGCGCAGCAACCTCAGCAGTGCGTCCGCCTGAATGCTCTGATGTGCCAGCGGCGGCGGAAATGGCACGTGGCCAGCACCCGCTGCGACGGCCACTGCATGCCCCAACGCGTTCGCAAACACGACGTCGTGATCGGCCACGACCGCTGCTCGCAGCCGTTCGAGCCATTGCAGCCGACCCGGCTCGAGCGACACCAAATGCCGACACACGCCGATCAGTTCGTGCCGACGGTGATCGTCGCGAGCCAGCAGAACCGTCAGGCGCTCGCCCGCGTCGACGGAACCTTCCATGAGCAATTCGAACAACTCCTGCTCGGTGCGCTCGTCGACCGACGCGGGAAGCGCGGGCTGCGGGGCCTGCGCAGCGGGTTGCGAGCCAGCGACACCGGGTTCGTCGAACAGCTGCTGCGGCGTTTCGGAAAAGCTCTCCGCCGCCTCGCGGTGAGGCTGAGTGGCGGGAGAAATGCGCACGACGGGTTGAGGCGCCAAACCGCCCAAACCGGGATCCGTTGCGATGCGCGGACGCCCCGTGACCAGAACGGGGGGGCGGGAGTCGCGCCGCGACGCGGGGAAGGATGCTCTGGCCAAACTGGACACCGCGGGTCGCGGCAAGATCGACCGGGGAGCAGCGAGGGTCTGGCTCGACGCGCTGGTGGCCAGATCCGGCGCATCGACGTCCTCGTTCGAGACCCAGGTACGCGTCAGGCCAGGCGGGTCGGACCGCAACAAGACCTCGGGGACCTCCGGCGCGGCAAACTCGGCGCTCTGAATGGTTCGCCCCGACGTGGGGTTCGACGAGCGCGGCTTCGGCGGGGGTGAGCCGAGCTGGGTCGCCTCCGCCGAGCTCGGCGGTTCGCTCGAGGGTTCGGCGGGAGGTTCGAAGCCCTCCGCCCGCGCGATCGCACTCCAGGCATCCGAAAGATCGCGACGACCGGCGCGGTAGGCGCAGACGATCGCGTCGTGAAGCAGGCGTTCGCGGTCTCTGACGGGAGGCCGCTCTGCGGCGACGACCGATTCGTAGAGCTCCACGGCTTGCGAGTAACGCTTGGCTGCGTGGTGCCGCTCGGCCAAGCCCAGCGACGTCAACGGGTGGTCACCGAAACGCCGAACGGTAGCCTCCAACTCACGTTGCCCCGCGCCGAGCCCGACGCGTTGATCCAAAGCCTCGGCAAGGAGAAAGCTACGCATCGCCGCCTGATCGGCATCGCGAAGATCACCCAGACCACGCAGTTCCGTGATCGTAGACAGCGCCTCAGAGCCACTCCCCGCACCGCGCTCCAAGTATTCGATCCGACGCGCCAGCAATTGAGCCGCCGGCAAACGCGGCGCGACTCGCGCCGCGTGGCGCGCCCACTCGAGACCTTGCTCGGTGTCGTCCAAGCCGATGGCCAACTCCGCGGCCTCGCAGTACCACTGACCGCGTTGATCCGGTTTGCCGGTACTCGACTCGGCCAACTCCGCCAGCGCCCTCGCCAGACGCAGACTGGGTCCGCTGGCGCGCAACACCTCCACCCGCAAGCTCGCGAGCCCTTCGGTGGCGGGCAACTCCGGGGTCTCCACCAACCGGAGCGCAGCCGTCGGATCGCCACTGCGAAGGAAGCTTCTGCCAGCGAGTTCAGCGAGACGTGCCCGCTCGCCAGCGTCGACGCTGGCATGCACGGCGCGCTCCAGGGTGATTGCCGCCAGAGGTTGACGATCGAGCAGCGCATACGCTTGCCCGAGACGTTCGAGCAGCAGTGGTACCTCGCCGCAGGCCTCGACGGCGCGCTCGAGCACCTCGGCCGCGCGCTCGGGCTGCGTCAGGCGAACACTGTAGACCTCGGCCAACGATAGGTAGTCCGTAGCGCTTCCACTGCGCAGCTTCAGCCGTTCTTCGAGCAGGTGCGCGATGCGGCGGTGGTCTGCCCGTCGTTCGGCATCGTCGAGCAAGAACGTGTGCGCAGACTCGTCGCCGGGGTCCAATTCGAGCAAGCGCTCAGCGTCTTGAAGCGCTGCGTCCTGTCGGCCGAGCTGTTCGTGCAACTGCCACAGGCGACGCCACAACACGCGGCGTCCCTCGGGTGAATTGGCGAGCGCCCGTTGCGGTTCGAGGTACTGCAGTTCGCGTTCGGCGTCACCGCTCGCGCGAGCGATGTCGACGGCGAGTTCGAGCTCGCGCTTGTTCAGTTCACCCCAACCCTCGATGACACGGATCACGTCGAGGGCGGCAGCGTGCGCCTGCCGGGCTGCAAGCAACCGCACGAGCTCGGTCGCAAACTCGCGGCGTTCCTTTTCACTCCAAGTCTCGTCCTGCATGCGCGCCGCCAGCGCCGATTCCAGCCTTTGAGAGTCGGGCAAGCGGCGTATCACCTTCAGCAGCTCGCGCTGCAATCGGACGCGTTCCGGTGGGTGCAACCACGGCACCTGCAGGTGCGCCTCGGCGAGCTCGATGGCAGCTTCGGGACTGGCGCTCTGCAAACGTTCGAACTCGGCGAACAGCTGCTCCACCCGGATCTCTCGGGGCGTCGCGCTGTCGAGCTGCTGGAGCAGGTCGGGCTGGTCGGCGGCGAGTTGACGCGCCTGGGCAATCCACTCGGGATTTGGCGGTTCGACGAGCGCGCGCGTCACGGCCAGGCGCGGCGCCGCGTCGCTGGCGTGGCCCATCGCCAGCGCCAAAGCCAACGACAGCGCCGGCAGCGCGACCTCGCGTTCCGCATCCAGGCAAGCCACGGTCACGTCGACCACCCGCTTCGCGGCCGAAGCTTGCTGCTCCAACAGCGGTGCGAAGCGTTCACAACCGGCAAACCCCGCAGCAGCACTGTCGAGCTGCAACGCTCGGTCGAGCGCTGCAGCGCATTGCGCCGGCGCGTCGAACACCTCGAAACTGGTGCGAGCGACGGCCAGCGCCGCTGGAACGTCCTCGGCACCCGCCAAGCTGCGAAGCAGCGCCCTCGCAGCCGTGTCGAAATCTGCGGTCCAGCGTTCGCGTGCCTCTGGGGCCAGTCGCAGCAAGGCGGCGATGGCTTCCCCGGCCCGCAGCACCGCCTCGGGCTCGGTCCTGACGGACACCGCCCGCAGCAGAACCTCGGCTCTGAGTTCAACGCCTTCGACGCCAGGTCCGGCACTGCGGGCGGCAATCTCGAGCCAGTGGCTGCGCGCCCGCGGGTTGGTCGTCGACTCGGCCACGCCGCGAATGGCACGGGTAGCCCGCGCGTCGTCACCGACCGACGAGGCCAAACGCAGCATCAGCGCGTACGCGACGCCTTCGGCGGGTACGGCTTCGAATGCCTTGACTGCGTAGTCCAGCGCCAACTCGTGCTGTTGCCGCCGCTCGAACTGACGAGCGGCCCGGTAATTGAGCGCGCGATCACCAAACACACCCAGCTGGGCAGCGGCGACCCGTTCGTACGCCGCTTGGAGAATTTGGGGTTGGTCGTGCGCCACGGCCCGTTCCAACACGGCCAACGCTTCGGTGACGTTCGGATCGCATTCGAGCGCCGCGGACGCCAGCTCGATCGCGTGAGTGTTGAAACCGTCGTGCAACGCCACCGCCGCCGCCGACAACAGCAGGTGCGCGCCCTGGGTCGATTCGCGCTCCGCAGCCAGCGCCCGCAACATTCCGATCGCGTCGGCATAGCCGGCAAACGCGATCAGATCGCGCGACAGCGTCTCGTCCCCCATCACCGAGTCCAGTTGCGCGGCGCGCTGCCAGGCGACGGTCGCGTTGGCACGATCTCCGGCGAGATCCCAATAGGTCGCGCCCAGTTCACGCAACGCGGCAATGGCCGCAGACGCTCCCGCTTCACTCTGCACCGCGCACTGTGCGCGGCAGTACAACTGTCGGAGCTCTCCGTCGGTGGTCGCTGGCGCCGGCAATGTCTCGGCGATCGACGCTACACGCCCCGGCTCGGCCTGGGCATCCAGCGCCCGCGCCAAGGCGTCGAAGGCCGCATCTCCATCGCCCCGGCGACCGTGCAACACCGCGGCCTCACACAGCAGCTCGCCGTGATTGCAGTCGGCGTCCGTCACCAGCAAGCGCTCGATCACCGCGATGCGGAGCGCGGGATCGTCCAACTGAGCGGCGATCTGATCCAAGACCGCAACCAGCGGGGCAACCACCACGCCAAACGCACCCAACACGCGCTGCGCCAATTGACGACCCTGGGTCGGGTCGATTTCGGCCAAACGCGCGAGCGCACGCGCCAACTCTTCTGCCAAGACGCCACGTGGTCGAGGTTGCCCGACGAACCAATCCAAGCCCTTGGCAAGTTCGATCGCGCTGCCGTGCTGCGCCAACAGGGTGAGCAAGACACGGTTGGATTCGAGTTCGAGCGGCGCCAAACTGACCCAACGCCTCGCCCAACGCAGGGCGACCTCGGGCTCGTCGTTCGCGAGGGCCACCGACACCAGGCTCCGGCAATACTTGCGGCGCGGCACGACCAGCTCCATTGCGCGCTCCAGCGCCAAGATCGCCACACGCGGTTCGGCCTCGTCGGCGACTTCGGCGAACGTGACCATCGATCGTACCGAGCGGGCGTTGGCTTGACAGGCGCGCTGAGCATGACCGTAGGCGACGTGGCGTTCGCCCCGAGCCAGCGCCGCGTCCGACGCCTGACAATACAACACCGCCGCCACCTCGGGCCGCGCGGTTTGAGCGAGCCGCGCGAGACCGGCGGCACGCTGCTCGGCGTCACCGAACAGCGACGCGTACGCGCCGAGCAGCGCCACGGCCCGAACGTCCAGCGTCGCAACCGGCTTGTCGAGCAACTCGAAGATTTTCTCTGGTGCGCCCTGTCGATGGTAGAGCCGCATCAGCCCCAGCAAACACTGGTGCGAGTGAACCCCCGCCGCGAGACCGTCGTTCCACAGCCGCTCCAGTTCGTCGAAACGCCCGAGACGACCGAGCAGGCGGCTGAGCTGTGAAAACGCGTCGACGTCTCGCGGCTCACGCCGTAGCAGCTCCATCAACGCTTCGGCGTGTTGTCCCGACAGCTCGGGACGCACGCGTAGGATTTGCGAGGCCCGACGCAATTCCGCCACGGATAGCGCCCCCCAATCGGCTTGGCGAAGCCACACCGAGTTGGACTCCGCCCGGCCCAAGAACGCCTCTTGGCGCTGGCGTTCCTCCGCCGACAGCGCGGCACTCTCACTGGCGCGTCCGAGCGCCCAGGCGCCCAGGTTCGCGCTGGCGAACCGGGTCTCGGCCATCTCGCCCAGTTGGAGCAGGCGTTTGCGAGTGTCGGCGTCCTGCGGCCCGCGCCCGACGCGCACCAGCGCCTCGAGCAGCCACGTGTCGTCGCCGGTTCGCTCGACGACGTCGAGCAGCGCTTGGAACACCGTGGAAACACCCGGCGCCTCGACCAATGCTTCGCCGATCAATTCCGCAGCTTCTTCGGCGCCATAGGGCAGCCAACAGCGGGCTGCGGACAGCAGGCAACGCGCGCGAGTCTCGCCGCCGTGCTGTTCGCTGGCCCACAGCAGCCGCGCGCCGAGCAGCGTGCCCAACCCGAGTGGCGCCAAGAGGCCGTCGAAGTTGGGGACCGGCAACTCCCCTGCGCCGCTTTGAACGATCGAGGCGGCAGTCACGAGGCTGTCCAGGTCGAGCCGCGTGTCGGCGCGAGCATCGAGGGTGGCCGCCAGGGCCAGCGGCACGTCGTGAGCGCCCAATGCCTCTCTGAGCCGCAACTCGTGAACTTCGACCGCGATCTCACCGCTGACCCGACAAGAACGCCAGATCTCGTCTGCGGCCTGAAACCGACCGGTGCCGGAGAGGTAGCGAGCGAGCCGGTCCGCCGCGGGTCCCGAGGCGGGGTCCGCTTCCACCGCGCGCAACAGCGCTTCGACGTGACCGCGTTCGTCGCCACGCGCTTTGCGTCGTTTGGCCGACTCGGCAAGCGCTTGAGCGGCGCGCGCCGGCGGCACCAAGTCCGGAGCCCAGAAGCGCAGCCCGGCGAGCAACTCGAGCGGCAGAGGATCGTGTGGATCGGATTCGAACGCCGTCTTCAACGCGCGGATCGCCGCGCGCGCATCGCCGTCGCGCGCTCGCAACACGGCGACGCGCAGTTGCGTCCGCGCGGTGGGCGAAGCCAACTCGATCAGCGCTTCGAGCGTCCCGGCGGCGAGCGACAGCTCGCCGAGACTGGCAAACCACGCCGACAGTTCTTCTCGCAGTTTGGGGTCTTCCCCCATCAGCAGACTGCGCCGGGCGAGCTTCGTCGCCTCCTCGAAGCTACTGCCGCGCCCGACCAACAACCGGGCGAGTTTGGCCGCGAGCAACCGCTCCGTGTCCGTATCACCGCGTTTGCGCGCTTGAGCCAACTGCGCCCGCAGCGACGCAGCCTCGGCGCGCCTTCCGGTGCGGCGCGCGATCGGTTGACTGGCCCCCAGCCGCTCGAGTGCAATCGATGAAACGGAACTCGGCGCGCGCCAATCGGGCGGACGTTGGGTGGTCCGTCGCAACGCCGGTTCATGCACCGATTCGGGCTGCTCAGCCCCCATCACGGTGGAGAAGCCTGAGTCGTTGGATTCGTTGGATGCACCCATCTGCTGTGGCCGGCACTAAATCGTGGACAATGTCGCTGGAGGGCTTGTGGCCAGAGGGGCTTTGGTTCTAGCCTCGTAGTGGCCGCGTTGGCTCTCGGAGCGAAGCAAAATGAAGCACGTAAACACCACCCGTTCTACTCTCCCCCGGTTGTTCGGCTCTTTGCTGGTCACAGTCATGGTTGCAACGCAAACCCTACCTGCAACCGCCCAGCCAACGGCAACAAATCCACCGGCAAAGACGGCCAAAAAGGCACCTGCGCCCGCTCCGGCAACGCCGGTCACTACCAAAGCTACGGCGCCGGCCGACACCGTCGCACAACCTGCTCCCACCACCGCGGAGCAGCCAGGCGACGCACCCGCTCCCGACGCACCAACTGCCCAGGCCCTGATCGCGGAGGGCAAGACCGCCTACGACGCGGGCGACTATGCCGCGGCTGCTGCCGCCTTCGAGAAGTCCTTACAGATCGAGGAAACACCAGCGGGGCAGTACTGGCTGGCAATGGCGCTCGACCTTCAAGGCCATTCGGGGAAGGCCGTCGAGGCGTTCACCCAGCTGTTCGCCAACCCCGGCCACACCGAACTCGGCGAAGAGCTGCTCGGTCCCGCCAAGCAACGTTTGGAGTTGCTCTCGAAGATCCCTGCGACGGTCGTGCTCACGATCTCGCCCGCCAACGCGCTGGTCGAGGTCGACTCGGCCGTCCAAGCCGGTGGCTCACCGCACACGCTGAAGCTGGTCGCAGGTAAACACGCGCTGCGGATCAGCGCCGACGGCTTCCAGCCCCTGGAAACCGAGCTGGACGTCACGCCCGCACAATCGCTCGAACAGACCGTCGAGTTGTCCGCGACTCAGGCGCCGGCCGAGCCAAGCGCGGAGCCCGTCGCCGCAGAGACCGCACCGGCAGAGGTCACGCCAGCAGAGCCGCGCAGCGCCGTTCCCGCCTACGTCACCCTGGGTGTGGCGGGCGTTTCGGCAGTACTCGGAACGGTGTTTGGCCTGCAGGCACTGAGTGCAAAGAAGGACTTCGAGGACAAGGAGGCTCCGACGGCCGCCGACGCGGACGACGTCGAGCGAAACGCGCTGATTGCCGACATGGCTTGGGGCATCGCTCTGACGTTGGGCATCACTGGAGTCGTGTTGCTCACGAGTGACGAGCCGTCGGAAGACGTCGCCAAGGTGGAGAAGAAGCCCGCCCCAGGTTCGTTGCAGGTTGCGCCCTACGTCACTTTCGACGGCGGCGGCGCGCGAGCGCGCTTGACCTTCTGATCCCTGATCCCGCCGGAGACCGCAGAAAAGCGGAATCGCACGGTGCACAGCCGCGAAGGAGCGCGTCATCCATCGGGGCGCCTCGCTAAGCGCCTTGGCCCGTGCGTCGCCGCAATCGACGAGCACCGGCGCACGAAAGCTCGGTGGGGCAAGCGGAACGAGAGGGAGAACAAGGGGAAAGAAGGCGCAACCCTACCCGCCGGAAGCTGAGGTAGACGCCCCCCTGCGACCGAGCACCGCCCATCACGCGAACCGCGGTGCCCCGACGCCAAAGCCCAAGAATGGGTCGCCGACGGAAACGCGTTCGGGCGGATTTCCGCCTTGCTGAAAGGACGCCGCGGAGTCGGCCCGCTAGTGTGCATAGGCGCTCCCAGGTTCGCCTTCCTTTCGGCACTCGAACCTACCAGCCGTCGGGGGACAACCTGTGCGAAACCTGCGAGCATTATCAGGGATTTTTGTGTTCAGGTGGACAACCTGTGCCGAGTACTGGGGACTTGTTCTGGACCGATAGTGCCCCACATGTATCCCAAGGGGTTGGGGTTTTGTGTTGCTCCACCACAAGAAATTGGGGTACACACGCAGGCTCCGATTTCGACGCGGGGTCCCGTTGGCGCATCTACTTGAACAGCTGAGCACTGAGCAGAATCCGAGTCGACTGCTCTACCGTTCACTGAACGGGCGCCCCCTTCAGGGCTGCTCCGCTGTGCAGCTGCTCCGCTGTGCAACTGCTCCGCTGTGCAGCTGCTCCGTTGTGCAACTGCTCCGCTGTGCAACTGCTCCGCTGTGCAGTGGGGCAGGGGCGGGCAGCTCCACCGCGCGATCCCTGGCGCTGTTCCCCTCGGGCGTCGCGACCGCGCCGAGCCGAGCCGAGCCGACAGCATCCGCTCGGCCATCGTCCGAGCCGCCATCGCTGGAACCGCACAGCTGGTTTGCGGTGACTTCGGACTCCCCGATGGCCGTCCGAGGGCCCCGTCGCGCGGTCGACCGCCGCCGGACTGGCGGGGGCAACGCATTCGACCCGACGCGCTCGGGGTAGCTTTCTTCTTTTCAGTCACTTTCCAAAACCAGGTCGATGAAGTGTGTGGGCAGCACGAACCGTGAGGAGGCCAGCGTGAGTAATCAGCAAACCCAGCAATCCAAAGCCGCAACCAGAGCACCGCGAGCGCAGTCGGGGGATCCCTCTCCGCGAGACCGCGCGGCAGCCGCCGCCGACGCGGCGAACAGCGCTGGCATGAACATCTCCCGCTACTACACGCACACGGGGCTGGCCGCCTTCGACGAGGTCGTCTGGGAGCGTCGCTCGAGTGTGATCAACAACCCCGACGGCTCAGTCGTGTTCAAGATGGAGGGCATCGAAGTTCCCTCCGGTTGGTCTCAGCTCGCCACCGACATCGTCGTTTCCAAGTACTTCCGCAAGGCCGGGCTGCACGGCGACGCGTCGCAGGGCGAGACGAGCGTGCGCCAGGTGGTGCACCGCGTCGCCAACACCATCCGCCGCGCGGGCGAAGAGTTCGGCGGTTATTTTGCTACCGAACAAGACGCCGAGATCTTCGAAGCAGAACTGACCTACCTGCTCGTCAATCAATACGGCGCGTTCAACTCACCAGTGTGGTTCAACTGCGGGCTCTACCATCAGTACGAGATCGAGGGCAGCGGCGGTAACTGGGCGTGGAACTTCGACGCCGAAGACGTCTCCGAAACGCCCAACGCGTACTCGCGGCCGCAGTGCTCGGCCTGCTTCATCCAGTCGGTCAGCGACGATCTCATGGGGATCTACGACTTGATGAAGAGCGAAGCCCGCCTGTTCAAGTATGGCTCAGGCACGGGCAGCAACTTCAGCGCCATTCGCGGTCGCCAAGAGAAGCTGTCCGGCGGTGGCACCTCCAGTGGCTTGATGAGCTTCCTCGAGGTGTTCGACCGCGCGGCGGGCTCGACCAAGAGCGGAGGCACCACGCGACGCGCCGCGAAGATGGTCTGCCTGGACATGGATCATCCCGAGATCGAAGACTTCATCGAGTGGAAGGTCCGCGAAGAGCGCAAGGCGCGCGCGCTCATCGAGAGCGGTTACGAGAGCGACTTCAACGGCGAAGCCTACAAGACCGTCAGTGGCCAGAACTCGAACAACTCGATCCGCATCACCGACGACTTCATGAAGGCCGCTCAGGGCGGCGGCAAATGGCACACACGTGCTCGCACCACCGGTGAGGTCGTCGACACCTACGACGCGGCAGACCTCTGGAGCAAGGTGGCAGAAGCGGCGTGGGCCTGCGCCGACCCGGGCGTGCAGTACGACAGCACGATCAACGGCTGGCACACTTGCCCGAACACCGCGCGCATCAACGCGTCGAACCCGTGCTCCGAGTACATGTTCCTCGACGATTCGGCGTGCAACCTCGCATCGCTCAACCTCACGAAGTTCTTGGGCGAGGACGACGTCTTCGACGTCGATGGTTATCGCCACGCCTGCGAGCTCTTCTTCCTGGCCCAGGAAATCCTCGTCGATCTTTCGAGCTATCCCACGCGCAACATCGCGAAGAACTCCCACGACTACCGCCCGCTCGGGTTGGGCTACGCGAACCTCGGCACGTTGCTGATGGTGCAGGGTATCCCCTACGACTCGGACGAAGGCCGAGCCGTGGCCGGCGCGTTGACCGCAATCCTGTGCGGTCGCGCGTACCGAACCTCGGCGCTCATCGCCAAGAACAAGGAGCCCTTCGCCGGCTACGCGCCCAACCGTGAGCCGATGCTGCGCGTGATGCGGCGCCACCAAGAAGCCGCTTACGCGATCAATCGCGACGAATGCCCCGAGTCCTTGTGGCGCGCGGCGATCGAGGATTGGAACGACGTCGTGCAGCTCGGCGAGCAACACGGCTTCCGCAACGCGCAGGCAACCGTGCTGGCGCCAACGGGCACGATCGGCCTGTTGATGGACTGCGACACCACCGGCATCGAACCCGATTTCGCGTTGGTCAAGTTCAAGAAGCTGGCCGGCGGCGGCTACTTCAAGATCGTCAATCAGTCGGTGCCCAAAGCGCTCACCAGGCTCGGCTACTCCGAAGCGCACGTGCAAGAAATCGTCGCGTACGTTTCGGGTACGAACACCTTGCTCGGGGCACCGCACATCAATCGCGCATCACTGGGCAAGCTGGGCTTGACGTCGGAAGACCTGCACAAGGTCGAGCAAGCACTCCCGGGCGTGTTTGAGCTGTCACTGGCGTTCGCGCCCTGGGTGCTCGGCAAGGACACCTACGCGCGCCTGAAGATCGACGCCCAGAAGATGAGCCAGCCCGGTTTCAGCCTGCTGACTCATCTGGGTTTCACCCGCGCCCAGATCGAGGAGGCCAACGATCACATCGTCGGTCGTATGACGATCGAGGGTGCGCCCTACCTACGCGAAGAGGACTACCCGGTCTTCGACTGCGCCAATCGCTGTGGGAAGACCGGCGAGCGCTACCTTGCACCGATGTCGCACGTTCGCATGATGGGCGCGGCTCAGCCGTTCCTGTCGGGTGCCATCAGCAAGACCGTCAACCTGCCCAACGACGCAACCGTCGAAGACGTCCGCCAGATCTACGAAGAGGGCTGGCGCCTGGGGCTCAAAGCTGTCGCGCTTTACCGCGACGGGTGCAAGGCCTCTCAACCTCTGTCGACTTCCGAAAAGTCCAAGGACAAGGACGAAAAGGAAGAGGCCGCGGCGGCTGCGCCACTCGCTGCAGCACCGGTGCCTTCGATTCGTCCCGTGGGGCAACGCGTCCGCTTGCCGCGAAAACGCGGCGGGTTCACCCAGGAAGCGCGAGTGGGCGGTCACAAGGTGTTCTTGCGCACCGGTGAGTACGAAGACGGAACCCTCGGCGAGATCTTCGTCGACATGCACAAAGAGGGTGCCGCCTTCCGCTCGTTGATGAACTGCTTTGCCATGGCCGTATCCGTAGGCTTGCAGTACGGCGTGCCGCTGGAAACCTACGTCGACCAGTTCACGTTCACCCGCTTCGAGCCACACGGCCCCGTTCAAGGTCATCCGAACATCAAGTTCGCCACGTCGATCATGGACTACCTGTTCCGTGTACTTGGCGTGGAATACCTCAAGCGCTACGACTTCGCTCAGGTCAAACCCGACGAAGTCGAGACGCCGGTGATCCACGATCCGACGTCGAACGACCTCGAAGTGAAAGTTCGATCGGCTTCCGAACTGCCCCCTGCCCTCAAGGCGGGCAGTGAACACGGCGCCCTCGGCGCCCAGCTGGAAGAGATGATGGGCGATGCCCCGGTCTGCGACGGCTGCGGACACATCACCGTACGCAACGGCGCCTGCTACAAGTGCCTGAACTGCGGCAACTCGATGGGCTGCAGCTGACGAGACCCAACCCAGTTGCGCACCACGGCCGTCGAGAGGCCCCGACGTGACCCTGGAGCAGCAATCAGGTTGATTGCTGCGACAAGTCAAACACCTGGAGCACCGAGCTGCGCGCAAAAAATGAGCCGACGATGGTCCCGAAAAAACGCCCTCGACGATCCTGGGGCGATTTTTCGGGGCAATTCCGTGCTCTGGCAAGCTGATCGGTGCTCAAGCCGTGGGCCGTCACCATCCAGCCTGGCGCGGATGGTGACGCCCGAAATGAGCGAGCACAGGCGAGCACGATTGTCAGGCCGTTCTCCTGGCCCCGTTTGGTGAGGGCCCGAAAAACCGCGCCCGTTGCAGTCGCAATTTCGACTCCACTCCCTGTT
>QJWJ01000501.1 GCA_003235365.1 Deltaproteobacteria bacterium
GGACTGACCACTGCAGGGGACTGACCACTGCAGGACTCAGTTGGCCCGGTGGAATCAGCTGTCGGCGTACAGATTGAGTTGGTCGCGCACGCGATCGGTCGTGATGCCCGTGCGAATGTGCTCTTTCAGGCAATCCGCGAGGGTGAGCAGCAGATCCTCTTCGCTGTTCTCTTCGATCAGCTTGGCCAGAATGCGTCGCGCCTCGCGCCCGTCATCGTCGCGTAAGAACTGACGGATTTGCTCTGCAGACACGTCACCGGAGAAGTCCAACTGCAGATTCGAAAGTAGGTATTCAATCAGCTCGTTCACCCGGCGCCTCCTTGACGATCCAGGACCGACGCGCGGACCCCGGAGAACCCAGGGCTATAGCGGTCCGCCTTGTATTTCCGCAAGGATATTGACTGACGCAAGCAACCATTTGATACGCGTCGGTCGACGGACCGGCGACGGTTGCGGACTGGCTCAAATGCCATGAGCGCAGGGGTTCTCCGCGCACCTCGCTAGGCGATGAGCTGGTGAGCTGGGGACTTGGTTTTGCGGCACAGGTCGTTGTCCGCGCGCAGCGCCCCGCGGCCCATCCCGACACTGGGTTCCACGCTGCCGGCAAGTGTGCTCACTCATCCGCGAGGTAGCCAGAGCGTGTACACGTACACGATAGTGCTTGCGAACAGCAGTGCGTCCACCCGGTCCAGCAAACCGCCGTGACCGGGGATGATGCTGCCGGAATCTTTGACGGATGTGGATCGCTTCAGCAGCGACTCCGCGAGATCGCCCAGCTGTCCGAGAATACCGGCCACGAGCGCGAGCGGGATCGCGTGCGCGAGAGGGATTTCTGGCAGGTACCAGAAGTGGGCCAGCATCGCCCCAAGAACGGCGCCGAGCAACGCGCCCGCGAATCCCTCCCAAGTCTTCTTGGGGCTGACGCTGGGGTACAGGGGGTGTTTCCCGAAGGCGCGCCCGAAGAAGTAGCCTCCGGTGTCCGCCATCCAGGCGAACATCAACGTCATGAGTACGAACTCGGGACCCTGTTCACCCAGCTCCCGCCGAAGCAATGCCAGGGGGGTCAGCAGGCCGATGTACCAAGGCACGGCAACACCTGCCAGCATGCGAAACCCCGCGGTCTTGATGTCGCCCAGGCGCCACAAGGGCACGAGGGACGTGAGCAGCGTCGTGATGAGCAGCAGCGTCATCAGGCCTGCGGCGTGGTCCGTCAGGCAGTACAGGCCCAGGGATACCGCCAACGATGCCAGCACACCGACCGCTCGTGAAACGGCGTCTGTCGGATGCGTCATGGCGAGCACCTCGTGCGAGGCGATCCCCGTCGCGCACAGGATCATCACGTACCAGCCCCAGGCGGGCCCGAAGAACAAAAGCCACAGCAGCAGCGGAGACACCACCGCCGCCGTGCTCAAACGAATGGCCAGGTTGCTGTTCACAGGCGCGGGTGGGCTTATCAGCGCCTCGGGTCGCGCACAAGTGCGAGCCCCGACGTGACACTTGTGTCGACGCTGGCGTGCGCGCTACGCCCCGGCCATGCTGCGAACGATTTCGGCCTTCGTGTCGGCGCGTCTGCCCCTGCTCGGCGCGGTCGCGGCACTGGCCATTGGACGCAGTTGCAGCACCGTGACGCCGCCGCTGTCGACGGAAGAGGGGCTTGCCGCCGCTCTGAGCGACGCCGCGCGGGTTGCCGTCGATCCACAGGAGGTCGGGTGGGAGCCGAGTCGTGGTCTCGTGACGGACGTCGTTTTCGGTCGCCGCGTGCTGTTCCTGGGTCAGGCGAAAGGGCAACCTCGAGACCTGTACCGGGCGACCTTTCGGGTCACCCCGGAGGGCAAGCTGGTCCGGCCGACGCGCGTCGTGAAGCTGACCGATACCCCCCTCGCCGACGAGCGCGGGCTGACCGTCACGGACAGCTATGCTGCCCTGGCGGGGGTCGCCTTCGGTCGAGTCGCGACGGTGTCGCTTTTGGATCTGGCGGGCATCGGGTCTGCCTTCGACAGCGGCATCCAGCGCGGCGTGACCGCGTTCCGACTGTGGGCGGAGCAGGGGAGCGCCCAAGGCCTGGGGCTGACGCACTTTGCCGTCGATCAGGGTCGGGTGGAACTCGGGCTGGAAGCGGATTCGCTGCGCATTACGGACGGCTCTGGTCACGTCGTCCAAGCGAACTTGGCCGCCGGCACGCTGAGCGACCCGGGGGGCGTCGTCCAAGCCGCTTGGCGCCAGCCGCCGGCGCCGCGCACCTTCGCTGAAACCTGGCAGCGCTGGGTTCCAAGTGGGGCCTTGGCGAACTTCCCGACCCGTCGTCAGGTCACTCCTGTGCTGCCGGACGGTGTCGAGTCCGACGCGTCGCACCAGTGGCCCCCTGCAGCCATCGCTCCGTTCGTCGCTGGTCAGGCACAGGACGGTCGTTGGCAGCCCGTCGACGGCACTGACGAGCTGGTGTTCCAGACGGAACTCGCCATCGATCCCGCGGATGACGACTCACGCTTGCAGCTCGTCACCTTCGACCTGCGTCGCCTGGAGTTGCGCATGGCGGGCGGATACGCCTGGCCCAAACCCGCCTCGGGTCCGCCCGGGACAGGAAGGGTTCCCGACCGTTTGGAGAAGCGCCTCGTCGCGACGTTCAACGGCGTCGGCGAGTCGAACGCCTCCGGCATGAAGGTCGACCAGCGAGTCCAGACTCCGGCGCAACCAGGATTGCCGAGTGTGGTGCTCACCGAACAGGGACAGGTGGGCCTCGGGTCCTGGCCGGATGAGACCCCGTCGGAAGGCATCGTCTCGTTCCGACAGGCGAATCACGCCCTGGTCGTCGATGGACGTGCCACGGTCAGCGACGCGGTCGGAACCATGGACCACCGCTCGGCGCTCTGCCTGCTTCGCGGTGGCGGCATGGCCTACGCGAGGACGCCGTCTGCGTCGCGAGCCGCGCTGGCGCAGGGATTGGCGCGCAGCGGCTGCCGCTACGCGATCGAGTTGGCGACGAGGCACACCGGGTTTGCCACGATTTCCGGCGAGGGACAGCAGCGGCGAGGTGCAACCGTGGTTGGCGGCTCCGACTTCGCAGCTGACGTCCATCTACTCGGATCGCCGTCGGACTTTTTCTACCTGGTCGAGCGCACGGCGCGTCCGAGTGGCGACGAAATGGGTTGGACGCTCAGCCCCGGCGTTCAGCCGGAGCCCTCCGACGTTCCTGCGCTACTGTCTGCGCGGGAACGCGTTGGGAACCTCGAGGTCGAGGTGTTCAGTGTGGACTTGCCGCGCGTCGTTTGGAGAGTGCTGGGCGGCAACCTGGAGCCGCTGTTCGAGGGCAAGGCGGCGCCACCGCGGGAGTTGTCCAGCGACGAGCAGGGCCGTGTGTTGTTCGCGTTCGACGTCGGTCACACCACCCGGGCCACGCGCTATGGTTTGGCATTTGGTGAACGTGAAACGCTGTCACTGCGCTCGACCTACGCCACCGCCGTGTTTGGCGATTCGGGAGTCGAGTTGCTGGCTGCGGGCAACGTCCCTCAGCGCTACGACGATGCGCAGTACGTCCAACTGCCGGAATTGCTTCGCGACGGGCAGTTGACCAAACGGGCATCGCAGCCCGGCGCGCGCCGCCAGCGTGGCGCGATCTGTGTGCGCCCAGACGGGCGTTTGCTTGCCGCCTTCGTGACTCACGACTCGAGCGCACCCCTGGCGCTGCAATTGCTCGCTGCTGATTGCGATTCGGCATTGGAGCTCGACCGAGCTTCGCAGCACTCGGCTGTGCTTTATCGCGCGGGCACCTCCCTCGACATCCCGCGCTCGAGTGACACGACCTTGATAGTGGGTCTCGCCGAACCCATGCCGCAAAGTGCCTTCTTGTTTGGAAGCGAAGTTGCGGCGGAGTGAAGCCTGTCCGCTGAGGCGAGACCTCAGGCAGCTTCAGCGAGAATCGAACGCAGTCGGCCCATTGCTCGCGAGTGCAGCTGCGAGATGCGCGGCTCGCTCACGCCCAGCATCTCCCCCAGATCCTTGAACTTCATGCCGCGAAAGTAGTGCAGTGACACGATGCGGCGCTCACGCTCGGGCAGCTGGTCCATGGCGGCCTGGAGCTGACGACGGACGTAGTTGGCTTCGACCGTCTCTTCCGCGTTGGAGTCGTCACGAGCGAGGCAGCGGGCCTGCTCCGTTTCACTGACTTCGTCGAAGCGCAACACGACGGGCGTCGCTGCCAGGCGCGTCGAGGTCCCCGAGTTGGCGGCTTCTGACGCAGCGGCGCGGGCGCGGCGCGGCAGCCAGTCCTGAGCGCGCAGCTCGTCGAGGATTGCGCCCCGAATGCGCACACGAACGTACCAGTCGAAGTTGCCGGTGGCGTCGTGGCCTTGCCGGCGGACCGCATCCCACAGACCGCTCATCCCGGCCGCGATCAGGTCGTCACGCAGGACGTTGCGCGGCAGCTTGCGCTGAAAACCACCGGCGATCTGACGCACCAGTTGCTGGTACTTCTTGATCAGCTTGGCAGCCTCCTGAGAGCTCAATACCCGGTATTCGCCCGATTGTGCGGGGGCGGGGGCTTTCGCGCCGGCGCGTTTCGACCGTTGTGTCGATCGAGACGCCGAAAGCGGCGGTTCGCTGAAAAGCTCAAGGTCGTCGGTGATGGTGCAAGCGCTGTCAAAACTCATTGCGGTTACCTCGGGGAGTCCCTTGAGCACGGTCCGTGCCAACGACTCAAAACAGCCGAAAAGCCGCTTGAAACGCGCCGCTCACCAATGTCGACTAGGTACCCACATCGGAAATCGGGGTGCTGGTTGACCCAGCCTCGATGGGCATAAGGGCTTCACTCGCTTGGAGCCGCTGGGTTCCAGATCCCCGAACACGACGTGGTTTCGTGCCCCCTGATAACAATTCATCAAGATTGGCGCCCGCCAACGAGATGCCGTTGAGATGGGGAGTCCTAGGGACCCAGGGTACGATCTTACCCGGTAGGCAAATCACCACATTTTCCGACAGTTGCCGGAAATGTCGGATGAACACCGGGTCTAAGCAGCCGCAAGTTCCCGTTTATTTGCCTGGTTTGTGCCCAATTGCCAGACTTCCCGCGCTCGACGTGCGTTCGGGCGCTCGAGGAACTCCATGGGCGAAGGCAAGAACCTAGTCGGCGTTGACATCGGCTCGAGCTCCATCAAGGTCTGCCAGGCCAAGGAGGGGCGACGCGGGCTGGCCGTCCAAAGATTTGGGTACGAGCCACTCCCACCTCAGGCCGTCGTCGACGGGCAAGTGATGGAGCCTTCGGTCGTCGTCGAGACGCTCAAGCGGGTCTTGGCGGCAAGCAAGGTCCGCATGAAAGAGGCGGCGTTGAGCGTCTCTGGGCAGAGCGTGATCATTCGCAAAATCACGGTCCCGGTAATGACCGAAGCCGAGCTCGCCGAGCAGATCACCTGGGAGGCCGAGCAGCACATCCCCTTCGACATCAAGGACGTTCAGGTCGACTATCAGGTCTTGCGACGGCGCCCCGACGCCAGCCAGATGGACCTGTTGCTGGTCGCTGCGCGCAAGGATCAAATCAACGAATACGCGCAGTTAGCCCGCGACGCCAAGCTCAAGCCGGTCATCGTCGACATCGACGCGTTCACCATTCAAAACGCCTACGAAGCGATGCGCGGGCTGTCCGAGCAGGAGACCGTCGCGCTGATCAACGTCGGCGCCAGCCTGTCGTCGCTGAACGTGCTGTCTGGCGCTACGAGCACGTTCACGCGAGAGATTGCCAGTGGGGGCAACATCGTCACCGAGGAGATCCAGCGGCAGACGGGAGTGCCCTTCGAGATCGCCGAGCTGTACAAGGCTGGAGAGAGCCCCGACGGCGGTCCGATTCCCCCGCAGGTCGCCGGCGCGATCGATCAGGTGGTCGATTCGATCGCCGCCGAGATCCAGCGCAGCTTGGACTTCTTCATGGCAACCAGTGGCGAAGGCGAGGTTGCCCGCGCGGTTCTCACCGGCGGCACGTCGAACCTGGTTGGGTTGTCCGCGGCGATTCAGCGACGGGCGCGGGTGCCGGTGGAGGTCTGGAACCCCGTCCAGAACTGCGCCGTAGAGAGTGGCGTCGACGGCGTGTTGTTGCAGCGCCGCGGTCCACAGCTGGCCGTCGCGCTCGGGCTGACGTTGCGCCGCACTCGGGAGGCCCGCTCGTGATTCGCATCAACCTTCTGCCCGCCACCCGGCGACAGCAGTCTGCGGAATCGGGCCAAACCTGGTTGATAGGACTGTTGATCGCGGTGGCTGTCGAGGTCGTCGCGTGCCTCGTCATGTACAGCGTCAAGCAAGAGGAGCTCGACGATTGGGGGCAGAAGAACCGCACCTTGGAAGGCGAAATCAAACTGTCTCGAGACAAGGTCGCCAATCACGGTCAGGTCAAGGCTCAGCTCGAATTGCTCCGCTCGCGCGAGGAGGCCATTGCCAAGCTGCAGAGTGCGCGGACCGGGCCTACGGCAGTGTTGTTGGAGGTGGCCCGTTTGCTCACGCCTGGCCGTGGCCCGAGCATCGACCCGGACCAACTGGAGAAGGTGAAGGCGGACAACCCGCTGGCGATGTACAACGCGGCCTGGGACAGCCGCCGACTCTCGCTCGAGTCCTTCGTCGAGCAGGACCGCACGGTGCGTTTGGTGGGTATTGCTCGCGACGGCGAGGACGTCAGCGAGATCGCCAAGCGCATGGGCCTGTCGAGCTACTTTCACGACGTGCAGCTGCTGCCCGCCAAGCGTGAGGGGACTGCCGGCGAGTCCGGTGACTGGGTCAAGTTTCAGCTCGAAGCGAGGGTGAGGTACTGATGGCCGCCGCGAAGCGGAGCGCGTTGTCCAAGCTCGGCACGCCCGGCAAAGTGGCTGTCGGCTTCTTCATGCTGCTGTTGCCTCTGGCGGGCTACTTCACGATCTTTCACAGCGAGATCCAAGCGGAGATCAACGCTGCGCAAAACACCAACACCAAGCTCAAGGGCGACCTGGAGCAGGCCAAGGCTGCGGAGATCGAGTACCAAAAGGACGTTCAAGAACTCGCCGAGCGCGAGCGCAACAAGCGCGAGTTGATGAAGGTGCTGCCAGCGCGCAAGGAGACGCCCGCGTTTCTCAGCTCGCTGCAGAACGTTGCCAACCTCGTGGGCGTGGAGCTCGAAGCGTGGACTCCCCAAGAGGAGGTGCCCGAGGAGTTTTACGCCCGCATCCCGATGCAGTTGGAGTTGACCGGGAGTTTCCACCAAGTTGCCAAGTTCATGTACAACGTCGGGCAGCTCGAGCGGATCATCAACATGGAGAACATCTCCATCGCGCTCGATACCAAGGCCACGGAAGACAACCAATCGGGCAAAGAGATTCCGCTGAAGGTCAAGGTACTGGCCACCGCGTTCTACGCGATAACCGAAACCGCCGAACCCGACGGACCGGGTTCGCGTCGACGCAGGGAGCGACAATGAACCTGCCCCAAGTGTCGCGTGTCCGCCTGGCAGCCATCGGATTGCTGGTTTCCCCCTGCGTCCTGACGGTTGTTCTCGGTTGTGAGGACGAGCCACCGCTAGTTGCGATTTCGTCCAAGGGAATGGGGCCCCAAGGCGCGGGCAATACGGTTGCGGCCGCTAGTCCCAGCGCGTCCGGCACAGCCGACGAAGAGTCACTCTCACCACCCAAGGTGGAGTTTCAGGAAGAGGACTTCGTCGAGACGGAGCGCAGCCGCGACCCGTTCCGCTCGTTCAACGACCTGTTCGTCGAGCGTCCCAGTGATCCGACGGCGTCCAAACCCGCGGTAATCCTCGAAGACTACGCCCTCGATGAGCTGAAGCTCATCGGCATCATCACCCGCATTCACCCAGCCAAGGCCATGCTGGTCGATCCGTCGGGCATCGGTTTCGTCGTGCACCGCAACGACTTGGTCGGCAAGGCTGAACGGGTCCAGAGCGGCGCCGGCAACGCCGAGTACGAGATCAACTGGCGCGTCGATCGGATTCGAGACGCGGACGTCGTGTTCGTGCGTGAAGACCCGTCGAATCCCGACGTGCCCAGCTCCACGCGGGTGATCCAGCTGCACCCGGACGAAACGAAGTAGCGTCGAGCCGCCTTTGCCAGAAATCGGGGCCGGGAATTTGGCTGCGTTTTGGTCCAGTTGTTAGCGTCTGGTTTGGGACGGCGTCTACGGACGCGCTCCGGAGCCATTCATGAGTTCGAGAAAGCTGAACATCCCTTGGGTAGCGGCAGTCGTGTTCGGCGTAGTGTCGACGTTGGCGATGCCGGTGTTCGCAGAGGCCGCCGCACGAAGCGCCACCGCGATGCGAGTCGAACCCGGGGATGGCCCCGGCATGACGCAAGTGGTCGTCGAGTTCACGGCTCCCCCCGTGTTCACCGCCCGCAAGGTCGGTGATCGGCGGCTAATCGTCGACGTGTCG
Organism: Deltaproteobacteria bacterium; assembly: GCA_003235365.1. Classification (GTDB taxonomy): domain Bacteria; phylum Myxococcota_A; class Polyangia; order Polyangiales; family Polyangiaceae; genus SZUA-265. Next base: position 8,390 of record QJWJ01000501.1, read on the forward strand.
AGTAGCATCGTCGATGGCGCGCCCCCCGCGCTGGTCGATGCCGTGGGGAGCGTCGGTGGCGTCATGTTGCAGCAGTTTGGGGAGGGCGAAGCTGCGACGGCTCGTATCATCGTCAATCTGCGCGAAGCCGCGGAGTACAGCGTGGTTGCCGTCGGCAAACAGCTGCTGATCCGCCTGTCGAGCGGGGCGGAGCTTTCACCCGTGCAGCAGCCGCAGCCGACGGACGAGCAATCAGAAGCTGCTACGGCGACGGTCACCGACGTGGGCTTCTCGAAGCATGGCGACGAGGAACGCATCTCCATCGACGTCGGGGGTGGCGTCGAGTTTCATTCGACCCGAGTTGGCCCGTCCCGTTCGCGCCTCGAGCTGGCCGCGACGCGCCTGCCGCGTGAGCTCGAGCGTTCACTGGACGTCAGTGCCTACGGCGGTGTGGTCAACCTCGTATCGAGCTTCCGTCGGGAGGACGGCACCGTCGTGCTCGAGGTAGATCATGAACAGAACGCTGACAGTCGTGTTCAGCGCCGAGTCGACGGCCTGAGCTGGTCCTTCTTTGCCGGTGCCGTGCCGGCCAGCATTTCGGGGATCGCCGCAGACGGGAAGGTGGCGCGCAAGACCCAGAGTATTTTCGGAGCGCCGCTGCCGAAGGTCGACGACGTTCAAACTGCGCCGATTGCCGCCACCGAGGTTTCGGAGCTGTCCGCGGATCACGCCGCGGGTTTCGCTCCAGCGATGCTCGGACAGACCGCCGGGCGCTACAGCGGTCGCCGCATCGATCTGGATTTCAAGGACGCCGACATCCACAACGTGTTGCGGCTGCTCGCCGACACGGGTCGGGTAAACATCGTCGCTGCCGACAACGTCTCGGGCGCCGTGACGCTACGCATGCGCAACGTGCCCTGGGATCAGGCGTTGGACGTCGTGCTGCGAGCCAAGAGTCTCGGCATGGAGCGGCGAGGGAACATCATTCGCGTCGCGCCCCAGGCCGACCTCGAGAAAGAGCGCGAGATGGCCATCGCGCGCCAACAGCAGGAGTTGAAGCTGGCGCCCCTGGAAACGCGCCTGATCCCGGTAAGCTATGCGCAGGCCAGCGAGCTGCAAAGTCGTGCCGCGGAACTGTTGTCTTCGCGCGGCTCCGTCGCTGTTGACGAGCGCACGAACGTGCTCATCGTGCGCGACGTCAGTGGCAACCTCGACCAGATCGAGGAGCTGACGCGGTCATTGGATACCCAGACTCCGCAGGTGCTGATCGAGGCGCGTATCGTCGAGGCGACGAGTCGCTACCTACGTGACGTGGGCATTCAGTGGGGCGGGGACGCGAGCTTCAGCGCCGCGACCGGTAACCCGACCGGGCTCGCCTTTCCGAACTCCGTGGGTATCGCCGGTGCAGCGACCGACGGTCAGGCACCGACTCAAGGCCTGTCGCCGTTCTCTCAGACCGTTCAGAACCCGAACTTCGCCGTGAATCTCCCTGCCGCAATCGGTACCGGGGCTGGTGGTGGTTTGGGTCTCACTTTCGGCTCGGTCGACGGCAATTTCAATCTCGCGTTGCGCCTCTCTGCCGCAGAAACCAGCGGCATGTTGCGTATCTTGTCCAGTCCGAGAGTTCTCACCCTGGACAACACCGAGGCGCGCATCAGCCAAGGCACGTTGATCCCGTTCAGCCAGGTCAGCGCCCAAGGCGTTCAGACGACCTTCCAAGAAGCCAAGCTCCAGCTGCTCGTCGAGCCTCACGTGACGGCCGATGGAAGCGTCAGCATGCACGTCAAGATCAACCGCGACGAGCCCGACTTCAACCAGACCTCTCCGCGCGGCGATCCCACGATCCTCAAGCGCGAGGCGGAGACCGAGCTGCTCGTGATGGACGGCCATACGGCGGTAATCGGCGGCATCTTCACCCGCAATACCGGCAAGAACGTCGATCAGGTTCCCTTCTTCGGCGACATCCCTTTGCTCGGCCTCCTTTTTCAGAAGCGCACTGCCAGCGACACGCGGGGCGAGCTGGTCATCTTCCTGACGCCCCGGATCGTCAATCGCGCCCGCGCGCTCGGGCGCTGAGATTCGAAATCTCATGCGGCCCGTCGAGGGGCCCGACGAGAGCTCTGCTTCAGTCGTTCAGCTCCGTTTGATGCGACGCCTCGGCTCGCGAACTTCGGGCTCGACGTGATCGATCTCACCGGTTTGCGTGTTGCGAAACCGAACCTGGGTGACGAGTTCCTCTTTGGCGAAGATCCCCTTGGCTGGGTTGTGCAGGATTCGCACCTCTCGCTGCAGCCCCTTGGCAGTGGCGCTCTTCGCCTGGTCGGAATCGGTATCGGTGACCCACTGCCCCAAGGTTTCGGGTAACGGTTCGAACTCACCCAAGCGCTCGTCGACCGCGCCGGGGATCGAACTGTACATCACCAACAAGTAGAGTGCGGTTCCCAGGCCTGCCGCGATCACCAAAAATACAAAGATCATCGTTCAATGCTCACCAGATCGACGGGGCGCGCCAACGCGTCTCGGATCGTGTCCGCGATCTGCGTCGGGGGGATCCCTCGCCAGTAGACTCGCCACTCACCTTCGCGATGCATACCGTCGCATTCACCTTGGTACCATTCGGAGACGGGGTTGGCCGTCCGGGCCCGCCAATACACGGCCGAGTGATCCCGCAGTACGGCTTCCCACAGGTCGCGTCCGATGCCCTCGCCTTGGGCCTTCTTGTTCACGGCGAACTTGGTCAAGAACGCGCCGACGATTCCCGGCTGGAGTATCGCCACGCCGCGATACGACGCCTCCAGGTATACGTTCAGCGTCTCTCGCTGGGCGAACTGGGGCGTCAGCGACTTCTCGAACGTCGTTTGCAGTAGTTCACACAACCGCTCGAAGTCGAGCTCGTCGAAGCCGCTCAAACGCATGATGCTGCTTCCGGTCTTGACGAGCGTGCCCGCACCACGAATGGTGAACAGCTCCCGCAGCAGGTTGAGCGGTGAGGCGATGCTCGTGAGCAGTTGTGGCGACGCTTGATGCAGCTGATTGATGTCGCCCAATAGCCTGGCTTCCACTGGATCGAGATAGTTGCCCGCTTCCAGTGCGGAGAGATCCGCACGCAGGTTGATCACGCTGATCCCGCTTTCGCCGATGATCAGATGATGGGTTGGCGTGAGCGAGATCCTCCCGCGTTCGCGTGGCCCGAGGCCGCCCCGGTCGCGCAGCACGACGAGCTTGCGCGTGCCGAGGCCGACGAGCAGTTCGGACAGCGCCGCGAAGCGGCTAGTCGTCTCGGTTTTTCCAAAGTCGACGATTGAACTGGCCCCGGTTGCGACGGCCGTGCGTGCCACGTCGATCCAGTCGCGCTGCCCCTGGGCGACGCTAGCCCAAGGGATGCCGTGTTCCGTCAGTGCGCCTTGGAGCTGGTCGAGCCCCGAATCGCCCGCGCCCGCGAGCAAACCGGTGGCCAACACCGGGTACAGGTCCATGCGGGCCAGAAAGCGCAGGGATTCCGCGACGCTTGCTGGTGAGCGCTGCAGCACGTCCGACTCGGTCGCAATCACGGCGAAGCTCGCCTTGGGGAGTTCGCGGAACAGCCGAAGGTAGTACTCGGCGTCCTGGCGTCTACCGACGCTTTCCAGGAACGTCACGACGTACTGGCTCGGGGTCTGCACGCGCTGAAAGTAGTGGTCGCGGCCGCGACTCACAATCGGAAAACCCATTCCGCGTGCCGCACGCGCGCCCGTCGCTCTCGATTCTCGCCGCCGTACTGCGACACCTCGTGCGGCGGTCGGAGCGCGGCGATAGTGCGCGTCTCACGGTGGTCGAAGTCTTGCTTTTTGGCCGTCGGTGGGCCAAGACAGGGCCCGGTGCCGGCTCTTGTTTTGCACACCCAAGCGAGGACAGTCGAATGAAATTCCCCGGACTGAATCTCTGCGGACCGCGCAAGGCCTTGGGGTTGTTGATTGTGGCATCCTGCTTTGCCTTGGCGACCACCTCGGTTGCGACCGCAGAGGCTCCCAATCGCTATCCTTACGATCCGGCGTGCGCTTGGGGCAGGCTCGCGGACGGACACGGTATGTTGATCCGTTGTTTGGATCCGGGTGAGGCGACTGCACTGCTCGAAGGAGCCATGAGCGCAGAGCCGCCGTCCGCCGCTGCAACCTCTGGCTCCACCGATGCTCAAACCAACGCACAAGCTGAGCCAGAGCGGAAGGTCGACCCGTCGGCGCAGAAGTTGAGCGTTACGACCGTCGGGCCTGCAGTTGCAGATGCGGGGGAACTGCCGTTGGCCGCGAAGAAGCTGGGGCTGCCCAAGGATCGCTATGTCGACTGCGTCCGAAAGAACGGCGGACTGACCGCCGACACGGGCAAGGTGGTGGTGAGGTTTCTGGTTCGCGAACGAGGGCGTGCAGAGGGCGTGAGCGTCAAAAGCCGCGCGGGGATGAGTCAAGCCGCCGCGGCATGCATTGCGGATGTCGTGGACCGTCGCTATGTCGGGTATCCGGCAGCGCCGATCGTCGGTGCGACCATCCCCATCGAACTGAGCAAACAGCGTTGAGCGATACAGCAGCGGACCCGACGCCCGTGGTGCGCGCCTATTCCGAGCGTGTCGCGAGGTTCACCGAGCTGGCCGAGCGTCTGGGCGCACGTTCGCGCCTGGTTTCCAATCTTCGCGGGCTGAGCTTCGCCCTCAGCGTCGTGTGCGTGATCACGGCGTTCACTGCTGACGAAAGCGCGCTTTGGGGTTCGCTCGGTGGGGTGTTCGGTGCGGTCTTTTTGGGCTTGGTCGTCGCGCACTCGCGGGTGATTCGCGAAGAAGACATGGCTTTGCGCTGGGTGCAGGTCAACAAGGACGCGGTGACTCGCAACGGCTCCCGTTTCAAAGAACTGCCGGAGACTGGCGAGCGTTTCTCCAACGCCCTGCACCCCTACGCTGACGACCTGGACGTCTTCGGGCCCGCCTCGCTCTTTCAACGCGTCTGCACGGCAAGAACGCAGATGGGACAGCAGCGACTCGCGGCGTTCCTGATGAACCGCGCAGCGCGAGACGAAGTCGATGCGCGTCAGCAGGCGGCCAAGGAATTGGCACCTCAACTCGAGTTGCGCCAAGAGTTGGAAGCGTTGGCCCTCGCTGGTCACGAAGGCGACACGCCACGGCGCGGAGCCAAGGTCTCGGGGTACCTCGATGTCGAACCGCTGCTGGCCTGGGCAGAAGCCAAGCCGGGGTTGTCGAACAAGCCGGTGCTGGTCGCGCTGTTGTGGATCCTACCGACGATCAGCGTTGCCGCGATCGTCGGGTCTTGGGTGCGCGGTTGGCATCCAGTGGCGTGGATCGTGCCACTGATCGCCCAGTCGATCTTGCTGCTCACTGCTCGCGTCCATACGCAGGTCGTCTTCAACGCCGTGTCCGCAAGTCAGGGCGTGTTCCTGCGTTTCGGCCCGATGCTGCGCGTGTTGGAGCAGTGCCAACCGAAATGCGAGCGTCTCCAGGAACTTCAAGCCGAAACTCGCGGCAGTGCGGGCGAACCACCCAGCCACGCGATGCGACAGTTCGAGCGAATCGTGTCGTGGTTCGAACTGCGCCACAACGGCTTGGTTCACCCCTTCGTCAACTCGATCCTGATGTGGGACATGCACTGTGTGCTGCGTTTGGAGGGTTGGCAACGACGCTATGGGAGTCGGTTGCGTCACTGGTTCACCGCGCTGGGAGAATTGGAGGCTTTGGCTTCCCTCGCCGCGTTAGCCCACGACAATCCGGACTACGCTTGGCCCGAGCTCCGCGACGGCGAGGTGACGTTTGAAGCTCAGGGGCTCGGCCACCCCTTGTTGTCGGCGACGACGCGCGTCACCAACGACGTCGATCTGATGGGTGCTGGGAGGGCTTTGCTGGTCACTGGCTCGAACATGTCGGGCAAGAGCACCTTGTTGAGGTCGATTGGCGTCAATGCGGTTCTGGCCCTGGCGGGAGCACCGGTGTGTGCCGTAGCCCTGAGGCTTTCGCCTGTCGCGGTTCGCACGAGCATGCGTATCCGCGACTCGTTGGATCAAGGTGTCAGTCACTTCTACGCCGAGCTGCGCAAGGTCAAAGGCGTCCTCGATTCGCTCGACTGCGGCATGCCGGTGCTGTTTCTGCTCGACGAAATCTTGCATGGGACCAACTCGCGAGAGCGCCAAATTGGTGCACGTTGGATCCTTGCCGAGCTGCTCAGGAAAGGGGCGATGGGTGCGGTCTCCACCCACGACAGCGGTCTCTGTGAGTTACCAGAGCCGCTGATGTCGCGAGTCACGCAAGTGCACCTTCGCGAGGTCGCCGAGGCCGGCGAGCTCAAGTTCGACTACAAGCTGCATGAGGGACCGGTGCGCAGCGGTAACGCGTTGCGCCTAATGCGCTCCCTCGGGATCGAGGTTCCTCTGACTCAGCAAGAGGCTCCTGGGGCTGGGTCGGTGTAGGTGGTAGGTTGTGACCGTGCCTGAGCAGGGCGGGGGACGGGCCAACGGACCGGTCCCCGCTGCCCGATTTGTCTGCTAGGCTCCTCGCTTGACGCTAAGGATCTCAGGCGCCTACGCTCTTCAGCTCACGTCCGCATCGCGGGCTCCGGGCAAGCAATGTGCGAATTGGGGTCCGGTGGCGCGACTAGTCTCAAAGGTCGTTTCCCGGCGTTCGAAAGAAGTACCCGAGCAATTGCTGTGAGCGAGTTCGACGACGAAAAAACCCGGGTGACTACGGTCACTCAGCCAACCCCGAGTGAGGAGCCAGGGGGCAACGACTGTATCGTGGTGATCTACACCAAAGAACCGACGTTGCTCGGAAAACGCTTCGTGCTGGACCAGAACCAGGTCCGGGTTGGGCGCGGCTCGGACAACCAAATCGTTCTCGAAGGAGATTCCGTTTCACGTCGGCACGCCCACTTCGAGCGACGCAACAGCCGCTGGTTCGCGGTGGATGACAATTCCACGAACGGCACCTACGTCAACGAGCAGCAGATCCCCAACGAACAAGAGCTTCGTAACAACGATCGGATCAAGGTCGGGCCCACCATCTTCAAGTACCTGTCCGGCGCCGACGCCGAGTCCAAGTACCACGAAGAAATCTACCGCATGACGATCGTGGACGGTCTGACCCAGATCCACAACAAGCGGTATCTCTACGAGGCGTTGGAACGAGAGATCACTCGAGCGCGCCGCCACGATCGGCCGCTGGCGACGTTGATGTTCGACATCGACTACTTCAAGCGCATCAACGATCACTATGGCCACCTTGCCGGCGACTACGTCCTGCGCGAGCTGGCTGACACCGTCAAAGCGCGGATACGTCGCGATGAGGTCTTTGCCCGCTACGGCGGGGAGGAATTCGTGATCGTGCTGCCGGAAACCACGCTGGAGGGTGCGCGAGCGCTCGCGGAAAGTCTGCGAGAGAAGGTCTCCGAGCACAGCTTCATCTTTCAGGGCGAACGTATCCCTGTCACCATCAGCATTGGATGCGCCGTGATGGAAGGTGACGAAGGGGCTACGGAACTGATCCAACAGGCCGATGAACGGCTGTACGAGGCCAAGCGAGGCGGACGCAACCGCGTCCGCTGAAGCGCGTTCGTCTCGAGGGCGCAGGGATGCCCATCGTCGAAAACGAAGCGCTCGGTCCCGAGCTGAAGACCCGCGTGCCTGGCCCAGAGTCTCGGACCTGGTTGCTCCGGCTTTCTCGGGTGGCGGCACCGATGGGCCCTATCCCCGAGCCCGGGCCGATGCGGAGCATCGTGTTTGCCCGGGGCAGTGGCAGCAACGTCTGGGACGTCGACGGCAACCGCTTCGTCGACCTGGCTGCGGGCTTTGGTTCGCTGCTGCTTGGCCACGATCCGCCCGAAGTGCTGCGCGCGCTCGACGTGCAAAAAGCGCTGTTGTTGCAAGCGATGGGTGATGTTTACCCATCGAACGCCAAGGTGGGCCTGCTCGAGCAACTGGTGGAGATTTGCGGCATCCCCGACGCGCAGGGGATCTTGGGACAATCGGGCGCCGACGCGGTTTCCGCGGCTCTGAAGACGGCCGTCTTGGCCACTGGGCGTGCTGGCGTCATCGCCTTTCGCGGGGCGTACCACGGGCTATCCTATGGTCCATTGTCCGTGTGTGGCTTGCGGGAGAGCTACCGGGAGCCCTTTGCCGCGCAGCTCAACTCCCACGTCCACTGGGTGGATTACCCGAAGGACACATCGACTGAAGCTGCCGCACTCGAACGCACTGAAGCGCTGCTGCGGTCGGGTGGCATTGGCGCGCTGATCTACGAGCCGATCCTCGGTCGCGGCGGCGTCGTCCCGATGTCCGATGCTTGCGCCAAAGAGTTGCGTCGGCTGACCATCGATCATGGCGCGCTGCTGATCGCCGACGAGATCTGGACGGGTCTCGGTCGTTCAGGGAGTTGGTTGTACTGCGGTCGACAGGGGGTGACTCCCGATGTCGTGTGCCTCGGCAAAGGTCTGGGTGGGGGGCTGCCGCTCAGCGCCTGCCTTGCGAGACGCGAAGTCATGCAAGCGTGGAGTCGAGATGCCGAGGTCGTGCACACGTCGACTTTTGCTGGCGCCCCGCTCGCCTGTGCGACGGCTCTGGCGACCCTCGACGTGTTACGGCGGGGTGCCGTGGTCGAGCGTGCAGCGGCGGTGGGCAGTGTGTTCATGCAGCAGCTGCGCGACGAACTCGGCCCATTGGGTGTCACGCTCAGCGGCGCGGGACTGATGATTGGTGCGCAGCTCGACGGCGGCGCTGGTGTCGCGGGTGACGTACTGCTCCAGCTCGCCAAACGGGGCTACCTGGTTTCGACTGGCGGTGGGGCTCGTCAGAGCATCGTGCTGACGCCGCCGTTGACGATAGCGCCCTCAGTACTGACGGAGTTCACATCGGTCTTTCGGGACGTGTTGCGCGGCACGTTGCACGGTGGCTAATTGGGCGAG
>QJWJ01000400.1 GCA_003235365.1 Deltaproteobacteria bacterium
ACTCGTGAGACGGCACGCATGAACGCGAGTCTAACACAGCTGGGCCGGGGATCCCGGTGCCCCGCCAACCTCGATGAGAGTGTCGAGCCACCAGACCTCACTCGAGTGGTTACCGCGTCGTACACGCGCCCAAACGCGAGCGGGCCAGTTCTCAGTAGACGCGACCAATGCACGCGCGAAATTCGGGGAGAACGCGTAGGCCGGGATCGCTAGGCGGCCGGCAGGTGCGAACTGCGCCAGACCTACGCGCGGCCACACTCGACTACGTTGGCCGGAGCGGCGAAACACTCACGCCGCCCGGCGCGGGGGCGGCGCGCACGCGATCCGCACCCCGCAGCCAAGCGTTTGCGCCCGCGACGCCTCGGGTGCTACAGGGCGTGTCGATGTCACGTCTCGGCGACAAACAGCGACAAGGCCAGCGCAGTGAGCGCCGTGGGGACCGTCTGAGACATCCGTCCGCCGATGCGGGTTTCGGACGTCTGTTGGTTCGCTGCTGCCTACTGGGCTCCTGCTTCGCGTCGACGGTGGCGTGCGTCGGGTCCAGTTGCGACCCCGACGGGCAAGAGCCCCAGTGGTATAGCGGCGGGCGCACGAACGAGAGCCAATCCGCCTACGAGACGTCGACTTTCGAGGGGCCATTTCTGTATTTTCCGTCGGGTCGAGTCTACCGCCTCGAGCACGGATTACGCGAAGCCCCCTCCGACTACGCGGTGTACCTGTCTTTCGCGGAACGTCCGCTCGACAAGCACGCTGGCTTCGCCGAGAGCGCGGGCAACCAGGCCATGGTGGAAGATCTCAACGAGGAATACATCGAGGTCCGCAACGATACTTGCGCCGAGTTCTTCTTGAGACTCACGGCACGCATCGCGCCGTTCGATGAAGCGAGTGACGGCGCGATGGCAACGCCGCTACCAGATGCCGCGAGCGACGCCGACAGCGGCGCGATGTAGCAACCGGCACCATCGAGACAGCGCCCGTCGGGAACCGAGCGAGCCGCAGAACACGTCACGACCCTGCTGCCGAACGCAAGACCTCCCCGCCCCGGTGCTGTCGGAAATGCCACACTACACACTGGCAACGCTGTGGGGAAAACGAAGCGTCCACTCCGCCCCCTTGCCGGGCGTGGATCGCACATCAATCTCGCCGCCCAAGTCGGTCACGGCGCGCTTGACGGCCGCAAGCCCCTCGCCGCGACCCGAGGTCAGCGTAACGCGCGTTCGGGTGGAAAAGCCCTGCCTGAACACCAGCGACGTGACCTCGCGCCTATCATCCCGATCGTCCCACCCCAACGCTTCGGCACGCGCACGCACGGCGTCGAGATCCCGGCCCCGTCCGTCATCGACGAACTGGAGCACCAACTCGTCAGCGACGAGCCGCGCGCAAAGTCAACGTCGGGCAAGCCACCTTGCCCCGGGCCTGGCGCAGACCGCGCGCATGCTCCGCCAATGCGTCGAACTCGGCTCTCAAGGGGCGCCAGCTCCACGACTCGATGCGGTTCAGGGGACCCGCGCCTGGTATGGTGTTCAGCCTGCGCGGTCGCCGCGGGCCAATGCGTCAGCCGCACCCGATTTCGTTAGGCGGATCCCAACCGGGCTACCGTGGCGGCGGAGAAGTGATCAGCAAGGGCAGCCCGACCAGACACACGGGTAGATCTTCCAACTGTGGTAGGGGTTAACCGGCTTGCCAGGGTGGCCGTTGTAGTGACAGGGGCGACGGGTCGTTCCCCCGCAGCCGACCGGACCGATCCACCATGAGCAGCACCGACGCATCGCCAGCACTGATCTTGATCGTAGATGATTCGGAGGCGGTCCGTCGTGAGGTGATCACCGCACTGCAGGAGTTTCGTGTGGTCGAAGCGTGTGATGGCCGACAAGGCGCGGAGTTGGTCGAGACCCTCGACGACTTGTCTCTGGTGATCTGCGACGTCAACATGCCGAACTTGAACGGGATCGAGATGTTGGAACGGATACAGGGAAGGGCCGCCAACCCTTCGGTGCCAATCGTGATGCTGACGACCGAGGGGCAACCGGCACTGATCCGCCGCGCCAAGGAGTTGGGCGCAAAGGGGTGGATCGTCAAGCCGTTCGACCCCGGTCAGCTGTGCGCGGCGGCGAGGAAGCTCACCACGGCAACTCGGCTGGCCAGCGTCGTAGCAACGTGAACCGTCACCCGCATCATTCGGGAAGCTTGACGAGGAACGGCTCGTGCACCCCCACGCCATTGGCGAAGTTCTGCAGACGACGGATCAGGACTTCGTCAACCTGCCGGCCTTTGGCGATCAGCACGGTGTCGTTCTTTGCGAGCACCTCATTGACGACGATCATCCCTGGACGCAGCTCCGCAACGGTCAGGATGCGTTCTGCACCCAGTTCCTCCGTACGATAGCTCGACAGCGCGTCCACGAGCCGCTTCGGATGCACCCGCTTGCTCGCTGCGAGCGTCAACAGGTTGCCCAGTTCTCCGCCGCGGCGCAAACCGTCCTCGATCTCGTTCGCCAGCCTCAACATCGCCGCCCCGAGCGCCACCTGTTCGGAGGCGTTCGACGCGGGGGGGCCGCTCTGAGCGCCAATCATCTCGGCAACGGCCTCCAAGCGCGGGATACCGTGGATGAGCAGGCGCCCCGCCTCGGGATGCTTGCGGACCATCTCACGTTCCGACTCGCTGAGCGTCTTTCCCGAATAGGCCCTCGCGACCACATCGGTAGGCAAGGTGATGCAGCCAATGGGTGCCAACATCGCGGCAAGCTCGAACTGCCATGTGTTTTCGGCGCCCAGCTGACGATACATGTGCTCGACCATTCTTTTCAAAGCGGAAGAGCGCGCGAACGCTTGTGGTGCAGCAAGACTCAACGTGTCCGTCAGTGCCTTGACCGCGCCGTTGAGTGTGTCTTCCAGTAGCTGCCGCTCAGCCATGACGAGGTCGTACTGGTGCCTTCCGGCAGCCAAAGCAGATTTCAACGTCGGTTCCGGACACGGCTTGCACAAGAACCGGAAAATCTGCCCGTCGTTGATGGCCGCGATGGCGGCATCCACCTCCGAGTGCCCCGTCAAAAGCATGCGCACCGAGTCAGGCGCAAGCTTGCGAGCCCGCGACAGGAACGCGGCGCCGTCCATCTGTGGCATGCGCATGTCAGAAATGATGACGGCAAACGGCTCTTCCTCGGCGATGATGTCCAACGCCTCCGCGCCGCTCGTCGCCGTCGTGACGTCGTAGTCGTCGAACAACGTCCGTTCGAGACCCGACAGTACGTTCGGTTCATCGTCAACACACAGAATACGCGGAAGGTCTTGAACCATACGCTCACACTTTCATCTGTTGCTCGACTCTGGCTTCGAGCTCCTTGATCCCGACGTCGCAGCCAATCGCCTTCAGCCGCTCGTCGTCGAAGCCGATCCCCCGCAGCACGCCGTCAGCGATGTACACCGCGTGAGCGACGTCGAGCTTGCCGTCCTCGACTGGAACCCGATGCGGTTCGTGGTGGTGAGCGACCGCGGCGACCACATCCTCTGGCAGACACCACAGGCCCAGCAAGTACGCCCCAACCTCGGCGTGAGTAGTCCCAAATAGACGCTTTTCGGCCTCAAACACTCGGATTTGCTCTTCGCGTGCCAACGCCATGCTCTGTGTCAGAACGTCGGGCGCTTCTGAGGCCAGCACCCACTTGCCGACATCGTGAAGGATCGCAGCCATGAACGCTGCCGCACGTTGAGAGGTGCGACGGTAGAGCGTTGCCGCAAGGCGAGCAACCTGAGTGGCATGGGCACGTTCCTGGTCGAACGAGAATCCAGGCAGTGGCTGTTTGGGCTGTAGCTTACCCATCACCTCTAGCGACAAGATCAAGCCCTTGAGCGTGTTCACACCGAGCTTGACGACCGCCGCGTGAACCTCCGTCGTCGGTTCGCTTTGCGCGAAGAACGCCGAGTTGACGACCTGCAACAGCTTCGCACACAACCCGGGATCGCTTTCGACGACGCGAGTGACCTCGGCCAGGTCGACGTCTGGCTCAGCCAGGACGCGGCTGAGCTGAGTGTATGTCGCCGGCGCTGCGGGCAACGCGGGAACGCGATCCACCAGGCCGCGTACGGCCGCGCTGCCGAGCAACGTCTGCAATTCGAGAGTACGCTCGATCGCCCTTTGCAACACACCCGCACCACAGGGCTTGGCGAGGAACTGGTGAGCCACGCCGATCGTCCGCATTGCAGCCTCTTGCTCGGTGTGTCCAGACAACACCATCCGCACGGTGTCCGGGTGGTCACGCAGAACGCGAGTGAGCAGCTCAGCTCCGTCCATGCCGGGCATGCGCATGTCGCTGACGATCACGTCGAAGCGCTCCCCCTCCGAGAGGATCTCCAGGGCTTCGGCGCCACTCGTGGCGCATTCCACTTCCCACCCGTCCACGTGAAACAGCGAGCGGGTGATGGCATCGAGCACGAGTTGCTCGTCATCGACGAAGAGGATTCTCATGCAGCGTCCGCCTGGTCGTCGGCCAATGGCAGGAGAATGGTGAACGTCGTACCAACGCCTTCCTTGGAGTCGAAGTCGATGACCCCGTGGTGCTTGTCGACGACGACGGAGTACGCGATCGCCAGCCCCTGACCAGTACCTCGCCCCACCTCTTTGGTGGTGAAGAACGGCTCGAAGACCCTCTCTCGAACGGCCTGGGGAATACCTTTGCCGGTGTCTGCGACCTGCACGCGCACATACCGACCGTCGCGGCGTGTGCTGATCTTGATGGCCCCCTTGCCCGAGGGATCGGGCCCTGCGGCGTCGGCAATGGCGTGCGCTGCGTTTACGACCAGGTTGAGGATCACTTGGTTGAATTCGTCGCGCAGGCACGGGACGGGTGGGAGGGTCGGATCGAACTCCGTCTCGATGTCCGCGACGTACTTCCATTCGTTGCGTGCGACGGTCAACGTCGTCGCGATCGCCTCGTTGAGATTCACCAGTGTCTTCTTGCCTTGGCTGGGGTGAGAGAACTCCTTCATGGCGCGCACGATCGAGCTGATGCGCTGCAGTCCTTCGAGGGACTGTTCGATCGCTTTGGGCGCCTCCGCGCGGACGAAATCGAGCTTCGCTTGCCGCAGTTTGCGCGCGGCAGCCTTGACCACGTCGGCGGGGGCGGGCTCACCCGCCTTGGCCGCCTCGACGCACCCCACGGTGGCTTCCAGCGCATCCAAGACCCCGGCAAACGCCCGGCGAAGAAAGGTGACGTTGTCGGTTACGTACTGAGCGGGCGTGTTGATTTCGTGGGCGACTCCTGCAGCGAGCTGCCCGATGGCTTCCAGCTTCTGCGCACTCTGCAATTGCATCTGGACGCGTTCGAGAGCAATGGCCGAGTTGCGCTGATCGGTGACGTCTCTGAACAATGCGAGATACTCTTGGTCACCATCCACTGCTTCGCCCAATGTAGTAATGCAGCACTGGGTGACGGCGATGTGCGCCAAACCGAGCCGAACGTCGCGCGGATCTTCACATCCGGTCGACTCGCTCGCACCAGCGAGCAGCTTGTTGAAAAGGGGACGATCTTGGGGAAACACGAAATCCGTCAACGTGCGCTCGAACGGATCGAGCTGGCAGCGCTCGATCAAGGCGCGAAACGAATCGTTCCAATCTACGAACGCGCCGTTGCCATCGATCACGGCCGTGCCGATCGGAGACCGTTTGAACAGCGACCGGAAGCGGAGCATCTTGCGATTGACCTCCTCGTTCAATTCGTCAATCTTGCGCCGCTCATCCAACAACGCCGACGTGCGTTCTTCGACACGCTCGGCGTACGCTTCTTCTTTGACTTGTGCGCGGGCGCGCAGGCGGGCCATCTTGCGCAGATCTCGATCGCCTTCGAGCGACTGACGAATCGCCAGCGCGGTGGTGACAACCGCAACCACCCAAAAATCGATGCCTAGCGTTCCCGGGGTGACATCGACGAAGCGTAGGCCGCCCAAGACGCCGAAGGACAGGAGCGCCGACGCACCGATCGCCACCACCCAGACGTCACGATATGCGGCCAGCAGCATCAGCCAGGCGACGCAAGAATACTGTGTGCCCCAGTGTCCGTCGCCCACGACCGCAAACGCCACGGCCCAGGCGCCCTGTAGCGCGCCAAGCACGAGTCTGGCGCGGCGTCGCTCCGGCCAAGCGAGGAGCGTTGCCAACGACAACCCCACGAGCCCGCCGGAAAGCACGCCGACTACGCCCCAATCGACCTGACTTGAAACCTTCCACGCGACCCCTACGAGCAACACGCCTTGCACGAGCGCCAGGCGTCTAAACACTCGATCCCAACGACGGGCCGTCCTACGTCGCTTGGTTGCCACCAGTGCTCTGGCTCTAGTGGCAGCTACCCCCGGCATCTTCTCCCCCAACCTCTCTGTGCAAGTGAACGGATGTGTGACGGCGAGGCAATGTAGACATCGCCCCGCTTCCGCGGAAGGCGACCTGTGTGCAAGCGTGCTTGCTGGAAACGGCCGACTCCCGCGGATGGCAAGTGGGTCGTCCGACCCCGCAACGTTGCCAATTGAGAACGGCACAAATCGCGGAGCAATAAGAACCAATCAAAAAAACCCTGCAACGTGGTCTCGGCCACCGGCTGAGAGGGGCCGCCCGAAGCAGCGTGAGTGAAACGAACGGCCCGGTGCCGCACACCTCATTTCGAGGCTCTCCACGCGAGATCGGGTGTCAATCGAATCATCGAGGTCACCCAACAGGCTTCAAGTCGAAGACACCCGGGCCGTTGCTGTGAGCGGGGGGAACATTTGAATCTCCAAACACCGAGCAACACACCAGCACGCCGCTCCTGGTCAGAGAGCACGTCGGCGGCGTCGGCGGAACGCGCAGCGGCGTTGCTCGAAATGGTGTTGGCGGCAACGATGCAAGGCGTCGTCGAGCACGATCTGCGCGACGGGACGGTCCGCTACAGCAATCGATGGCAGGCGATGTTGGGGTACCCGGGGGGATCCGTTCTCCCCACAGATCCCGAGCTTTGGCAACGCCTGTCTCATCCAGACGACTTGCCTGACGTGCTCGACGAATGGCTCACTCATCTCGAGTTCTTGTGGCCGTTTCAACGTACGTGGCGCATGCAACACCGGGAAGGTGGATATCGTTGGGTCGAATGCCACAGCACCGTCCGCCTGGACGACGAGGGGCACCCCGAGCGAGCCGTGAGTCTGTTCGCGGACGTCACGACAACGGCCCCGGCATCCCCGATGCGATCAAGGAGCGGATCTTCGACCCGTTCTTCACCACCAAGGAAGTGGGTAAGGGGACCGGGCAGGGTCTGGCCCTGGCGCGCTCACTCATCGTCGACCATCACCGCGGTTCAATCCACTGCGACTCCTGCGTCGGGGAAGGAACGACGTTCGAAATCAGGCTGCCGCTCTTCGCCCCACGCGAGCCGGACGACGAACGGGACGATACCTGATACGACGTGGCGGGGGGTCAGCCCCCTCGGCGCAGCAACGGCGAACCCGGTGCGACCTTCTGCAACGCGAGCTCCAGCGCGCACGCGAGGTCCAAAGCTCTGCCTGCGCGGATACGCGCGCGATGTTGCCCTGCGAAGTCACCGACAATCCGCTGAGACCAGTTCGACTCGCTGATCGTCCCCGGCAGATTGTAGGGTTTGTCGAATCCCAACAGATCGCCGAAAGAGATCAGCACGTTCTTCGCTCGACTCAAGAACAGATCGGCGAATTTGGCGTGAGCCAACTGCCCTGGGTCGCTGCGAAAGCGTTCGACCAGTCGCGCACGATGGGCGTCATCACGGCCGAGACGCGCCGCGAGGTAGTTCACCTGACGTTCGACCTGTCCGTCTGCTCGCCACGAATCCAACAGCTGCCAAATGGTCGGCGTGTCGTGATTACCAACCATCACCCAATCGCGATCGGTAGCATTGGCACTCGCGTACACGTCCTGGGGATCGTCGACGTTTGCCTTTTGTATGACGCGAAAACGCCCGAGACCGTAGCGCTCGCGCACCGCCCCCAGCGGGTTCGGCTGGGTGCTGAGCACCTCGCAAATCAGCCGGTCCGCGTGCTCGGTTCCGCCCGCCTCGCGGACCAAGACGTCGAAACAGCACGCGTATCGGCGGATCTGCTCTGCGGACAACTCCTGCACCCACCCGTCTGCATGGCGACGTAGCTTGGTGTTCAGATCTTCGAGCGCCACGTTCGAGTATTTCGCCAGCGCAGGATGGTCGCGCAACTTCGGCGAAGAGAACAGGCGAGCACCACTGCGCACCGCCAGTCCGTCGTCACCACTGCCAGTGGCGTATACCCAGGGGCAAACCAATCCGTGCGGGTGATCGATGCGCACGCGATCGTACTCTGCGAAGGACTTGTGCGCACGCAGTTCGATCAATCGCAGCCCCGGCCCCAACCCGCCGTCCTCCTCCCAATACAGCGCGGGATCGATCACCGGATACCCCCAGGGCTGACCGGCTGGGTTGGTGCGGCTGGGCGGCGCGCCAAGGCGGTAACCCTGCAGGAACAGCGACGCGAAGTGCCACAAGTCACGTCGCGAGTAGCCAACCTGCAAGTCGCCAAACAGCTCGAGGCCAGTCTCTTTTGATCTTGCGGCCAGACGCTGGTGCTGCTCATGCAGCAAGAACTGCACCCACGCAAAGCGCTCCAGCTGCGGGTAGCATCGGGAGAACAGCTCGCCCAACCGCGTCGCGCCAGCCTCCGTCAGGCGATACCCGAACAGGCTGCGGCCAGTTCGGACACGATGCGACATCGACGACTTCCAGATCGACGCATCCTCGTTGGGAAACTGCTCGAAGTCGTCGACTCCGTGCAAACCACAGAGCACCTCGAACGCGGCGTCCGCGAGCAACCACTGACGATTGTCTGCGCACCAACGACGGAATGCGCGACGCAAGCCGGCGGTGTCGCTGCAACGTGACCGTTCTCGCAACTGCGCCCCAAGCTCCGTCAGCACGAGTGACTGACAATCGAACGCCACCCGATGGTGCGTCGTCTCGGGTTCGCTCCTCAGCGGTGCCGCTTCCAGCAGGCTGTCCAATCCACGTTCTGATGCGCCATCGCGTGCCACCCGGACGAGCGACGACGCGAAGTCAGGACCCACGCTGCCCAACGTTTCGCTTTGCGGCAATTCATCCAAAGCCAAGCACAACGGATTGCGGGAAAACGCCGCCGAATCGTACGGCGACGGGAACTCGCGACTGACCAAACCTTGGGGCCCAAACTGAATGCCGTTGAACCCCAATCCGCGGACGTATCGGAAGAACGACCAAGCCAACGCCGAGTACGGGCTGCCCGTACCGAAATCCCAGTCCGCCTCGCGGGGAAGCGCGGCGTCGAAGACGATCAACGCCAGCCGTTCGACGTCGAGGGCGTTCAGCGCTTCGCGCTGCCACTGTACGCCATTCGGTTCAGATGGTGACATGCTCAATCCACTTCGGTTGCCGACTCGTCCGACCGAAGCGAGGCCTGCACGGTGGCATCCGCGCAGCGGGCCGAACCCAGGTTGAGAGCCGGGTCAGCTCGCATCCCCGGTCTCCAACAACGTTTCGAGTCCGATGATCGGGATAGGCAGCCAATCGGGACGGTTGTTCATCTCGTACGCAATCTCGTAGATGGCCTTTTCGATGCCGTAAAAAGACAACAGCAGCTCGATATGCTCGGTCTGGTTGGGTATGAAACTCGCGCCCGCGGCAGCTTGTAGGTAGGCGTGAAGGTAGGAGGTCGCGACCAGGTGCTCCCAAACTCGAGCCCAAGGTTGCAGCTTGAACTGGTCTTGTTCGCGGTAGCGCCCACTGCGTAGTTGCGACTCCGTGGCATAGTTGAAGGAACGGATCATTCCCATCACATCGCGCAACGGGCAGCGCTTGTAGGAACGCTCCGCCAGCGTCCGAGCCGGCTCGCCCTCGAAGTCGATGATCACGAAGTCACCGCCGGTGTTGAGAACTTGCCCGAGATGCAGGTCGCCATGACAGCGAATGCGCGTGGCGCTCAGTTTGGTTCGGGTCACCCGCTTGAGCAGTCGGTCGATCTCTGCCTCTCGCGCCAACAGTGCTGCCACGCGCGGGCGAATCTCTGCCGGAAGCTGGTTCAGCTTCTTCTCCAAAGCGCCGAACGTCTTGACCATCAACGCGCGGGTCCACTGGTAGATCGAACGCTGGTGCATCGTCGTGAACGACTCAGGCTCGAATGAAGGGGGCGCCGGCCGCGACGCAAGCGCCAGATGCACTTCGGCGGTGCGCTCACCCAGTTTGCGGGCATCACTCAGATAGGGGCCAATCAACTCGATCGTCTGTGAATCTGCGTCGGCGTCCGAATCGACGAGAGCACTCAGCGACTTTCGAGCCGGCGGCGAGGCATCGGCGTTCGAGAGGATTCGATCGAAGTACGAGCCGAGCCGGTCGAGCGTCATGTCCCACGCAGTGCCTTGATTGGGAACGTACTGCTGCACGATGGCGACGACAGCCCCAGCCTCCTTCTCTTTGGCCCGATACGACAGGGAACCGAGCAATCTCGGTACGGGCGCGTTCGGCGCGCGCTTGCTGAGGAACTGGCCAATCTCCAGCTCGGAGTTCGTTCCGTGTTCGACCTGACGATAAGCCTTGAGCAAGACGTCGGTTCCAAACAGCATCACCGAGTTCGTCTGCTCGAACTCGGCAGGACGAAGACTCGGCGGCGCCTCAGCCAAGTGGCGCAGCTGCTGAGTCGCGCTCCCTCGCATACGACCGTTGGCTCGACCGACAACGCTTCGAGCGACCAACGACAACAGGGGCGCCGCGCCCTTGCCCGTCGCGATCGAGTCGACCAAGGCCGCCGGCTCCTGCAATCCGTCGAGGTATGCAATCAAAGCTCCGCTCTGGCGCTTCTCCACGTCGACGAGCTCTTCACCGCGCGCACAGGCAACCGGAACGAAGTAGATCTGCGGGTCACCCGTCGCAAACTCGAATGCCAACAACAACAGGGCGTGATTCGGTTGCCCCTTCATCGGTACGACGTCCGCTATCGATGTTGCCCTGGGTCGACTGGCCTTTGCCCGAAACCAACGCCGCTGGGTCGCCCACTGGGCCATGCCTTTGGCCAGGCGTTGCCGATTGGTACCGGAGAATGCCTCCGTCCAATCCTCGGAGACCTTCAAGTGTAGCGTTTTTCCCTCCGAAGCCGAGGGCGCCTCGGGGGCTTCCAACAAGAACCACAGAAACCCGAAAGGCGACAGCGACAGGCGGTACGGCTCCGGTTCAATCGTCGGAAAGCGCACGACCCCCGCCATTTCCACCGGGGTGCAACCACTGTACCGGGACAAGTCGAGCTCGACCCACTGATGGAAGCGCGACAGATTCGCCACCACCAGGACCTTCTCCTCGTCCAACACTCGCAGGAACGCCAAGATGTGCGAGTTGTCCGGAGCCAACACCTCGAGCTTGCCCGACCCGAGCGCGGGGTGGCGTTTGCGCAGCGCGATCGTTCGCTTCATCCACCACAACAGCGACGCGGGGGTAGCCTCTTGAGCCTGAACGTTGACCGCCTCGTAGCGAAACTCAGGGTCGGAGATTACCGGCAGATAGAGCTTCTGTGGATTCGCCTGGGAGAACCCCGCGTTGCGATCAGCCGACCACTGCATCGGCGTGCGCACCCCGTCGCGGTCGCCGAGGTAGATGTTGTCACCCATCCCGATCTCGTCACCGTAGTACAAGACCGGTGTACCGGGCAAAGAGAACAAGAGCCCGTTCATGAGCTCGACCCTGGCACGGGTGCCCAACAGTGGCGCCAATCGCCTGCGTATCCCGAGATTCAGGCGCGCCGTGGGGTCGTGCGCATACGACTTGTACATGTAGTCGCGATCTTCGTCGGTCACCATCTCTAGCGTGAGTTCGTCGTGATTGCGCAAGAAGGTCGCCCATTGGCAGCCCCTGGGGATCTCGGGGGTCTGCCTCAAGATGTCCACTATTGGGAATCGGTCTTCGAGCTGCACGGACATGAACATGCGAGGCATCAACGGAAAATGGAAATTCATGTGGCACTCGTCGCCATCACCGAAGTACGCGGCCGCATCTTCCGGCCACTGGTTGGCTTCGGCCAGCAGCATCCGATCGTCGTAGTTGTCGTCGACGTGCTTTCGCAACTTCTTGATGAACGCGTGAGTCTCCGGGAGATTCTCGCAGTTCGTGCCGTCGCGCTCGTACAGGTAAGGAATGGCGTCGAGGCGCAATCCGTCGACCCCCATGTCGAACCAGAAATCCATCGCTTTGAACACAGCAGCGTGGACTTGAGGGTTGTCGAAGTTCAAGTCGGGCTGATGCGAGTAGAAGCGATGCCAATAGAAGGCCCCCGCGACGGGATCCCAGGTCCAGTTGGACGCTTCGAAGTCGCGGAAGATGATGCGCGCATCGGAGTAACGCGTATCGCTGTCACTCCACACGTAGAAGTTGCGCCACTTGCTCCCCTTGGGGCTGGTTCTCGCCTTCTGAAACCACGGGTGCTCACGCGAGGTGTGGTTGATCACCAGCTCGGTGATCACGCGGATACCGCGCTCGTGTGCCTCGTTCAGCAGCCGGCGAAAGTCGCCGAGTGACCCATACATGGGGTGCACCGACGTGTAGTCCGAAATGTCGTACCCGCCGTCGCGCAGGGGCGACGGGTAAAACGGCAACAACCAGATCGCGGTGACGCCCAGGTCTTCGAGATACCCCAGCTTCGAGATCAGGCCGTTGATGTCGCCGATCCCGTCTGCGTTCGAGTCGGCGTAAGCGCGGATGGGGATCTCGTAGATGATCGCGTTTTGGTACCAGGTGGGATTGGGCCCGAGGTTCACAGAGCGCTTGGCTGTCTTTGGGGGCATGGCAAGTTCGTGAGACCTTTCGACTTGGAAGACCGTGGCGAGTCAGACCCAGGACACCGCGCCGGCTCAGACGGATGATACGACGAAGCCGCAAGCGGGACTCGAACCGAGCAGCGATTGTAGGAGTTCTCACTTGTTGGGTGCGCCTGGCAAACACATCTCCGAAACAAAACAGCAACGGGGCGTCAGGTGGCGTTCGCATCCACCGCCACCGACCACCTGCGACGCCGAGCCCGACGATACCGCAAGCGCGCCCGGCTGCCGAACACGCCGGGGAACCGAGATGGGGATCCCCCACGGGTTCGAACGACCTACGGCCGTGTTCTGAGGTGTTGCTGAGGCCACCGATCCCTCGCGAGCAACGGCTCCAACCGCGTTGCGGCGCGACGAACCGTTCATCCATCGCGTCATCGACAATACCCACCGGAGCGGGCGTTCAGCAGATCGCGCTCGCGTCACCGAACACTGACCTGAAAGTCACCCGGTGCAAGGTCTGCGTCAGCGCATTCCTTGCACGCCAATGTTCAAAAGCGACCACAACGCGAAACGAAAGTCAACCCCCACCTGGCCGACAACCAGCATCAAGTGACATCTACCGCTTCACCACCGAGGTCGAAAGAACGCGCGACCGATGTCGCATGCACCAGCAGCGCAACCAAACGCGACAAATCGAACCCTGACTGCCCTGAGCGGCCTCGCTCCCATTCCGACCATCCGCTATCGTTGGTCGACATGGCGAGCTGGCCTCGCCTAGGGAGCGTTCGCATCGTTCACGTTGCGCAGTGAGCACGGAGCAGGGGTTGGTGATGAACGACGCATGGGTGTGGGCTCCCCACGCAGACAACGTGGAGCTGGTATTTCTCCCCGATGGTGAGCGAGTCGGAATGCACCGTGGCGACCGAGGCCGATTCGAGGTTTCCCATCCACGAGTTGTGCCGGGGCAACGGTACGCTTTCTCCCTCAACGGCGGCCCAGCGCGTCCCGATCCGCGCTCTCCTTGGCAACCCGATGGCGTGCATGGCCCGTCGTGCGCCGTCGATTTTGGCTCGTTCGACTGGCACGACGAGGGGTTCCAACAGGTTCCGCTGGCGCACGCGCTCATCTACGAACTCCACGTCGGGACGTTCAGCGAGTCTGGCACCTTTGGCGGCGTGATCGAACACTTGCCCCAATTGAAGGCCCTGGGCGTCACGCACGTCGAGTTGATGCCAGTGGCCCATTTCGCGGGCGACCGTGGCTGGGGCTACGACGGCGTTGCGCTGTTCGCCCCGCACACGATCTACGGGGGCCCGCAAGGTTTGCAGTCGCTGGTCGACGCCTGCCACGGACATGGCATCGCCGTGATCCTGGACGTGGTCTACAACCACCTCGGACCAAGTGGCAACTACCTGGGCGACTACGCGCCGTACTTCACGTCGAAGTACCACACACCGTGGGGTAAGGCGCTCAACTTCGACGACCGAGGCAGCGACGAGGTACGCCGGTTCATCTGCGACAATGCACTGCATTGGCTGGCGAACTACCACATCGATGGCCTTCGGCTCGACGCGGTACAGACAATCTTCGATCAGTCTGCTGTCCACATTCTGGAGCAATTTGCGGAGGAAGTTGATGGGCTTTCCGCCAAGTTGGGCCGTCACTTCGTGCTCATCGCGGAGAGCAACCTCAACGCGCCGCGACTGGTTCGCTCCCACGCCTCGGGGGGCTACGGCTTGACGAGCCAGTGGAGCGACGATTTCCATCACGCGCTGTATGCTCTGTTGACGCAGGAGCGCGCGGGGTACTTCGCCGACTACGGAAGCGTCACGCATCTGGCTGACGTACTCAAAATGGGGTTTTCCTTCCGGGGTCGCTACTCGACATACCGTCAACGTAGCTATGGCTCACCGCCAGCTGGATTGCACGGGCGACACTTCGTCTGTTTTTCCCAGAACCACGACCAGATCGGCAATCGCCCAGCGGGTGATCGCCTCAGCGCCAACGTCAGCGCGGCGAAGCTGAAGGTCGCAGCAGCGTTGACGTTGTTGTCCCCCTTCGTTCCGATGTTGTTCATGGGTGAGGAATGGGGCAGCGCGGATCCGTTCCAGTACTTCACCGATCACACAGAACCGGAGCTCGCGCGCTCCATCCGCAAGGGGCGTCAACGCGAGTTCACGACGTTCGGGTGGAAAAAGGCCAAGGTTCCCGATCCGCAGTCGCTCGAGACGTTTCTCGTTTCCAAGTTGGACTGGACGGCGCTCGAGCGTGAAGAGCACCGGCAACTACTGGATTGGCACACAGCGCTGGTTGCCGTGCGACGGTCCGTGCCCAGCCTCAGTGACGATCATTTGGAGTCGACCCACGTCGCCTGGGACGAAGCTCAACGGTGGTTGGCGATGACACGAGGGGAAGTCACGCTGGTGTGCAACTTCGCAGAGGAGCCTCGGACGGTCGCGCTACCTTCGGGCGGAACGGACGAGTCCGTGCAGCAAACCTCTGCACCCGCGCGCTCTGCGACCGGCGAGCACGGAGGGCCCGCCCCGGCTCGACTGTTGACAACTGGTTCGCCCGTCGAACCGAGCGCCGTGCGATTGTTGCTGGCATCACACAACGACATCGCGCTCATCGACCACAACGTATCTCTCCCACCCTGGACGGTAGCGGTGGTTTCGACAAAGGCATCACGACGATGAAACAAAGGGCAAGCTCATCACAAACGAGAGAGCGGCACAGTACCGGTGACGGCGACACGGCGGAACACGCTGAGGTTCCGTCGGGTAAGCCCAAATCCAAAGCAGCCCAGGCGCGCACCAAGCCCACGGCCCCGGCGAAAGCTCGGGAGGGAAAAACCAGCAAGGCGAGCAAAGGCGTCGCACCGACCAAGCCGACGAAGTCGAGGACGACCAAGGGCGGCGCGTCTTCCAAACCCGTGTCGACCAAGGGCGGCGCGTCTTCCAAACCCGTATCGACCAAGGTCGGCGCGTCTTCCAAACCCGCCGCGTCGAGTGCAACGAAAGGCAGCGCCAAGGCAAAGTCTGGAGGCGTCGTTGCTCGCCCCCGAGGCGAAGCACCAGTCAAGCACGGCAAAGAAGCATCACATCGAGCGAAAGCGAGCACCGGCGAGGTCGTGGTCGGCAGCGAGGGCCGACGCAGACGATCCCCGAGCCCAGCCCAGCCCGCCACGGTCAAGTCCCGGGGCATACAGGAGAGTGCGCGCGTACCGCGGACCAGCACGGCCTCACCCGAATCGAACGTCCAACGCGGAGCGGTAACTCACGCCACACCCACGGACATTCAGCTCCAAGGAACGAACCTGCGCCAGGCAAACCTCGTCGGCGCAGACTTGCGTGGCATCTCGATCTGGGAAGCGGATCTGGCAGGCGCGTGTCTCGACGAAGCCAACTTGAGCAACGCCGTGCTCGACGAATCGGTCTTGGTCGATGCCTCACTCGAGCGGGCAGTCCTCGATAAGGCGCGCCTGCGCAGCGCCGACCTGAGCGGTGCGTACCTGCGGGGCGCATCGCTCCGTGAAACGGATCTGAGCCGCGCCGACTGCGAAGGCGCCGATTTCAACGGCGCGTGCCTCGACGACGCTCAACTACGTGGCACGAATCTCAAAGGCGTCGACCTGCGTGACGCCAGTCTCTTGCGCGCCGATCTTCGTGGCGCGCGCTACGATCGCACCACCCGCTGGCCCGAAGCGTTCGATGCTTCGGGACGCGGTCTGGTCCACAGCTCCGAAGAGAATCTCGGGATCGCACTGACCACCCTGCGCCCAGGGCAACCGTACCCGCTCGGCGCAACGTGGGACGGCGAAGGCGTCAACTTCTCAATCTTGGCCGAGCGCGCGTCTCACGTCGAGCTGTGCCTTTTCGACAGGGCCGATGCCGTCCAGGCCACCACACGCATTCGGATGCCCGAGCAGACCGACGGCATCTGGCACATCTACATTCCACACCTGGCCCCAGGACAGTTGTACGGCTACCGTGTCTTTGGCCCGTACAAGCCAGAGCGAGGGCTGCGCTTCAATCCCAACAAGCTGCTCATCGATCCCTACGCCAAGGCGTTGAGCGGACCCGTGCGCTGGGACGACTCGGTGTTCGGCTACACCATCGGCCACGCCCTCGAGGACTTGAGCTACGACGAGCGCAACAGCACTGCCTTCATGCCCAAGTGCGTCGTCGTCGACACGACGTTCCCTTGGGGCGATGACCGCCCACTGCGCACGCCGCTGCACAAGTCGATCATCTACGAACTGCACGTCAAGGGTTTCACGAAACTGCATCCCGGCATCCCCGAGAACATTCGGGGCACCTACGTTGCGCTCGGTTCGCAAGTCGTCATCGACTATCTCAAGAGCTTGGGCGTGACCGCGGTCGAACTGCTTCCCGTTCACGAACACGTCGACGATCGCTTCCTGGTCGACCGTGGATTGTGCAATTACTGGGGCTACAAC
>QJWJ01000399.1 GCA_003235365.1 Deltaproteobacteria bacterium
CCCGAGCCCGTCCACGACGCGTTCCGGTCGCGAACAACGCACGTCGACCCGCGCCCGCGCTGTAGTCGCCGACCTCGCCGCAACGGACTCGAACGACTCACCATCCTCCCCAGCTGACGTCGATGGGGAAACCACACGCGTGGTCAATCGTGGCGCACCCAATCCGGTGATGGAAGAATCCAACGTCGATGACGCGGACCGCGACACCTGGCTTCCCCCTTATCGCCGCAGCGAGACACCCGCGCTGCCGGCTGGTCCTGCCCGGACCACTTCACCCCTGCTTTGGATTGTGGCGACGACCGCGCTACTGGGCATCCTGTTAGCTGCGTTGAGTTACTGATGCGTCGAGCGCCGGCCGCGCCAACGCGCCCGGCGCCAGCCCCGCACCCCCGACACGCTGAGCATCATCCACCATTCCCAGGGGTACCGAGTCGCCTTCGGGTGCGTCCACTGCACCGCGCAGGCGACGTTCGGGTCCTTTCGAGAACCGCTCCC
The DNA here is from genome assembly GCA_003235365.1 of Deltaproteobacteria bacterium. Classification (GTDB taxonomy): domain Bacteria; phylum Myxococcota_A; class Polyangia; order Polyangiales; family Polyangiaceae; genus SZUA-265. The sequence continues at coordinate 496 of QJWJ01000399.1, forward strand.
CGCGAGCGCGATTGGTTCACTGCGTGGCGCCTGCGCATCGCCTTCTCCGACGGTTGGCGCCATCGCATCTCTGATTTCTCTGAGCGCTGAGTGGCCGGCGACGTCCAGCGCGTGCTCCACGACGTCCGCGAAGGGGGCAGTGAGGGTGTAGATGTTGCGAACACCAATAGCCGTGCAGTTCAGACCAGCCGAGATCGAATACACCCCGACGAGCGCGCCGGTGGCCTCCGAGAACGCGGGCCCGCCACTATCACCATCGCAAGACCCTTCACCGAGCACCATCGTGTCCGGTGCCGCTACGCCTCGGGCGGGCAAGTCGTCAACAGCGCCCACTGCCGTTACCCGCACGCCTCCCCGGACGTAGCGCGCGTCCACGCCAGTCCCGTTGACTCCATACCCCACGACGCGCATCGTCTCGCCACGCTCGGTCTGTCCATCCAGACGTAGTGACGCGATCGGCGCAGACAACTCGCGATCCAGAATCACCACTGCCAGGTCGTGACGACAGATTTGAGTCGATCCGGTTCCGAATACACTGGCTCCCAGCGCCGTCGGGGCGCCGATGTACTCCGCGCCCAGTCGGATCTCGATGCTCTCTGGAGGTAGCAATCCACCGATCACGCCTCCCGGCGGCGTCGATACCAGCGCACCGTCCTCGTCGCAGGCGACCTCGTCGTTGGCATGGTCGTAGTTCGACACGCAATGCAACGCCGTGAGCACGACGTTCGGCGCGATCAGCGTGGCGCTGCAACCGCTGCGTACGTTTTGTGTTCCTGCGGTCAAGTGAACGACGAAGTCGTCACCCTCGCCGGAGGGTTCTCCACCGACGACAGCCTGGCGCGAGTGCGCCCAGGACAGCGAAGGCCCCGGATCCCCTCCGCAGCCCAGCAACAGGACACAGATCCCGGCCGAGGCGATGGAGCGTTTCAAAAGCCCTCGATGCAAACCTGGGATATCGATGGCACTGCGTCCTCGAAAGAACCGATTTGTGCGTCGTACCGAATCACGTCGGCGATGGTCTGCCCACCGGCGGTAACACAGAACACACTGCCAACGTCGGCACGTTCTCCTGTCGTCGCATCGAAGTTCGCTGGCCCTAGCGTTCCACGAAGTGTCAGCGTGTTCTCTGGCGCCGATTGCAGAAACGCGAAGACATCGACCATGTCGTCGCGTCCGACCTCGTAGCTCGGTCCAGCCATCAGCCGAGACATGCCCCGAGCCAGGTCCTCGCCCCGCAACACGGCCACGTCCCCAGCAGCAGCGGCGGCGTACAGTAGGTAGTACGGCGCATCGTAGAAGTTCTCCTGCCGTAGATGGGAGGTCTGGCCGACGAGCTCCGGATAAGCCTGTTCGAGACGCAAGAGGTAGTCGCGATACACACGCTGATCATCAGCAGAGGCGTACGCCACGCCCACCATGCGTTGAGAGATCGTCGAGTCGGACTCGAGCGCACGGGGCAGCTCGACGTTGTCCAAGTGGTAGGGGGACAACACGTAGAACGGCCGCGCCTGCGCGGACACGTCCGATTGCCATCGACTCTCGAGCAGCGGTATCACGTCGGACAGAAACTCGTTGGCGGCCATCGCGATGACGACGTGTGGTGCAAAATCCAGGAGCTGGGCTACGACGCCAGACTGATCTTCAGCCGCCTGGGGATCGCCATAGACGGTATCGATGTCGATGAGTCGAAACGTCTCGGGGTAGTTGTCGAGAGCCGCCTGCCCATTGAATACCAGGTCGTCTCGAATCGCTGCTGCCATCTCGCCCAGCAAGCGCGGCTCGCCCGTCGGAGCGACGAGCGCAACTCTCAGCTTGCCGGGCTCCACACGCTGCTGTCGTTCGAGATGATTGACGACGCGCTCAATCAGTGGGGCCACCGCGGCAGCCACCTGCTTGGCGCCGGTGAGCATCGTCCAGATCAATCCGTCATCGACAATCTCCGCGATGGTGGAGTCCGCGTCGAGTGCGCTCATCACGAACACGCCTTGATCTGCGCCCACCTCCTCGAACAAGTACTGCAGGTCCGCCGATTGCAGACTCGAAACCAATCCCGGAACTCGCAACTCTCGCATCAGATGGTTAGCGCTACGGCGCAACGCTTCGCGGCTCGGCGTTTCGCCATCGCAGACGACCATCACGACTTGACGGCGTCCACCATTGGCATTGGGGAAGCCCTGAACGACGGTGGTCAGCTCGGACACGGCCAAATCGTAGAAGCGGGTGATGTCGCTCACCAGCGTCGTGCGCGGCACGGGTGAATAGGCTCCGAGCAGCACAGCGTCCGAGGTCGTCAAATTTTCGAGCCACGCGTCGTGAACGGCGGGTAGCAACAAAGGACAGTCTTCGCTGCGCAGTGGAACACACTCGCCGGCCACACAGGCATGTGGGTCCACGTCGCCCAAGCGCTCGATGCAATCGACGTGCGTTCCACATTCGTCCAGTGGAGTGGTTGACGACGCTGGCAATGGGGGCTTCGGGTCACGATTGGTGGTCGGCTTCGTCCCCGGCGCACCGCCCGCCACACACAGACCGTCATCGCACACGAAGCCAGCACCGAACATCCCGATGCAGTCCGCCGACGCCCCGCATTGGTCAGGGCTCAGATCGTACAGCTGCGAGCAGCCACCAAGCACCCCCACCGCGACGAGCCTCGACCATCGATGCACTTGCGTTCCGAACAGCGTGAGTGACATCGACGACACCAATTGCAACGCTAGCGCGGAAACACCGATCCCGCCGGTAACTCCTGCGAGGGGCGGGGCGAAAACGCAGGCGTCGCTGTGTTCTTCGGTCCTACCCGACGGCTATCTACACAGGTAGTAGTTCGCGTTGAACGAGGAGCGCGTGAACGTGCGCTGACTGCCATTGTACTTGCAACACTTCCCCGACAGGTTGCTCGTACTGTACATCCCGCTGCTCGACAACGTCGGGCACGAACCTGACGTCGCGGGGTCGCCGCGCACGGTTCCCGGGTTCGGATCGACCTTGACGTCATCCCCTTGCGCGTCAAACGCCAAGTACGGGTTTCCAGCGTTCACGCCAAACGTGATCAGTTGGTTCCTCAGTTGTCGCGGATACTGCAACCCACGCGTGGTCCCTTCCTTGTACGCGTGAAACCAGTAGTCAGACTCGCACGCACCAGCCGTCACATCGGAGAACGTCAACGTGTGCGCCTCGACCGGACAGTTGGAATCGTTGTGGTTGTCGGGTCGGCTATTGCAGGTGATCTGCGCTTTGAGATTCGCGACCAGTCGCTGAGCGAACACGTCGCTTTGAAGACGGGAACCGCCGGGGAACTCGATGGCACCATTCGCTTCCTTCTTCTGGAAGTCGAGGATGGCTTGAACGTTGGAGCACTGCCCGTCGGCGCAACGGGACCGCCCAGTGGACGTCAGCTCGACGGCCTCCTGGCAGCCCCACCACATCGAGTACCGACACTTCACGACCACGCGAAAGTCGGTCGCCGTCTGCCAACGCCGCAACTCGATCGCCGTCGCTGCCGCCAGGGCTGCGAGGGAGTAGTTTACACCTTCCGGGTTGTAGCAGAACGCCTCACCCAGAGTGTCGACTTCCTCGTGGAGGGGCGCCGGAGCTTCGTCCTGAGACAGACAGCCAGTTAGTCCCAAACTCAGGACCCCCACGAGTGCGGTCGTTGTGATCGGCGTGTTCATGCGTTGATACCCCCGAGTAGTGAGTGATTGCGCTTCACGTCCCAGCGTAGGTGCACGCGGCGTGCCCGATGGCCCACCAAAGACCCAGGTGTCGGTCCATTCGCGCACACGTCGCGCCAGATTCGAACACTGAGGTCATCGATGAACCGGGTCGGCTCGAAAAGACGCAGCGAGCGTCGAAAGTTCGATTGACGATCGAGCGCCAGGCCGAGCTCGCAGCGTGGGTCGCTCGAAGGAACTCTCCGACGCCCTGCACCGCCATCCCACAGAGACTTGCATCACGAGTTGTGCAACTTGCACAAGCGATTGCACAACTCGTGCACCGCGCGGTGCACAACCCGATCCTCCCGCGAAGGTGGCACACGCGCGGAGTACCTTCGACCAGATCGCAACGACGCGAACCGTTTAGGGCTTTGTCATGTACTCGCGTTGCCCGGCTCACCTCGCTGCGATAGGACAAACCCAGGCAGCGCCTCGTCCTGGGGCTGGTCGACGACGAGGAAGTATCGATGCACTACGCACGTTCGCTGGCAGGCTGGTTACTCGTGACGCTGAGTGTGAGCGTCGGTTGTGCTGACGAAGGCAGCGACGACGATTCACCCAACGTCGACGAAACCGCTGACGCGAGCCCCACCGTACGGAGTTCACCCAGCGCGGCGCCGGTACCCACCGATCGCGTGGAGCCAGACCCGATCCAACAACCAACCCCACGAGACGCCGGTCGGCAGCCGCCTGCGCCAGCGGAGGCGGGAACGACGCCCGCCGCAACACCGGAAGCCGGCCCGACAACCCCGGAGCGCGACGCGATGGTTGGGGTGGTGATCGATTCGGGGGCCCGCTTCGATGCGGCAATCGACGCTGGCGGCATCGAACCGTCGGATCCATGCGACCGTGCGTGCGCTGCTGCCGCCGCCAAGGGTTGCGCCGACAACGACGCGTGCGCCGCCGAGCTGTGCCTGGTTCGCGAGATCTCGCCGAACTGCACCACCGAGGCCGACGCCTACCTGAACTGCATTGGCGACGCCGATCCGCAGAACGCCTTCGAGTGTATCGACGGCCGTCCACAGTACGTTGCCGACGGATGCAACGACCCGCACTTCGACAGTTGGCTGGCTTGCATGGAGTAGCGCCAATCCCCAACGATTGGAGATGCGGAAGCGGTCCGACGCGGGCTTTCTCTGGGCTCTGGACACCCCGCCAACACGAAAGGCATCGACGCGCGCCACAAAAAACGGCTAGGAAGGCGGCATGCGTTCGAAGCACTCGTGGGTAGCGCCAACCGTCACGTGCGCGTTGCTGGCCTGTGGCGAGACAGCCACCATCCCCACGGCGGAAACTCTCTTTTCGCCAGAGCCCGGAACCAACTTCGAGACGTCGACCGGAGTCGTTCAAGTCGACGTGGACCGCCTCGATGACAATCCGGCCTGCGTCACCATCGACGGAGAAGTCCCGGGCATCGATGGCGATGACGAGTGCACGGGCAGCAGCACGCCCGTTTCGAAGTCGATCACGCTGCGCTGCAACGGAGACGTCAACCCGCGAACGATTCGTCAGATCAAGCTGGCCTTCACCTGGCCCGAACACGGCGAGCTGCACGTCAGCGCTTCGTACAGCCTCGACTGTTCGTCGGGCAGGGGCAACGACGACGCCGGAGCGCCGCCCAAGTCCGTGGACGGTGGGGGCGGGCCGCAGGGCAACCCAGGGCAGAGCACGAACCCCTGGGTCAACGACGAGATGGCCCGCGCCGTCACACGCACCTTGGACCAAATCCGCTGCGACATCCGCTGCACGGATCCGACGAGCGGAGGAAAGGTGGGAAGCATCGATTGCGAAGGCGGCGGAACCGCCACGTGGTCCGTCGACGTCGACATACTCGGAGGCACCGCCGACAGCACGTTCACCTATGACCACTGCTCCTACGTGAGCGACGAAGGCGATCACCTGACAATCGATGGGGAGCTGTTTCAGGCGTCGAGCTTCGCGGGTGACGGTGAAGAACGAGGTACCCTGAAGGTAAACGGCGATTTCGAGGGCGTCTACACGTCGAATCACGTCTTTCACGACCACGAGCGCGACGGTGGATTCGTCACCGTCTCCTGCACCGAACACTCGCGCTCGGATCTCGCTGGCGAGGTCTGTGCTCCCAACAATCTCGAGACCCAACATCCGTTCCCCGACTACGAATGTTCGGGCATCGGTTGTCCCTGAGACGGCTCCTCTCGCGCGTTCGGCCCGGAAGACGATTGGCCCCCGAAGCGTCAGCGCGGCTTCGACTTGCCGTCAGCCGTGGTCAGCGCCGCCAGCCGTGCCGTGGCCCAATCGGCGTACACTCCGTCGATGATCGCCGCACGTGCCTCGGCGACGAGGTCTTGATAGTGCTGCAGGTTGTGAAGCGTCAGCAAACGGTGCGCCAGAATCTCGTTGGCCACGTACAAGTGCCGCAAGTAAGCACGACTGACGCCGCTGACGCATCCCAGACACTGGCAACCGGGTTCTAGCGGAAGTGGGTCATCCTTGTACTGGGCGTTCTTGATGACGATCTTGCCGGTGCGTGTAAACGCCTGACCGTTGCGACCGTTACGCGTCGGGATCACACAATCGAAGATGTCGATACCCACCCCAATCGCACGGATCAGATCGCTCGGCGTGCCCACGCCCATCAAGTAGTGGGGCCGCGATGGATCGACGTGAGGCACTACCGCCCGCAGCGCCTCGTGCATGGCGGCATTGGGTTCACCCACGCTGAAGCCCCCGAGCGCGATCCCATCGAAGGGCATCCCCGACAGTTCTTCTGCGTGGCGCAACCGCAAGTCGACGTCACAGCCTCCTTGCACGATGCAGAACAACGCTTGCCCCGGTTTGCGGGCCTCGAGGCAACGCGCGGCCCAGCGCGTGGTGCGTTCGATGGCGGCTTCGAGCTGAGCCCTGTCGACTCCTGCTTCGGCGCAGATGTCGAGCTGCAACGCAACGTCGGAACCGAGCAGTCCCTGAACGCGCATCGATTCTTCCGGACTGAGATGCCAACGCGATCCGTCCAGGTGGGAGGAGAACTCGAAGCCGTCCTCACTGACCTTCACTCGCGACGCGAGAGAAAACGCTTGGAAGCCCCCTGAATCGGTCGCGATCGCGTGCGGCCAACCCATGAACCGATGCAGTCCACCCATTTGCGCGACCAGCTCCGCCCCGGGCCGCAACCACAAGTGGTAGGTGTTGGCGATCAGCATGCGCGCGCCGGTCGCGGCCAGTTCACTCGGCGTCACGGCCTTGACGGCCGCCCGAGTCCCAACGGGCATGAAGGCCGGCGTCGGAACGTCGCCGTGCGCCGTGCGAAACACGCCAGCCCGCGCCTGACCGCTCCTTGCCTGGACGACGAAGCCGTTCAGCTGCAGCGCTTGGGGATCCACATCGCATCTCCGTAGGATAGAAATCGGTAACTTTCGGCAATGGCCTCGGCGTAGGCGGCGCGTGTCCGATCCACGCCTGCAAACGCAAACACCAACGCCAGCAACGTACTGCGCGGCGCGTGAAAGTTCGTGAGCAGCGCATCGACCACTCGGAACGAGAAGCCCGGCTGGATGAGCAAATCCGTGGAACGGGGCCCCGGCCTGAACCCCTCGGAGTGACGGGCGGCGCTCTCCAGAGCCCGCACCACGGTCGTGCCAACGGCAACCACCAGCGCGCCACGTGCTTTGGCCGCAGCGAGTTCAGTCTCCAAGTGAGCGCCAATCTCATAGCGCTCCGAGTGCATGGGATGGTCGGCGAGGGACTCACTACTGACCGGTTTGAACGTGCCTGCGCCGACGTGCAACGTGACGTGCGCCACGCGCACGCCACGTTCGACGAGCTGCTCCAACATCGCTTCGGTGACGTGTAGCCCCGCGGTGGGTGCAGCGGCCGAGCCGAGGTGCTTGGCAAAGACGGTTTGGTAACGCGTCTCGTCGTCGGCCTCGTCAGGACGCCGCACGTAGGGCGGCAACGGCACGTGACCGTGTACCTGCAGCAGCGCATCCACGTTGCTCGAGCAGCGCATCCAACGCGTCCCTTGGGGCAATCGCTCCAGAAATTCCAGAGTCGAATCGCCAACCCGGGCGACGTCGCCGGGACGCACCGGGCGATTGCTCTTGACCATGACCTGCCACACGTCCGCCTGGGTTGGGTGTGGGTCCAAGAACAGCACCTCGAGCTTCCCTCCGGTCTGGGCGCGCTGCGCGAACACGCGCGCCTTCATCACGCGCGTGTCGTTGAGCACGACCAGCGCGCCTTCGGGGACGAGCGACGCAAAATCTCGCACGACGCGATGTTGCAACGGTTCGCTCACCACGAGCAGTCGTCCACCGTCGCGCGTGGCCGGCGGGTGTTGAGCGATGCGCTCCTCGGGCAGGTCGTAGTCGAGCTCGGCGGCGAGCATAGTGGCGCCTTAGAGCAGATCCCAAAACGCCACGAAAAGGAAAAAACGCCGCGCGTTCCCAATTGGCGATGCCCTCGGTGAACGCTGTCGGCCTCGAGACAGCCGACGACGGCAGCGGCTGCAGACATCGCGCGCGAGCACGCCGTTGGGGCAGAGCAGGAAAAAGCTCTTGGTATCCTGGTTGGATGAGTCGAGACGCGCCGAGCCGCGGTACCCCGCGTCTCGAGACCATCAACCCCAAAATCGGCTGCGACGCTGCCCGTCAGCGCGGCTCGAAGGTGATGCCCAGGCGGGTCATCTTGCGCCACAGGGTGGTCGGGCTGATCCCCAACGCTTCTGCGGCGCGCTCGCGATTGCCTTCGTGGGCCGCCAGCGCGGCGGACACCGCTTCACGCTCGGCGTCGTCCACGATGTCGGCCAGGGCACGCCCTCGGGGCCCAGCTCGCTTCTGCGGCGCTTCGGGCAAGATGTCGTCGACGGAGATGACGCCGCCGCCAGAAAACGCCACTGCCTGCTCGACCATGTTCTCGAGCTCGCGAATGTTACCGGGGAAGTTGTACTGGACCACCTGCTCCATCACACCCTCGCCCAAACGCGCTTGGGCGTTCATCTTCTTGTTGAACTTGTCCAAGAAGAACTGCACGAGCAGCGGGATGTCTTCACGACGCTCACGTAGTGGGGGCAAGGTGAACCGCGCCACGTTCAGGCGGTAGTACAGATCTTGCCGAAAGCGCCGCTCGCGCACGGCGTCGGCCAAATCGACGTTGGTGGCGGCGATCACGCGAATGTTGATGTGAATCGACTTGTTTTCGCCGACACGGCGAACTTCGCCCTCTTGAATGGCGCGCAGCAACTTGGCTTGAAATGACGGCGTGGTTTCGGCGATTTCGTCGAAGAAGAACGTGCCGCCGTCAGCCTCTTCGAACAGCCCCTTGCGCGCCGAAACGGCGCCGGTGAAGGCACCGCGGGCGTGGCCGAACAGCTCGCTTTCGAGCAGCGTTTCGCTGATCGCCGCGCAGTTGACCGTCACGAAGGGCTTGTCGGCGCGGCGGCTGTTGGCGTGAACCGCACGTGCGATGAGCTCTTTGCCGGTACCGCTCTCGCCGGTGATGAGCACGATGGCGTCGGTCGGCGCCACCCGAACGACGCGACCGAGCACGTCACGCACGGCCTGGGAGCGACCGATGATGTTGTCGAAGTGATACTTCTCTTTGAACTCTTGCGCGAACAGTTGCACTTGGCCTTGCAACTTGCGGCTCTCGAGCGCACGGGAAACCTTGACCAGAAGCTCTTCTTCCGTGAAGGGCTTCTGAATGTAATCGAAGGCACCGAGGCGCATCGCTTCGACGGCGCTTTCGATGGTGCCGTAGGCCGTCATCACCATCACTTCGGTGAGCGGCTGGGTCTGCTTGACGGCGCGCAACACGTCGATGCCGTCGGCACCGCCCATGCGCAGGTCCGTGAGCACCATGTCGTAGGCGCCGGTCGAACCCATCTCTTTGCCCTTCTCGCCGGAGTCGGCTTCGTCGACCTCATGGCCGCTGCCTCGCAACATCATCGCCAGCGTCGCACGCATGTTGCGCTGATCGTCGACGACGAGGATCTTGCCAGGCGCCGTGTCGTTGCGGATACCGTCGGACTCGATCGGGGAGGATTGGGCTACTGCTGCGCTGGTCACGGTTTGCTCGAACGGGCTTGAAAGACCGAAACACGGACGACCTGCAAACGCCGCCCGCGCTCCCTGCTCTAACTACCTATTTACGACAATCCGCGGCGGTCACTAATGATTTGCCTGATGATTCCGCCGGGCCCCTGGCCGCTCGGCGGCGCTTGACACCGTGAGCGCAAGTCGGCAAACCACCCGCGACTCATAACGTAAGGCAATGACCCCCATGAGCACACTCAAGGAACTCCTCGCCAACGAGCAAACTCGCCCCGCAGTGATCGAGGACGCACAGTCGGTCCTGGATCAGGAAGTGAACGACAAAGGTGGGTTGAGCGGCGTGGCGATCAAAGCGGCTTACAGCGTGGTCAAGGGTATCAAGCCCGGATTCGTGCGCGAAGTCATCGACGCACTGCTCGACGACTTCCTCGACGCCCTCGACCCTTTGCGGCAAAGCGCACAAGAGCAGGGTGTGTCAGTAGCGGACTACTTCCGTCGCGACCCCGACCAAGTGGCCGAGAAGCTGCTGGCAATCACCGACGCCCGCGCGGAGAACGCATCTCGCGCCGTCATCAAGAAGACGTACGAGAAGCTGCGTCCAAGTGCGAAGAAACACGTCGCAGCGTCGGTTCCGCGCCTGGCTCAGATGCTGGAGCGGCACCTCCCCCAGGGCTGACGCACTGCGCCCATCGCGCGACCTTCGGGGGCACCGCCCTGCCGCGCTCCTCAGCTAACCTGCCGAACTGCGTGGAAGCTTGACAAAGTCCAAGCCACGTCGCAGTAGACCGGCCCGGCGCGATGCCTGAAATAGGCAGGCAACACAGCAGCGCCGGCCGGTTTCTCACTCCGAAAGGTAGCAGCGGCAGTTATGGGCACAGCAGTGCAGGGAAGCTCAACAGCAGCCGGCGGAATCCGCCACCTCAAGGGCGCGGTCGTGCGCTTTGCCGGTGACTCCGGCGACGGCATGCAGGTCACCGGCTCTCAGTTCACGACCACCGCGGCGCTGGTAGGCAATGATCTCGCGACGTTCCCCGATTTCCCCGCGGAGATCCGAGCCCCAGCCGGAACCTTGTACGGGGTGAGCGGCTTTCAGGTTCATTTCTCCTCGGAGGACGTGTTCACTCCAGGCGACAGGCCGGACGTGCTGGTCGCCATGAACCCGGCCGCCTTGAAGGTCAACCTGACCGCGCTCAAGCCCGGTGCCCTCGTGGTCGTCAACGCGAGTGCCTTCTCGAAGGGGAACCTGACCAAAGCCGGCTACACCAGCAACCCTCTGGAGGACGGGTCACTCGACGCGTTCCCTTCGCTGGTGATCGACATCACGAAACTGACGATCAACGCAGTCGAAGGCACCGGGCTGTCCACCAAGGAAGCTAATCGATGCAAGAACTTCTGGACCCTCGGGTTGATGTATTGGATTTACAATCGCCCGCTCGAGCCCACGCTGCGTTGGATTGAACAGAAGTTCGGTAAGAACCCCCAGTTGGTCGCAGCCAACAGCGCTGCCCTACGCGCGGGACACGCCTACGGCGAAACCGCAGAAGTTGCTCACGACAGGTACGAGGTTGCGCCGGCAGCCGTCGAAAAGGGTGAATACCGGAACATTTCCGGAAACTTGGCAACGGCATGGGGGCTGGTCGCAGCGGGCGAACTGAGCGGCTTGCCGATCGTTCTCGGCTCCTACCCGATCACCCCAGCCAGTGACGTTTTGCACGAGCTCAGTCGCCACAAGAACTTCGGAGTCAGCACCCTGCAGGCTGAAGACGAGATTGCCGCGGTGTGCATGGCGATTGGCGCGTCCTATGCGGGCAAGCTCGGGGTTACGACCACCAGCGGACCAGGCATGGCTCTGAAGATGGAGGCACTGGGCCTCGCGGTCGCGACCGAGTTGCCGCTGGTGGTGATCAACGTGCAGCGAGCAGGGCCGAGCACGGGCATGCCCACCAAGACCGAACAAGCCGACTTGTTCCAGGCGCTGTACGGCCGCAACGGTGAGGCGCCGGTTTGTGTACTCGCTGCGGCCACACCCGGCGACTGCTTCTACATGGCGATCGAAGCGGCACGCATCGCCACCAAGTACATGACCCCGGTCATCTTGTTGACGGACGGCTACCTCGGTAATGGCGCCGAGCCATGGCGCATCCCGGACGTGGAGTCCCTCCCCCGCTTCGAGGTGCGCCAGGCCACCGAAGGGTTCGATGGATTTCACCCGTTCTTACGCGATGAAAAGACCCTGGCGCGACCCTGGGCCGTCCCCGGCTCCCCGGGCCTGACCCACCGCATCGGCGGCCTGGAAAAGGACTTCGACAGCGGCAACATCTCGTACTCTCCCGAAAACCACCAGCGCATGAGCGAAGTGCGCGCCGCGAAGATCGCCGGTATCGCGTCGGACGCTCCCGAACTGTCCGTGAGCGAGGGAGCGGACAGCGGCAAGCTTCTCGTGCTCGGATGGGGCTCGACCTACGGCGCCATCAAAGAAGCGGTACGGCGCAGTCGCGCGCGTGGACTAGACGTCTCCCACGCACACTTGCGCTACCTCAATCCCTTCCCCAAGAACACGGCAGAACTGCTCGGGCGGTTCGACAAGGTGCTGGTCCCCGAAATGAACATGGGCCAGCTCGTCAAGATCGTGCGGGGCGAATTCATGATCCCAGCACACAGTTTCGCCAAGATCGAAGGCCTACCCTTCACCATCGACGAGCTGGAACAGCGCATCGCGCAGACCCTGGAGGCGTAAGACGTGACCTCTGTCATTCCCACCGAGAAACTCACCAAAAAAGACTTCTCTTCCGACCAGGACGTGCGCTGGTGCCCTGGCTGCGGCGACTACGCGATCTTGGCAGCCGTGCAACGCACGCTCCCCGACATCGGCGTCGCGCCGCACCAGATGGTCTGGGTCAGCGGCATCGGCTGCAGCAGCCGTTTTCCGTACTACATGGCCAGCTACGGCTTTCACACCATTCACGGTCGGGCTCCGGCGATCGCAACCGGCATCAAGGTCTCCAACCCCGACTTGACGGTATGGCTGGTCACCGGTGACGGTGACGGCCTGAGCATCGGCGGCAACCACCTCATGCACGTGTTGCGACGCAACGTCGGCCTCAACGTGCTGATGTTCAACAATCGGATCTACGGGCTGACCAAAGGTCAATACTCGCCGACCAGTGAGGTCGGGAAGATCACCAAGAGCACGCCCCTGGGTTCTGCCGATCACCCCGTGGACCCGGCGTCATTCGCGCTCGGTTGCAACGCCCGGTTCGTCGCCCGTTCCATCGACGTGGAGGCCAAGCATCTCGGTCAGGTCCTCGAACGGGCCGCAAAACACAAGGGCACGACGTTCACCGAGATCTACCAGAACTGCAACGTCTTCAACGACGGCGCGTTCGACGCGTTCCGCGAGAAAGACGTCAAGGACGAGCGTCAGCTGCTGGTGGAACACGGCAAGCCGCTCGTGTTCGGCAAAGAGAGGAACCGCGGGTTGCGCCTCAACCCCAAGTCGTTCCAGCTCGAGGTGGTCACCGTCGGGGAGAACGGCGTGAATCTGGACGACGTGTTGGTCCACGACGAGACCAACCCCATGCTCGCCACCTTGCTGGCTCGCATGCCCTTCCCTGCCTTCCCGGTGGCCCTGGGCGTGCTGTACGCGGCCGAAGCCGAAACCTACGAAGACCGCGTCGCTCAGCAGCGCCGAGCCGGGGCCGAGCGATTCGGAAAGGGCGATCTGAAAAAGCTGTTGCATTCGGGAGAGACGTGGACGGTGTGAGCCGTTTGCTGTAAACCGCCCCTCCCCACTCATCACCCCAGAGGATCTCAGACATGTCTACCCCCCAAGATTCCCGAGCTCGACGCCGAGAAAAGAAGCGCCGCACGCGCAAAAACGTCGCCTGGGCCGAGCAACGAGCTGCCGAAAACGCCCAAGCCGACCAGCCCAAGGCGTCGGCCAAAAAGGCCACCTGAAGCGCTACGACGGGGCAGCCCGACCACCTGCTGGGGGCGCCCCTCGCCCGACATCCGCGACCCCTCGGCGCCCGTTTGGCCGACGCCCGCTTCCGCCTGGGCTCGGCGCCGTGCGCCCGTGGTGATATTTCGCGCACTTGGCGACGGTCTTGCCGTCGCTGGAGCAGCCGCCGGATCGCCGAGTCCGGCTCAGGGCAACGCTGAGCGACACTGCCGTTCGGCCAATTCCGTCGCGGTTCAGGGGTCGACAGGTGGTCGAGCAGTGACAAGAATTTGCAGTGGCACGCATTTCACGGACTCGTGAGACGTTCCCAGCAAACGATGTCATCTCCGCCAAACAAAGCCCCCGAGCAGTCAGGCGACCTCGAACTCGTCGAACACCACGAGACCAAGCGCCCACGGCGATACTCGGTCATCTTTCACAACGATGACTACACGACGATGGAGTTCGTGGTGCACGTCTTGCGCAAGTTCTTTCGCAAGACCGAAACCGAGGCAACCCACATCATGCTGAACGTGCACCATCGGGGCTACGGGATCGTGGGCGTGTACACGCGAGACGTCGCGGAAACGAAGGTGTCCCAGGTCTCCCAGTACGCAAAGAGCCAGGGCCACCCCTTGAAGTGCACCGCCGAACCGGAGGACGAGGAATGAAGGTCAGCGCAGAAGTGGAGATCGCCTGTTCGGTGGCCGCCAACGAGGCCTCGAGACGCGGTCACGAAATGATGACCGTGGAGCATTTGCTCTATGCGCTGCTTCACGATCACGACACGACGCAATACATTCGAAAGAGCGGCGGCAACGTCGAGGCAATCAAGCGCGAGCTCGAGCGTGTCTTCGATGACGAGATGGAGGCCATCCCGAGTGGCGATGCGGGCCCCCCATCGGCGTCGAATGGCTTCCGCCGTGTCCTGCAGCGCGCCGCCATTCACGTCGAATCGAGCGGCAAGGCTGAGCTCAAGGGCTACAACGTGGTCATCGCGATCTTCTCCGAAGACGATTCGTGGGCGGTGCGCGCGCTGCACGACAACGGTGTCACGCGCTTCGATCTGGTCAACTTCGTCTCGCATCGGGTGACGAAAGACGGCACCGAGCCGGACGAAGTGTCTAGCGAAGGGCCCGCTGTCGAGGAAGGCGAAAGCAAGCCCGACAAGAGCCCACTGGAACGTTTCACAGTCAATCTCAACGAGCGCGCCGCCGAAGGCCAGATCGACCCGTTGATCGGGCGCGACAAGGAACTGCGTCGCGCCATTCAGGTTCTGGCCCGGCGAAGAAAAAACAACCCACTGTTCGTCGGTGACGCGGGGGTCGGCAAGACCGCCATCGTCGAAGGCCTGGCAACGAAGATCGTCGCCAAAGAAGTTCCCGTTCAACTACAGGACGCCGAGGTCTTCGCACTGGACATGGGAGCGCTGCTGGCCGGAACCAAGTTCCGCGGTGACTTCGAAGAACGCATGAAGGGCGTGATGCGCGAGCTCGAACAACGCCAGGGCGCCATCCTCTTCGTAGACGAGCTGCACACGGTCGTCGGCGCGGGCGCGGCGGGCGGAGGCACGGTGGATGCCTCGAATCTTCTCAAACCGGCGCTGAGCAGCGGACGCATTCGCTGCATCGGCGCGACGACCTTCGAGGAATTCCGCCGCCACATGGAGCGCGACACGGCGCTGACGCGCCGCTTTCAAAAGATCGACGTCACCGAGCCGACGGCCGCGGAGACGATTCAGATCCTCAAGGGCCTACGCAGCCACTACGAGGAGTACCATCAGGTCAAGTACGACGACGATGCCCTGGAGGCGGCGGGCAAGCTGGCCGAGAAGCATCTGCGCGACCGCCGTCTCCCCGACAAGGCCATCGACTTGATGGACGAAGCGGGGGCGGACGCGAAGCTCGAACTCGGACCGGGCTCGGTCGTCGACGTCGGCCGCGTGGAACAGGTCGTGGCTCGCATGGCCCACGTGCCTCCAAAGCAGGTTTCGACCGACGACAAGAGCGCCCTGAAGAATCTCGGCGCGGAGCTGCAGAGCGTCGTGTACGGGCAGGACGAAGCGATTGCCGAATTGGCCTCTGCCATCAAGCTCGCGCGCGCCGGGCTGCGCCCACCCGAAAAACCCATCGGCTCCTACCTGTTCACCGGCCCCACTGGAGTCGGCAAGACCGAGGTCGCCAAACAACTCGCCAAGATCCTGGGAATCGAATTGATTCGCTTCGACATGAGCGAGTACATGGAGCGGCACACGGTATCCCGTCTTGTCGGTGCTCCCCCCGGCTACGTCGGTCACGACAACGGCGGTCTGCTCACCGACGCCGTGACCAAGACGCCACACGCCGTCTTGCTGCTCGATGAGATCGAGAAGGCACATCCTGACATCTTCAACGTCTTGCTGCAGGTGATGGACCACGGCACGCTCACCGACAACAACGGCAAGAAGGCGGATTTCCGCCACGTCGTGCTGATCATGACGAGCAACGTCGGAGCCCAAGACCTGACCAAGGTGCGCGTGGGTTTCGGCCAGCGCGAGACGCGGGGCAGCACAGACATCGCCTACAAGAACACCTTCAGCCCCGAGTTTCGCAACCGCCTCGATGCGAAGATCGACTTTGCTCCACTGAGTCCCGACGTGATGCTGGAGATCGTCGACAAGGCAGTCGGCGAGACGGCAAGCCTGCTGGCAGACCGCAACGTGAGCATCGAGCTGACGGATGTCGCGAGGAACTATTTCGCGACGGAAGGTTACGACCGCGACAACGGTGCGCGACCATTGGCCCGCCTCATCCAGGACCGCATCAAACGCCCGCTGGGCGACGAGTTGCTGTTCGGTGCTCTAGAAAACGGTGGGCACACGATCGTGGATGTGGTCGACGGCGAAGTGAAGTTCCGCTTCGAACAGCCGTCGCGCGTTCCCGCCTCGACGGACGCACCCACCACGGGTGCGTGAGCCAGCTGACGTGAGTTGCTGAATGAGCGTTCACGATTCGCGTACGCTCATTCGATGCAACAGAGAATGGAGTCGAGAAAAACGACTGCAAAGGGGCGGGTTTTAGGGCCCTCACC
>QJWJ01000450.1 GCA_003235365.1 Deltaproteobacteria bacterium
CAGTGCACCAGCCAGCTGGAGACGTGAGCGAGACCGTTGTTTTGGAGTTCGCAGTGGGCTCGTCGCGACTGTGACAAGACAGCGCAACGACGCAGGCGCACAAGATGGTGACTCGGAACATTCGTGGTCCGCCTAACGACCCTGGGTTTAACCCGCGGGG
Organism: Deltaproteobacteria bacterium; assembly: GCA_003235365.1. Taxonomy (GTDB): domain Bacteria; phylum Myxococcota_A; class Polyangia; order Polyangiales; family Polyangiaceae; genus SZUA-265. The sequence continues at coordinate 161 of QJWJ01000450.1, forward strand.
CTTTACGCGACAAGGCTGCTGGATGCCACCACCGAAATGAAAGCGGGCGGCGATCAGCCGCCCCCTGCAGGGAAGGCTTCAGCAGGGCGAGGCGCTGCTAGCCCCGCCGGGTTCAAACCCTTGTTGGGCGGCGGTAGCCTCACCCCTTGCGTCGCCCAGTTGTGTTTCCCCGTGGCGCTTTGGGACCTCGTTTCACGGTGTTTCTAGCGACGGCTTTTAGGGCGTTGACGGCGCGATCACGTTGGCGTGATGATGACGCCGTGCTGCCTGGATCGAGTATTGCGGCGGCTCTCGAAAACCGCGCGACCATGGCATACAAAGCGTCTTCTGCCGCGCCGGAAAGTACGTGACGGCCAAGTATGACGCGTTCCTCTTCGTCAAGCCAGACGATGCGCCCGCGCGCCTTCTCGGCGATGGTGGGGATCCGATCGCTGGCGAGCGACAGCGCAAGAATCAATGCCTGGAACGAATCGATGCCGGCGACCGCAAAGAACTCGTCTGGGATGGCGCGGCCGGAAATGGAGAGCGGACAATGCCAAGGGTCATTGCGGGTGGCAGCCGGTTCTTGGACGGGTTTGCCTAGGCGAAGGTGGATGTTGGACTTGCGCTTGCCCTGCACGAGCTGACAACTGCGATGAGCGATCACTTCTCCAAGGGTGTCGGGGCGCCAGATCCGAGTCATTGTCGCGAGTCTACGCTTACATCAGGCGGGGATCTAGCGCGGGGGCGCAAGGGAGCCAGACTCAGCGGAGCTTGGGCGTCGCGGGTCATGTTGCGTGCCCATCCACTCCTTTGGATTCCGCGACGTGTTGTTGCAAGCTGTGCTCCCGGATGACGTATTTTGTCGGCGGTGGTCAATCAACACTTCAGCTTGGCGGTCGTTCTAGGGTTGGTAGCGAAGCTAGGAAATCGCGGCCGCAAGTAACCCAGACGTTGCGCTCTTGAATCCGTCGGGGCTCAAGCACGCGTGACCGCAAGGTCGTCCAAACTAGAATGGCGATGAGCAGCGTGAGCCCGGCCAAGCACACTGTGACAGCAGCCGTGAAGTTCTGTTTCGGAACGAGCTCAAGTCCGGCGCTGCAGGAGCCAACTACGGTCAAGGCGAGCGCGACTGAGAGAAAGAGTGAGCGGCGCCTGCGCCGTACGTGCTGTGAGCAAATCGGAACGTTTACGGTTGCGGAGCGAGTGAGGGCGATAGCCGCCACCATGTAGAGTGGAGGAATGAACAGGAGAAAATAGAGCTCCGTTGGATGCCAGCTGAGGCGAATCGGCGTGCGGTAGCCATTCGCAGGACTGTTGCAAATGACGCAGCGATCCGGCCACTGGGAGTCCGGTTGACACACGGCCAGGTCGCCGTCGCGACACAAGTCGGTGATCGAGGCGCCATCGGTTGACAGTTGTAGGAGGTCTGGGACGAGCGGCATTGCGGCTTGCTTGACTTCCGGAAGCCAGGGACGGCCACATAGTGCTTGAAGTCGAACGAGGAATCCACCGTCGAGACGCAGAGGGGGGTGAGTGGGAGAGACCTATCCAGCGAGCGGCCTCGTAGGAGGCAAACAGCTGGACCGTCGGACTCACGAGTGAGGACCGGATATCGCTGCAGGCGCTCCGGGCGTCGTCCGCCCAACGACCCTGCCAATAACCTGCAGGCGCTGAAGGAACAAGGGTTCCGGTGGCCAGGCCAAAGAAAAGACAGCGGCGGCGATCAGCCGCCCCTTGCCGGGGGGCGCTTGGGCAGGGCGAGGCGCAGAAGGCGCCTGCCAGGTTCATTGGCTTGTTCGGCAGCCCCTGTCTCAAGTCTCGTCGTGTGCTCTGTCGTCGTCGTTCATGCGGGACTTTCAAACCTGTTGCGTTGGCTCCCAGCGCATCTTGCGGTGCGTCTCCGTGCCCTCAAACACGCGAACCGCCAGTCTCTCGTAGAGAACCCTGGGTCCGTTCTTGTGCAGCACCTGCAGAAGCATCGGCACGCGACGGGCGCGCGCGTCTTCCAGCAACGCGCGAACTACTCGCGTTCCAAATTCGAGATTCTGGTGCGTTGGCAGCACCAACAATCTGAAAGCGCTCTCGGAGCAAACGCTGGAAAACGCGCCTATCGGCAACCCGCAAGCGAGGATGATGGAGTAGGTTTGGTGCGTCCACTTCGCATTGAAGAACGCTCTCTGCTTGGTCTCATCCCAGACTCCGAACCGGGCGACCACGACGTCCTCGTAGGCGAGCTGGTTCAGTCGCCGCAGAAAGGACTCGCCCTCCGGCCCGCTGTGTCTTTCCACGTGGAGCTCCCAGGAACGGGAATCGACCGTAGTCGTTTGCACGGGCCACGGAAGGGCGAGCCAGCCGTGGGCAAGTTCCGAACGGACTACGCCGCGTGGACCGCTACTCGGAGCTTTAGCCCCGCTTGGCGCACTTGGTCTTGTAGGGCCAAGCGAACGAACTGGGCTTCGTTCTGCCCTAACGCATGCGCGAACGCAGCAGCGCGTTCCAGCCCGACCGAGCGGCGTCCATGCTCGATGTCGCTGAGGTGCGTGCGCGACACGCCCAATCGCTGGGAGAACTGTTGCAGGCTTTCGCCTTCCGCGTGACGAAGCGCTGCCAACGCAGCCGCGAGGGTGAGCGGTCCCCCCATCAGCTTCTCGAGAACGGCGCCTGCATTTGAGCCGCGGGACTTCACTGGGCGTTTAGTAGTCATGCTTGTTGACCTCTTCGACAAGAACCGTCTCGACGCGACCTTGTGCGCGGACGATGTAGATGGCTCGGTATGCGTCGTTCAAGCGAACCGCGTGGTAGCCGGCCCACGTGCCCTTCAGCGCGTGGTCGCGAAACCCTCGGACGGCACGAGCGGCTTCGAGTCCCTCGAACCGAACGAGATCGACCCAAAGCGCGAACTTGCGCAGGATGTGAGGCGGCACCTTGGTGAGCTGTTTCTGCGCGGTGCTGGATAGGAGAACCTCCACTGGGGCAGTGTACCCCGAATACGGGTACGGTCAAGCGCGAGACACGAAAAGAGGGTGCGGTGGCCCGCTCGGGCATCTTGAACGTCGCTCGGACTCGTCCCACAACGGGTCTGGTCTCGACCACCCGTTTCCGCCCGTTGCGGAGAGCGTTTGGCGGATGGTCCTTCGCTCGCGTGGTGACTTCGGTTCTGGGAAGTCGCGCAGTTGCTGAGCGGTTGCGTGAGCGGTGGGTGAAGGGTGAACGGGTCTGCCGAACGACCCTGGGTTTAACCCGCGGGGCTTTACGCGACAAGGTTTCCGGATGCCACCACCGAAGTGAAAACGGGCGGCGATCAGCCGCCACTTGCAGGGGAGGCTTCGGCAAGGCGCGGCGCTGCTAGCCCCGTCGGGTTCAAACCCTTGTTGGGCAGCTGCAACCGCGCACGTTGCGACGTATGCGTATCTAGTCGCTAAAGTCGTGGGTGATCAGAATGGCGACGTGCTGTTGAGAATCCAGGCGTCGTCACGGAAGACGTAGATGGCGTTGTGGTCACAGCCCTGGACTCCGATCACGTCGTAGCCTTCCGCTCTCGAACCCATCGGCTGGAAGGTGAGGTTTCTGGCATCGCAGTCGAGATCGAAGGCTGCTCGGGCTCTGAGCCGTAGAAACTCGTAGTCCTTGAACCATTCTCTGGTGCCGTACGCCACGCAGCCGGAGGCGAGTAATGCCCAGATAACGACTGCGCGGCGCATGAGGGCGTCGTACCATGGATCTTCGACGTCACGGTAGTTTCGCGAGTACGGACCAGCACCGCGGACGCTAGAGGGGCAGGCGAGACGCGGTCGGGGGCTCGGCTATTTGGCGAGCGTCGTTTCGGTGGCGATTGCTGCGGAGAGGAATCGTGCCGAAGGCTAGTTGAACGAGAGGGCTGCCGAGAGAACGGTGAGCGGCAGCGGAACGATGGCGACACGTGGAACGACGCGGCGAGTTTGTGCCAACTTGACGCCTTGTACGTCTACGTAGTCCGACGAGTAGTGCGCGCCGCGGAAGACGCTGCCGAGGATATCGGCGGTGTAGTCGTGTCTGGTGAGCGTCCCGTTGGCGGCAAACCAGAAGGTCTGGACCTGGCAATGAGATTCGATTTCGAGTGGGAAGCGGACGGTGATGGCGTTGCGATTGCATCGAAGGACATCGCAGTCCGTGAGGATGAAGGGGACGCTGAAGTAGGTCAGGAGAGCGTATCCGAAGAAGTATGCGGCATCGGTTGGGGTCCAACGTCGCCACTTGGCAAGGCCGAGGAAACGATCGCGATATCTGGGGAGGACGGTTTGCTGGTCGAAAGGCGATGAGACCAGAATCCGGGCGGGGGAAGTGGCCGTGTCGAACGTGAGCTTGCAATGAGCCTTGGGATAGTCGTGAAAGACGGTTCTGCGCTCGTGAGGGTAGACGGAAAATGCCCCTGGAGCGTCGAATGTTGTGCCAAGTCCCTTGAAGAGGGGGATTGCCCCGCCGAGGTGGCGGCAAGACCCATGAAACGCGTGTACGTTCAACCAAGTGTCGAGACCGCCGTGGGCGGCGCACGCCAGCTCGAGAAGCTCGGACGAATCGGGTTGGCGGGCGCGAGTCATGGTGCCGCTGCGTGCGTAGCAGAATGGGCAAGTCTTGTGCCTGTGACGAATTGATGCGGGTTGCCGCTAGCGTCACTGACAACTGTGTTGTCTCAGGGGTTGACCGCTTGCTGGCTCGCAGGATGTCGACGGATCCGAGCACCGGGGCGGACGAGATGGATTGTCTCGCCGCGGCAGTCTGCCCAACGACCCTGGGTTTAACCCGCGGGGCTTTACGGAACAAGCTATCCGGTAGCGAGGCCCAGAAGAAAAACGGGCGGCGATCAGCCGCCACTTACAGGGAACGCTTCAGCAAGGCGAGGCGCTGCCAGCCCCGTCGGGTTCAAACCCTTGTTAGGCGGCGTACAGGTTAATTGCTTGGATTTCAGGCGCCTACCATCTGTCGTTCTCGGAACTTCTCGCGAAGCCCGCTTCGTGCGTTCGTGGCATGAAGCTCGCGAAGATCGAACCAGTGAGCGGTCACCCTCCGGTTGAGGATGATTGGAAGCTGGCGACAAGATTCGGTGCTTTTCGGACATCGCAGCCGCCAGAGACCGAACCGGTCAACGATGTCGTGATGAAACCCGCCCTGCTGCCAATGGC